>CAYNAO010000008.1:0-12312 GCA_964395435.1 uncultured Candidatus Saccharibacteria bacterium
GTTGACCCATTTATTTTAGCTACTACTTATGGTTTTCCTATTGAATTAACTTTAGAATTAGCAAAAGAAAAAGGTATAGAAATTGACTTAGAAGCTTTCAGAAACAAAATGGCAGAACATCAAAAATTATCTGCTACGGCTTCTGCGGGAATGTTCAAAGGCGGTCTTGCGAATCACAATGAGAAAACTATTCGCCTTCATACAGCGCATCATTTGCTCCTTGCAGGACTACAACAAGTCGTAGATAAAAATATTAAACAAAGAGGAAGTAATATTACCGAAGAGAGACTTAGAATAGATTTTCTTTGTGATCATAAATTAACAGATGAAGAAAAGAAAAAAGTAGAGGATTTTGTAAATGAAAAGATTGAGCAAAAATTAAATGTAATTCGTCGCGAAATGCCTTTTGTTGAAGCTGAGAAAATTGGTGCCGAGATGGAATTCGGAGCAAAGTATCCCGAAGTAGTTTCAGTTTATTTTATTGAAGATGAAAACGGTAATCCAATTTCTAAAGAATTCTGTGGAGGTCCGCATGTTTCTAATACTAGTGAATTAGGAAAATTTAAAATCCAAAAAGAAGAAGCCGTTGCTTCAGGCATTCGTAGAATAAAAGCAGTTCTAGAATAAAAATTATTTTGAGAAAATTTAGAGAAAGGTTATAATATTTCTATGGGATTTTTTTCTAAAAAAACAAAAGAAGAATTAGTTTTAGTTTTTGATATTGGATCTTCTTCTGTTGGTGCTTGTTTTTTTATGATGAGAGAAGACAAGGCTCCAGAAATAATTTATTCTACCCGTGAATCTATTGTTGTTTTAGAAGATTTGAAAGTAGATGATTTTTTGGAATTAACTTTAAAAGCTTTAAAAATTATAGTAGCTCGTATTTGTTCTAAAGCTATTGGTAAACCAAATAGAGTTTTTTGCGTATTGTCTTCGCCTTGGTATCATTCTCAAACAAGAATTATTAAATATAGCAAAGAAACTCCTTTTGCTTTTAATTCAAAATTCGCTGATTCTTTAATAGAGAAAGAAGTTGAGAATTTAATGAAAGATTTTAATCAAGAACATAAAGAAAATTATACTATTTTACCAATAGAAATGAAAACTATGAGTGTTTCTTTGAATGGTTACGAGATACCTAATCCAGAAAATAAAAAAGCTTTAAATGCAGAAATATCAACATTTTTTTCTTTAAGTGAAAAATTTTTCCTAGATAAAGTAGAAGAAATTATTAAAAAACATTTTTATATTGAAAATATAAAATTTTCTTCTTTTTTAGTGAATACTTTTACAGTAGCAAGAGATATGTTTATAAATTATGATAAATTTCTTTTGATAAATATTGGAGGAGAAATAACCGAAATGTCTTTAATTAAAAAAAGTTTAATAAAAGATACTATGTCTTTTCCGGCTGGTTGTAATTTTATGATTAGAGGTTTGGCTAAAGATTTGAATATTGGTATAGAAGAAGCAAAAACATATCTTTCTTTATATAAAAATGATCACATTTCTTCAAATTTTAATTCAAAACTAGAAGAAGTTATTGTAAAATACAAAAAAGAATGGTTGAAATATTTTCAGGAGTCTTTAAACAATTTATCTACTGATATATCTTTGCCTTCGGTGGTGTTTATTACCGTAGATCAGGATTTAGCTAGTTTTTTCTCTGAAATAATAAAAGGAGATCAGCTAAATCAATATTCTTTGACAGATTCAAAATTTAAAATTATTTTCCTTAGCACAGAAGCTTTGCACGGTATTGTTACTTTTAGAGATAATAATATCAAGAAAGATTCTTTGTTGATTATTGAGTCGATGTATATTAATCGTTTTTTGAAGTAAAATAAGAATATGCCTAAAAAAAATCTTTTTCAAGATATGGTTAAAATTAAAAATGAAAATAGAAATAAAGCTTCTAAAAAAGAAGTAGTTGATAAAATACCTGAAATTAAAAAAGAAAATATACATATTAAAATTAAAAAAGAAAATCCAAAAATAAATTATGAATATTCAATAGAAGATTTTAACAAAGACAGAAATAGCAACAAGAATTATTTTGGTCTTTGGTTTTTTGTTATACTAAGCCTAGCTTTTTTGTTTTTCACGGCTTCTTCTTTTTTTACTAAAGCAATAGTTACTATTGACCCCAAGGTTGAAAATATTTCCCTTAATGATACTTTTAAAGCTACTAAGGATTTAAATACTAATGAAGGTTTTTCTTATCAGTTGATGATATTAGATGATGTTTTAACCAATAAAGTTCCAAGTAAAGGGGAAGTTGATTTTGAAGAAAAAGCAAAAGGTAGAATTGTTTTATATAATGCTTTCAGTCAAAGTCCTCAAACTCTAGATATTAATACTAGACTTGAAGGAATTGGTACTAATAAAATCTACCGAACTGATTCAAAAGTAACCATACCTGGAATGTCTTCTGAGGGTATACCTGGTTCTGTCGAAGTAGGTATTGTGGCTAGTGAAGCAGGTGAGTCTTATAATAGCGAACCACTGGATTTTGATGTGTATGGTTTTAGGAATACTTCAAAATATAAAAAAATTTATGGTAGATCTATTACAAACATAGAAGGTGGTTTTAAGGGTAAAAGAAATGTAGTTGAAGAAGAAGAAAAAGAAAAAGTATTAAATGAAACAAAAGTTGCTTTAGAAAATATCTTACTCAAAAAAGCATTAGAGCAAATTCCAAAAGGTCATATTTTATTTAAAAATGGTAGTTTTTTTGAATTTGAAGACACAATCCAAAGCTTACCAAATCAAGAAAAAAATGAAGCTACTTTAAAAGTCAAAGCTACATTGCATGCTTTCTTGTTTAAAGAAGATAATTTTAAATACAATTTATTAAAAAATAAATCAAAAAATCAAGACATAGATAATGTTTATATATTAAATCCTCGTGACCTTAACTTTTCACTAGAAAATGATAAATCTAATATTAGTGAATTAAGAGAAATTAATTTCAAGTTATCTGGAAATACTTATGTTGTTTCTTTGATTGATGAAAAATCATTAAACGAAAGGCTGTTGGGGCAAAAAAAATCTAATTTTAATAATGTAATGAATAGATATTCTAATATACAAAAAGCTGATTTAGTCCTAAAACCTTTTTGGGTTAATTCAATCCCAGAAGCAAAAAATAAATTAAAAATTATTATAAATTATCCAAAATAATTTCTTTGTGTATAAAAAATTTGACCAAATTTATTTAATTTGGTATGATGTGATTTGTATCAATGAATGATTTAAAAAAAGATAAACCTTTAACTAAAATAGGGATTGTAATAGAAGCATTACCTTCTACTTTATTTAAGGTAAAATTTGATGAACAAGAAGAAATTTTAGCTTACTTAGGAGGCAAGATGAGACTTAACCGAATCAAGGTTTTGATTGGGGACAAAGTCGAAGTTTTATTAGATCCGTATGGAGGAAAGGGAAGAATTATAAAAAGGTTGTAATTTTTTTTAAAATAGTGTATTATATATCCATTATTTAAAAAAAATAAAAAACAACAATAAAAATAAGGATTTCCTTATTTGTTTTGTTTTGTAAATATTAAAAGATAAAAAATTTATGAAGATTAGAGCATCAGTTAAAAAAATTTGTGATAAATGTAAAATGGTAAAGCGCAACAGGCATTTGCGTGTTATTTGTTCTAATCCTAAGCATAAACAAAAGCAATAAAATATATGAGAATTTTAGGAATTACAGTACCAAGTGAAAAAAGATTAGAAATAGGTTTAACCTGCCTTTATGGAATAGGTATTTCTAAAGCTCGTCAAATTCTAACTCAAGTAGGGATTGATCACGGAGCAAAAGCAAAAGACTTAACTGTAGACGAAGAAAATAAAATCCGTGCAGTTATCGAAAGTCTAAGTATTGAAGGAAATTTAAAAAGAGAAGTTGCTGCTAATATAAAAAGATTAAAAGACATTAAAAGTTACAGAGGTTCTCGTCACGCAAAAAGATTACCATCTCGCGGACAAAGAACTAAAACAAATTCAAGAACAGTTCGTGGTAATGTAAGAAATACAATGTCATCAGGAAGAAGAAAAGAAAGTAAAACTTAATTAATTAAAATTTAAATTTAGTAAAAAAAATGCCAAAATCAAAAACAACTGAAGAAAATAAAAAAGACGAAGGAGAAGTAAAAGTATCTTCTGGTCCTAAAGCATCAAAGAAGAAATTAACTTCTGGTATTTTAAATGTTGAAGCAACTTTTAATAATACAAAAGTAGTCTTTGCAGACAAAAACGGAAATGCAGTTTTTTGGTCTTCATCAGGAAGTTTAGGTTTTAAAGGAGCAAAAAAAGGAACTCCATTCGCAGCAGGTAAAGTAGGAGATGTTGTTGGAAACAAGGCATCAAGTATTGGAGTTAAAGAAGCTGATGTTGTTATCAAAGGAGTAGGAGCAGGTCGCGAACCAGCAGTAAGAGCATTTATGGCATACGGAATTGAAATTAATTCTGTAAAAGACGCAACACCAGTTCCACATAACGGCCCAAAACCAAAGAAACCTAGAAGAGTTTAAAAATTAATTAAATTAAAAAATTAGAAAGTAAAAAATATGTTAACAAAACCAAAGTTTAAAATTTGTAAAAGATTAGGAGGAGGAGTTTATGATAAATGTCAAACTCCTAAATTTTCTGCTCAATCAGCAGGAGCAACTCGTTTTGGTAAAAAGCCAAAGGCTTTATCAGAATACGGCTTGCAACTTATTGAAAAACAAAAAATAAGATTTTCTTATGGTATTTCTGAAAAACAACTTTCTAATTATGTTAAAAAAGCTTCAGCTATCAAAGGTGCTGGTACAGCAGAAAAATTCTACGAACAATTAGAGCTTCGTTTAGATAATGTTATTTACAGAATGGGACTTGCTCCAAGTAGAAGAGCTGCTCGTCAAATGGTATCTCATGGACATTTTGTTATAAATGGTCACAAAGTTACAGTTCCTTCTTATGCTCTAAAGACAGACGACATAATCAAAGTTCGTGAAGGTTCAAAAGCAAAAACAATTTTTACAAATTTGGAACAAAAATTAAAAGAATATATAGCACCTTCTTGGGTTAGTTATGATAATAACAAAATGGAAGGTAAGGTTTTAGCTAAACCAAAAAATTCAGACAGCTTCCTAGACCTTAACGCTGTTTTAGAATTCTATAGTCGTTAATTTATTTATTTATTTTTTATTATTAATTTAAACTTTTATATATTATGCCTGAATATAAAATATTAATGCCTTCAAAACCAAAAGCTGTTTTAGAAGAAGGAAACAAAGGAGTTTTTGAGATAGACGGTTTGTATCCTGGATATGGCCATACTTTAGGTAATTCTCTAAGAAGAATTATCCTTTCGTCATTACCAGGTGCTAGTGTTACATCTATTAAAATAGATGGCGTAAGTCATGAATTTCAAACAGTTGATGGTATCAAAGAAGATATTATTGTTTTAATCTTGAATTTGAAAAAAATTCGTTTCAAGATGTTAACAGACGAAGAACAAACTGTAACTTTGTCAGTTAAAGGTCCAAAAGAAGTTTTTGCTTCAGATATCAAAACTTCTGGTCAAGTTGAAGTTTTAAATCCTGATTTATATATTGCGACTTTAACAGGTAAAATTGATTTAAATATTGAACTAAAAATTGAAAAAGGTCTAGGTTTCATTCCAAAAGAAATGATCCAAAAAGAAAAAGTAGAAATTGGAACTATTGCTGTTGATGCTATTTTTACTCCTATTCGTAGAGTTTCTTATGAAGTAGAAAACATGCGTGTTGGAGACAAAACAAATCACAACAGACTTCGTATTTCTATTGAAACAGACGGAACTTTAACTCCTCGTGAAGCTCTTTCAGAATCTATTGTTATCATGATTGAACAATTAAAAGCAATTGTAGATTTCAAAGAAGAAGTTAAAGAAGTTAAAAAAGCTTCTAAAAAAGAAGAAGTAGAAGATTCTGAAGAAGAAGTAGAAGATAAAAAAGATGATGAAGATTTAACTGATGCATTAAAAACAAGAATTGATAATTTAGATCTTTCTACTCGTACTATGAATGCTTTGAATGGAGCAAATATTAGAACACTAGGCGGTCTTGCTCGTAAAAGAAGAGAAGATTTATTAGAAGTAGAAGGTATTGGAGAAAAAGGAATTACTGAAATCAAAAAAGTTTTAAATGAATTCGGTTTAAATTTAAAAGATTAAAATATTATTAGCCATAGAAAAAAGATATGAGACACCATAATAACAAAAGAAAATTTGGAAGAAATAAAAATCAAAGAAATGCTTTAATTCATTCTTTGGCTCTTAATTTAATCGTGCGTGGAAAAATGAAAACAACTTTAGCTAAAGCAAAAGAATTGCGTCCATTCGTAGAAAAACTAGTTACTCATGCAAAAACTGATACTTTAGCAAAAAGAAGATTAGTTATGACAAAAATCGCAAACAGAAGACCAGAAACTAAAAAACTTTTTGAAAAAATTGCACCAAATTATATAGATAGAAAAGGTGGCTATACAAGAATAATTAAAATGGGTCAAAGAAAATCAGACGGAGCTGAAATGGCTTATATAGAATTTGTATAATTATTAGTAATTTAAAGAAAAAAATGAAAAAAGAAGCAGTAAAAAAAGAAATAAAAACAATTGATGCTAGCGGTAGAACTTTGGGTAGAGTTGCTAGTGAAGTAGCAAAAACTTTAATGGGTAAAGACAAGCCTACTTTTGAAAGAAACAAATATTCAGGAAATCCTGTGAGTGTTTTGAATGCTTCTAAAATCAAAATTACTAATAAAAAATTAGAAACTATGTATCATACTAGATATTCAGGATACCCAGGAGGACTTCGTATTTTGACTGGAGATTTTACAAAGAGAACAAAAGGTATGAAAGAATTAGTTAAGCTTGCTGTATACCAAATGCTTCCAGACAACAAACTGAGAAGAGAAATGATGAAAAATTTACAAGTAGAAGATTAATTATATAAAAGATATGGAGAAAAAAGAAAAATATTTTGAAGGAATAGGTAGAAGAAAAACATCAACAGCAAGAGTTCGTGTTTTTGAAAGTTCTAAATCTTCTTTTGTTGTAAATGATATAGTAGCTAAAGATTATTTCAAGACTGAAGAAGAAAGAAAATTAATAATGGGACCTTTAGATGTTTCTTTGGAAAAAGATAAAACAGCTAAATATCACATAGAAGTAAAAGTTAAAGGAGGTGGAACTCATTCTCAAGCAGAAGCAGTTCGTCATGGACTATCTCGTGCTTTGTTATTGATTGATAAAAACCTTCGTGATGAATTAAAAGACTTGGGTTATCTAAAGAGAGACGGTAGAGCAAAAGAAAGAAGAAAATTCGGTTTGAAAAAAGCTCGTAAAGCTCCACAATGGTCAAAACGTTAGAACAAAAAAAGACTTCGCAAGAAGTCTTTTTTCTTTGTAAATTTGTCCTGGTCACTCGCGAGCGACGGGACTTTGTGCTAAAATAGACTTATGAGTGAAGAAAATAAAAACATTAATGAAAATATAGAAAATTTAGAACAAGATTTAAACCAAGAAGACATAGTTGAATTCGAATACAACGAAGACGGTGAAGAAGATCTTAAAAAAACCCTTAAAAAGCTCAGAAATGACTTAAAACAAGCTCGTAAGGAAAAAGAAGAGTATTTAGTCGGTTGGCAAAAAGAGCGAGCTGATTTTGCAAATTATAAAAAACAAGAAGAAGATAGAAAATCTATGTTCTCAGAATCTATGCGTGAGAGAATTCTTTCTAGATTTTTGACCGTTATGGATAGTTTCAATATGGCTTTTTCGAATCGTGAGGCTTGGGAAAAAGTAGATCCGGCTTGGAGAACTGGAGTTGAATATATTCATTCTCAAATGGTAAATATTTTCGAAGAGTATGATGTAAAAGAAATTGGAAAAGTCGGAGAAATGTTTGATCCTAATTTGCATGAATCATTAGAAATGATAGAAACAGATAATAAAGAAGACAATCATAAAATCGCAAATGTAATTCAAAAAGGTTATAAAATCGGAGACCGAGTACTTCGTCCTGCTAGGGTGAATGTATTTGAATTTAAAGACTAAAATAAATCATAAATAATGCAATACCAAAACGAAAATAAAACACATTCGACAGGCTCAGTGCAAGTATGTCAGAATTGTAAAAACGATTTCACAATAGAATCAGAAGATTTTATATTCTACGAAAAAATCAAAGTTCCACCGCCGACTTTTTGCCCGGAGTGTAGAATGCAAAGAAGATTTGTTTTTAGAAATCAAGATGTTTTATTTAGAAATAAAAGTGCAAAAACAGGTAAAGATATTATTACACTAATACCCCCAGAATCAGGTTTAAAAGTTTATGACGAACCTGAATGGTGGGCTGATGATTGGGGCGCAGAAGAATATGCTCGTGATTATGATTTTTCTAAATCATTTTTTGAGCAACTTTTTGACTTAATGAAAGATGTTCCTGTTTGGAGTAGAGATGTAATTAATCTAGTGAATAGTGATTATTCAGCAAATGCAGGTTATTTAAAAAATTGTTATCTTTTGTTTAATTCTAATTATTCTGAAGATTGTTTATACGGTAATGCTGTAGATAGTTGTAGAAATTGTATTGATAATTCGCATATTAATAATTCTGAACAATGCTATGAATCTTTTTGGTTATCTAAGTGTTATAGAACTAATTTCTCTATTAGAAATACAGAATGCAGAGATGTTTGGTTTTCTGTCGATTGTAAAAATTGTAGTGATTGTTTTGGCTGCGTAAATTTGGTAAATAGTAGATTTTGTTTTTTGAATGAACAACTAACAGAAGAAGAATATAAAAAAAGGTTAAATGATTTAAATTTAAATACTATATCAGGCTTAAAGAATGTTAAAAAATTAATTTATGATTTTTGGAATAGGTTTCCTAAAAAATATATACAAGGAGTTAAAAATGATAAAGTTTCTGGTGAATATATTACAAATTCAAAAAATGTCTTAGAATCTTATTTAATTAGAGAAGGTAAAGATTTAAAATATTGTCAATTTTTACAAGTACCTAAAAACGAAGATTCTTATGATATTTCAATTTGGGGAGATAATAATTTTTCATGTTATGAAAGTTGTGTTGTAGGTTATAACACTTCAAATTTAAAATTTTGTTTTTCTTGTTGGGGTGATGTAAAAAATTTAGAATATTCAATGCGATGTGGAGGGTCTTCTGATTTATTTGGTTGTATTGGTTTAAGAAATAAGCAATATTGCATTTTAAATAAAAAATACACAAAAGAAGAATATTTTGAAATGGTAGAGAAAATTAAAAAGCATATGAATGATATGCCTTATCTTGATAAAAAAGGAAATGTCTATAAATATGGAGAATTTTTCCCAATGGAATTTTCTTTGTATGGTTATAATAATACTTTGGCTTATGATTTTATTCCTTTAGAAAAAGAAGAAGTAGAAAATTCTGGTTTATTATGGATAGAGCCTTATCGTAAATCTTATAATATTACTATTAATAAAGGTAATTTGCCTGACGATATAAATAATGTTGATTTAAATATTTTACAAGAAGTTATTGAATGTGAAGATTGCAGTAAGCCATTTCGTATTTTAGAAAAAGAACTTCAGTTATTGAAATTATTAAAAATAGGATTACCTACAAATTGTGTAGATTGCCGATCAGCTAAAAGATTAAGATTTAGAAATAATCACAAGCTTTATCACCGCAAATGCATGAAAGAAGGTTGCAATAATGAATTCGAAACTTCATATGCTCCCGACCGTCCAGAGATAGTCTACTGCGAAAAATGTTATCAGCAGGAAGTTTATTAAATAGTATAATGATTTTATGGATCCCGTTAAAAATTTTAAAGAATGGGTATTAGTAAAATAATATGTTTAAAGATAATAACTTATAATCTAATTACTAATTAATCAAAAATATTTAACGGGATGGATCAAGAATACGATAATTGGAATACAAAGAAAAAACAGATTTCTAAAAACAATAGAGTTTATTTTGATAAAGGAGAAATTTGGTTTGCTAGTTTAGGTAAAAATATTGGTGATGAAGAAGATGGTAAAAATGAGGGGTTTGAAAGACCTGTATTAATTACAAGAAAATTCAATAATAATGTTTTTATTGCAGTACCTTTGACTAGTAATCCAAATAAAGAAGGAAAATATTATTTTAAATTAAATTCTTTTAATGGTTCTGTGGCTATTCTTTCTCAAGTCAGAATTTTGGATTCTAAAAGACTTCTAAGACTTATGGGTAAAATTGATAATAATGAATTAAAAGAAATAAAGAGTAAAATAGGTGATATAATATAAAAACGAAAACCCCTTTCGGGGTTTTCTCGGAGCTTCCGACAAGGGAAGCATTTACTACTAAAGTATAACAAAAGATAAAATAATATGCAACACAAAAACGAAAATAAAACACATTCGACAGGCTCAGTGCAAGTATGTCAGAATTGTAAAAACGATTTCACAATAGAATCAGAAGATTTTGTATTCTATGAAAAAATAAAAGTTCCTCCGCCGACTTTTTGCCCGGAGTGTAGAAGGCAAAGGCGATTAGCTTGGATGAATTTATTTAATTTATACAAAAGAAATTGTAATCTCTGTAATGAAGATTTCATTTCAATGTATTCACCAGAATCTTTTTATAATATATATTGTCCTAAGTGTTGGTGGAGTGATAAATGGGATTGGAGAGATTACGGACAGGATTTTGATGATTCTAAGAATTTTTTTGAACAATATGATGAGCTTTTACATAAAACTCCTTTATGTGGTCTTTCTATAAATACAACAACTACACTTAATTCACCTTATAATAATCATGCTCAAGATTTAAAAAATTGTTATTTAACATTTTTAACTAGTTATAATGAAAATTCAGCTTACGGAGTTTTAGTTACCAGAAATAAAGAAGTTTTTAATTGTTCTATGGTTATGGACTGTGATTCTTGTTTTGATTGTATGAATATTTTTAAAAGTAATCGTTGTGTGGGAACCAGAGGGAATGCACGGTTTTGTTTAGAGAGTTGGTTCAATAGAGATTGTGATAATTGTACTGAGTGTATTGGTTGTGTGAATTTAAAAAATAAATCTTATAATATTTTCAATAAACAATATTCTAAAGAAGAATATTTTAAAATTAAGGATCAGATTGATCTTGGTTCTGAGTCTCAGTATTATGAATTAGAAAAAAGAGCTCATGAATTTTGGCTAAAATATCCTCCAAAGCCTGTTTATGATGATATGTCTGTAGATTACACTGGAAGTTATGTTTTTGCTTCTAAAAATTGCAAGGAATGTTTTGATACAACGGGTGCAGAAAATTCTAAGTATTTACTTATGATGTATAATGAGCCCACAAAAGAGTGCTATGATATTTCAAGTTGGGGAGGAAATTTGTCTTTATCTTATGAAGGTAATATTGTTGGTGAACAATCTTCAGAAGTTAAATTTTCTCAAGAGACAGGTATTGGAGATTTTGATGTAGAATATAGTAAATTAGTTTTTAAATCTTCTCATGTTTTTGGATCAGTTTCAGTTCAGAAAGGAGAATATGTTATTTTAAATAAGCAATATTCAAAAGAAGAATATTTTGAGATGGTGGAAAAAATTAAAAAGCATATGAATGATAAACCATATATAAATTCTGAGGGTCATGTATATAAATATGGCGAATTTTTTCCAATGGATATTTCTCCATTTCCTTATAATAAAACTATAGCTCAATTTTTTAATCCTCTAAACGAAAATGAGATTAATAATAAAAAATTATTTTTTGAAAAAGATAAACCAAGCGAACATCCTATTACCATAAAGTCAAATGAATTACCTGATAATGTAAAAGATACAGACGATTCTGTTTTAAAAGAAGTTGTTGCGTGTAAAAAATGCGATAAAGGATATAGAATAATAGAAATTGAATTATCTTATGCGAGAAAAATGAACTTACCTTTACCAAGATTTTGTCCGTTTTGTAGAATAAATGAAAAATTTTCTTTATGGGTAGAAAACATGCATTTACATAAGCGTGTTTGTGATAAATGTAATATTAAATTTAATACTCATTATACAAAAGAAAGAGCACCGGTTGTTTATTGTAAAAAATGCTACCAGCAGGAAGTTTATTAATTTGTTATAATATTTACATGCAAGAAGAAATTAAAAAATTTTTTAAAGGTGATATTGAAAACAGTGATGAAGTTTTGACGAAATATTCTCACGATGCTTCTGTTTTAGAAATTCGTCCAGAATTAGTTTTGTTTCCGAAAGATTCTGAAGATGT
>CAYNAO010000008.1:12412-20396 GCA_964395435.1 uncultured Candidatus Saccharibacteria bacterium
GAGAAAGGTATGATTTTGCCTTGTTTTACTGCTTCTAAAAATTTAAATGCAGTTGGAGGTATGTATGGGAATAATTCGGCAGGCGAGAGAACTCTCTCTTACGGAAAAACAGAAAATTTCATAGCCCAAGCAAAAGTTGTTTTTACTGATGGAAATGAATATATCGTAAAACCTTTATCAAAACAAGAATTAGAAAATAAAATTTCGCAAAATGATTTTGAGGGAGAGATTTATAAAAAAGTCTATAATCTAATTTTAGAAAATAAAGAAGAAATATTAAAAGCAAAGCCAAATATTAGCAAGAATTCCGCAGGGTATTATTTGTGGAATGTGGTAGATTTTGATGGAAAAAGAGGCGAGGGTGAATATTTTGATTTGAATCGTTTGCTTGTCGGTTCTCAAGGGACTTTAGGAATAACAACTGAAATAACTTTTAAATTAGTAAAAGAAGCAAAATACAGAAAATTGTTAGTTGTTTTCTTGCGAGATATTTCGCTTTTGCCAAATTTAGTAAATCAAATCTTAAAGCATAAACCGGAAACAATAGAATCCTACGATGACAAAACTTTTTTCTTGGTTTTAAAATATATTTGGGATTTTATAAAAATGCTAGGATTTAGGAATTTGTTTAAACTTATTTTTTCTTTTGGTCCTGAGACTTTAATGACGCTTAAGAATGGTTTGCCTCGTTTGATATTGCTTGTAGAGTTTGCCGGAGATGATGAAGAAGAAGTAAA
Source organism: uncultured Candidatus Saccharibacteria bacterium (assembly GCA_964395435.1). Lineage (GTDB taxonomy): Bacteria > Patescibacteriota > Minisyncoccia > Phycocordibacterales > UBA9973 > UBA9973. The sequence goes on from CAYNAO010000008.1 coordinate 13,150, forward strand.
TAATCAAGCTAAAACCGCATTTCTAGATTTGAAAAAAGTTAAGAAAATTGGAATTCATTTAACTCGTGATGATTTTGAAGCAAAGAAATATTGGACTATTCGTCACGAAGCTTTTAATCTTATTCGTTATCATTTGAAAAAAGTAAAATCAAAACCTTTTATTGATGATGTTGTTGTTCGTCCAGAAAAATTACCAGAATTTTTCCCTAGACTCTATGGTATTTTAAATAATTATAAAAAAGATATGACTTTTGCTGTGGGTGGACATGCAGGAGACGGTAATTTGCATATTTATACATTACTTAACCCAAAAGATAAAAAGATAAGAAATATCATCGAAGAAGTTTCTGAGAAGGTTTATACTATGGTTGCAGAGCTTGGAGGTTCGAATACAGCCGAACATAACGACGGACTAGTCCGTAGTGCCTTTTTACCTAAAATGTATAATCAAAAAATCATTAATTTATTCAAAGAAAACAAGGAAATTTTTGATCCAAAGTATTTCCTAAATCCTGGTAAAAAGGTCCCCCTAGAAGAAGGCAAATTAGGCAGCCGAAGTTATCTAGATAACCATATAAGCATAGACAAAAGCTAAAATTTGCTTTTTTGTAAATTTTGTATATAATTGATGTTATGTTTGAAATAAAAGCACAAAAAAGAGAATTAACAGATAATTTAGAAGTTTTGAGAAAAGACGGGTTTATTCCTGCTGTTTTTTATGGAGCAGGAGAGAAAAATACTCCAATTTCTATTAACTTAAACGAATTTAAAAAAGTTTGGAGAGATGCGGGAGAATCGACTGCTATCAAGATTTCTATTGATGGCAAAAATTTAGACGCTTTGATTCAAGATGTAGGAGTTAATCCTATTACTGTAGAACCTATTCATGCTGACTTTTTGATAGTTGATGCTAAAAAAGAAGTTGCGGTTTCTGTTGCATTAGAATTTATTGGAGTTGCTCCTGCTGTGAAAAATGGCTTAGGGGTTTTGGTTAAAGTTATGCACGAAATCGAAGTAAGTGCTTTGCCAAAAGATTTACCTCAATTAATCGAAGTAGATATTTCATCTTTGGTTGATTTAGAAAGTGTGATTACTGTAAATGATGTAAAAGCTCCAACTAATGTAAAAATAACAACAAAATCAGAAGAAATATTAGCTTCTATCGCTCCATTGCAAGAAGAAAAAGAAGACACAGGTCCAGTAGACTTATCAAGTATTGAAGTAGAAAAGAGAGGTAAGAAAGAAGAAGAGTCTGTGGAAAATTAATCTTTATAATATGTTATAATAAAAGCTATGATAAGAAAGATCATAGTTTTTATTTTTATACTTAGTTTTATTTATAATTTTCAAAATCAAACGCTTTATGCGGTAGATTGTTTAACAATTAACGGTGCTTCTCCACAATCTGAGAAGGATTTTTGTCGTGGAGAATTAGCTAAAATCGAAGCTGAATTAGTTGATTTATTAAAAAAACAAGATGCTCAAAAGAAAAATACAGGAACTTTGGCTGGAGATGTTACTTATTTAAATAGTCAAATTAATGCTTTGAAAACAAAAATCAAAGCTCGTTCTTTGGCTATTGCTCAATTAAAGGTTTCTATCAATGAAAAAAGCACAAAAATCGAAGACTTGTCTGAAAAAATAGAAAAACAACATCAATCTTTAGCTCAATTACTTAGAAATACAAATAGTTTTGATGAGGCTAATTTGATTCATTTACTTTTATCAAATGAAAATATTTCAGATTTCTATAGCGATATTGAGTCTTATTCTTCGTTGAAAGAATCTATTAAAAAAACAGTAGATGAAATTCGTGGCATCAAGAGTACTGTTGAAGAAGAGAAGAAAGACTTAGAAGCAAAACAAGACGCAGAAAATGATGCAAAATTTGAACTTGAAAGTGCTCAAAAGAAAACAGCTCAAGCAGAAGCTGAAAAGAAAAAATTACTTTCAATTTCAAAACAAAAAGAAGCAGAATATAAAAAATTAGCTGATGATAAAAAAGCAAGAGCTGAGAAAATTCGTAGAGCATTATTCTCACTTGCTGGAACTAGTCAAAAAATAGAATTCGGAACTGCTCTTAAGTATGCAAATGAAGCCAAAGAAAAATTCGGCATTGATCCAGCTTTCTTGCTTGCTATTTTCAGACAAGAAAGTAATTTAGGTTCTAATGTTGGTCAATGTTTTATGACTGATCCTCAAACAGGTAGTGGGGTTGGTGCTAATTCAGGCACAGCTCAAATTCGTGTAATGAGTCCTACTCGTGATGTGCCTCCTTTCTTAGCTATTACAGAAAGATTAGGATTAGATTATTCTAAAACAAGAGTTTCTTGTTGGATTAAAGACTATCGTAACGGGCAACCTTTTGGTTGGGGAGGAGCTATGGGTCCTGCGCAATTCATACCTTCAACATGGAAAGGTTTTGAAGCAAGACTTAAGAAAACTTTAGGATACGAAGCTAACCCCTGGGAACCTCGGGATGCTTTTATGGCTTCAGCTATGTATTTAACAGACTTAGGAGCCGTAGGAGAAAGCGCTAGTGCTCAACAAAGAGCTGCTTGTAGGTATTATGGTACCGGAGGAGCGAGTTGTGCATACAGTAGAAGTGTTATGAAATTCAAAGCTGAAATGCAAGATAATATTGATTTGCTTTCTAGTTAAAGATGTGCTAGTATATACAAATAATGAAAAAAGACATTCACCCAAAAGAATATAGAAAAGTAGTTTTTGTGGACTCTGGAACTGGAGCACAGTTCTTGGTTTTGTCTACTGTTAAAACAAAAGAAACTATAAAATATAACGAAGACGGTAAGGAATACCCAGCTTATTTTGTTGAAATTTCTTCAGATTCACATCCTTTTTATACAGGAAATGAAAAATTGATAGATACTGCTGGTCGTGTTGATAAATTCAACAAACGCCGTGCTGCTGTTAAAGCTAAACAATAAATACATTCTGGCTATACTTTTTGAAAGCAAGGATTTTTGATTAAATTCGTAAACTATTAGTTTAACTTTCAAGGTATAGCCATTTTGTTTACAAAATTTATGGATTACAACATAGAAGAACTAAAAAAGAATCACAATACGAGCTATTTGGCTTCTGTTTTAGAGCGCTTAGAAAGAGCTGAAAAAGAAGTTAGAGAAATGCTAGAGAGCGACGATTCTTTGCATGATTTAGCTGGAGAAGAATTAAAGAAAATACAAGAAGAGCGAGAAATTACTTTGAAGCAAGTTGAAGATATTTTAGCTAAAGAGCGAGAAGAAGATGAATTTCCTAATGAAATAGTTTTAGAAGTCCGAGCTGGAGCGGGAGGAGACGAAGCTGCATTATTTGCTTGGGAATTAGCTAATGCTTATGAAAAATACGCTGAAATCAAAGGTTGGTCTTGGAAAACTAATTACGAATCAAAAAATGATATTGGTGGATACAAAGAAGCAAGTTTTGAAATCAAAGGACAAGATGTTTATAAATTGATGCGTTATGAGACTGGGGTTCATAGAGTTCAAAGAGTTCCAGCTACAGAGAAAAACGGACGCGTGCATACTTCGACTTGTTCGGTAGCTATTTTGCCTATTCGTAAAAAAGTTAATTTTGAAATTAATCCAGCTGAATTTGAGATGGAATATTCTCGTTCTGGAGGAAAGGGTGGTCAAAATGTTAACAAAGTGGAAACAGCTGTGCGTATAATTCACATCCCAACAGGTCTTGATGTTCGTTCTACAAACGAAAGAAGCCAGGTTGCAAATCGTGAAAAAGCTATGATGATTTTGACTGCTAAATTGCAAGCTCTTAAAGAAGAAGAAGAAGCTAAAAAATACGCCGGGGAGCGAAAGAATCAAATTGGTACAGGGGACAGAAGTGAGAAAATCAGAACTTATAATTTTCCTCAAGATAGAATCACCGATCATCGTATCAAAAAATCTTGGCATAATTTACCTAAAATTTTATTAGGGGAGCTTGATCCTATTTTTGAAGCATTATTATCTGGAGAAACAGGAGACGAAGAGGAGTAATTTGTGAGAAATAATTATGAATCCCGTTAAATATTTTAAAAACGGGTATAAATAAATTAGTATATTTAAAAAAATAATCAAAAAAATTTAACGGGATGAATTATAAGAGAATTTTTTACTATTATTGGGAATCTGTAAAACCACATAAGTGGTATTTTTTTAGCTTATTTCTTGTATACGGGTTAGGAAGTTTTCTTTCTAGTACTGTTTCCCCTTTAATTTTTAAAAAGATTGTGGATGCTTTCAGTGTAGTAGATATTTCTAGAAATGAGTTATTGAATTTATTTTATTTATTTGCTGGGAATATTTTAGTATTTAATATTTTTTTCAGAACGGGAGATTATTTGATTGTGTATTTCGAGGCGCATGGTTTAAAAGAAATTGCTAAAAAATTATTTGCTCATTTATCAAAATATTCTTATGACTTTTATATAAATAATTTTTCTGGATCTTTAGTCGCTAAAAGTAAAAGATATATTAGTGCTTTTGAAGGAATTGTAGATAGAATTGTTTTAGATTTTTTCTTGACCTTTATTAAAATCACAACAATTTTAGTAATTTTAATTTATGAAATTCCAAAGATAGCTTTATTTTTAGCTATTTGGTTTGTATTTTATATTTTTATATTAAGATTTTTTATTTTAAAGAAAATGAAGTTGGATTTAGAAAAATCTAAAACTGATTCCAAGTTTACTGGTTCTTTGGCTGATAATTTTACAAATATATTAAATATTAAAATTTTCTCAAAAGGTTCAAATGAAACAGAAAGATTCAACAAAGATGTAGATATGAATTTCAATGCTCGTTATAAAAGTTGGATTTTTTCTAATCATCAATTGCTTTTCCAAGGTATGATGATAGCTTTTTTGCAAATCGGAAGTATGTATTATTTAATAGATATTTATTTAAAAGGTTTGATTACAGCTGGTGTGGTGGTTTTAGTTCAAACTTATTTATTCATTTTATTTGATGTTTTCTGGAGTCTTAGTCGTTCTATTGGTAGATTTATCAATGATTTATCTGATGCTAAAGAAATGGTAGATATTTTAGATAAGGAGATAGAAATAAAAGACCCAATTAACCCTGAAATCTTAAAACAAGGCAGGGGAGATATAGAATTTAAAAATGTAGATTTTGAATATTTAGAAGGTTCTGAAGTTTTCACTAATTTTAATTTAAAGATTAAAAGTGGAGAGAAGATTGGATTAGTAGGACATTCAGGTTCTGGTAAATCAACCATTACAAAAATGCTACTTCGTTTTGCTGATGTTAAAGGAGGCGAGATTTTAGTTGATGGACAAAATATAAAAAACATAACTCAAGATGATCTAAGGAGTAAAATTTCTTATGTACCTCAGGAGTCAATTTTATTTCATCGTAGTATAGGAGAAAATATCGGTTATTCAAAAGAAAATGCTAACCAAGAAGAAATTATACAAAGTGCAAAAAAAGCTCATGCACATGAATTTATTTCTAATTTGCAAAATGGTTATGATACATTAGTAGGTGAAAGAGGGGTAAAATTATCAGGTGGCGAACGCCAAAGGATTGCAATTGCTCGGGCTATGTTAAAAGATGTTCCAATTTTAATCTTAGACGAAGCGACTTCGTCCTTAGATAGTATCTCTGAAAAATATATTCAAGAATCTTTGGATTTGTTAATGAAAGACAAGACCACTATTGTTATTGCCCATAGACTATCTACGATTTTAAAAATGGATAGGATTTTGGTTTTAGAAAAAGGTCAAATAATTGAACAAGGTACTCATAATGAGCTTTTAAGTAAAAACGGACCTTATGCTAAACTCTGGAATCATCAAACTGGTTTTTTGAATGAAGAGTAAAATTTGAGGAAGACTTGCTTTCGCAAGAAATCTAATCGGGTTTACTATGTTAGCCGCGACTAGTGGGGTTTACCCCGTCAGTCGCGACTAGCGGGGTTCACCCTGTCAGTCGTGACTGACGGGGTTTACTTTTTCTGTATTTTATGATTAAATAAACAGGAATTTCTGAACCTTTTAAATAACTAAATTATGAGCGATCAATTTAAACCCTTATTGCCTAGCAGAGAAAAAGTCATAACTTTTATAGTAGGATTTCTATTTGTTCTTGCGTGTGTTTTGTATTTATTTCGTGATTATTTTTAAAAAATTAAACATGATAAAAAGAAATAAAATAAAAAATTTTTCTAAGCTCAACCAAAATCAAAAAGACCTTTTGGAATTCTTGATTGGAGAAAATTCAATTTTTGAATCTTTGGATACTGAAACTGATCTTAAATGGTTTTATCAGATTAGGAAAGGTTGGCCTTTGGATACTAATATTTTTTATCCAAATACGGTAATCAGCACTAATCAAAAATTACCATTATTTAGTGGTTTTGTTTTAGAGAAACAAGAAATTAAACCAGTCTCTTTTTTTATCGACAACAATAGGGTTTATGACCCAATTTGTTTGAAATTACAAAAAAAACCTCAGGTTTACTTGGGGTTAGAAGTATACCCTCATGCTCTGTATAGATGGATGACTAGACCTTACAAAGATGAGTTGTATTTTTCGCCAGGGGAGTATTATTTTGATAAAAAACAAAAGGTGCCTTAAAAGCGCCTTTTTTATTTGCTTTATTTTTTATATATGGCATACTATACTACAAGTAGTATTCATCTGCATTTTGTGTGGATTGTGAGTTTTAGATTTTTGTGCAAGATAAACCAAGTATGAGTTTGAGTTTCTACGAATTATAATTAGTTTTTGCCTAGTTTTTTTGAAAAATAGGAGAAAGTATAAATGGCTACAAAGCTATATGTAGGGGGACTTCCTTACGCAACAAACGAAGATGCTTTAAAAATGCATTTTTCACAAGCAGGTAATGTAACATCTGCTACTATTATTATGGATAAAATGACAGGCCGTTCTAAAGGTTTTGGATTCGTAGAAATGTCATCAGATGAAGAAGCACAAAATGCTATTTCTATGTTTAATGACAAAGAATTTGAAGGACGCAGACTTACAGTAAACGAAGCTCGCCCTATGGAAGCTCGTCCTCCAAGAAGATAATATCTATTATCTTTTGATAAAAAATAAAAATCCCGAGTAATCGGGATTTTTATTTGCCTATTTTTTTATTTTTTGGTATATTTATTTAAAGGTTTTTACCTTTTTTGTTTTTTTGAGCGTGTAGTTCAGTGGTAGAACGCTGTCCTGATAAGACAGAGGTCGATGGTCCGATTC
>CAYNAO010000009.1:0-16382 GCA_964395435.1 uncultured Candidatus Saccharibacteria bacterium
TTGTGACTTTTGATAATTTCACAATAACAGAATCAGTAACTGGTCCTTTTGCTCCGACCTCCCTTGATGCAACAGCAGGGGATGGACAAGTTTCTTTGTCTTGGGTTTCAGGCGGGGATAATGGTTCTCCTATCACAGATTATATTGTTGAATACAAATTAAATAGTGCCGGTTCATGGTCTACTTTTACAGACGGAACTTCTGCAACAACTTCTGCAACAGTAACCGGACTTACAAATGGTTCTTTGTATAATTTTAGAGTTTCAGCAGTGAATGCTAATGGTACTAGTGAGGTTTCTAGTACAGACAGTGCTACTCCAGTATCAGCTACTCCAACTGCACCTTCTGCTTCTTCTGTGTCTATATCTGGTACAGCAGCAGTTGATGAACAGTTAACTGGAACATATACATATACGGATGTGAATGGAAATGCTGAATCTGGTTCAACTTATAGATGGCTTAGAGCAACTTCAGCTGACGGATCTTATTCTGCAATTCCTGGAGCAACTAGTATTAGCTATACAGTTACTGAAGATGATATAGATATGTATTTAAAATTTGAAGTTACTCCTGTGTCTATAGCTTCACCAACTACTGGAAGTCCAGCATTAAGTTCTGCAACTGCTCAGGTTACAGAAGTTAATTATTTGAATCAAATTCTTTCTACTGGGCAAAGTTTATCAGTTGGAGTAGCAGCAACTCCAGCTTTATCAACTACTCAACCTTATAATAACAAAATGTTGACTGGCGCATTTGGTGGACAAGGTACAGGAGCAAGCTTTACTCCTTTGATAGAAAGTAGTGTTGAAACTATGAGTAGTTCTATTGCTAATTCCTTAACTTATAATGATCCTGGTAACGATTTAGATACAGTTGTATCATTGCATGGTGTTAGTGGATATACTTATAATCAATTGAAAAAAGGTACCTCTCCTTATAACAATGGTATGACTCAAGTTACTAATGCAAAGTCTGCGGCAACTGCGCTTGGTCGCGTATTAAGAGTGATTGGTGTTACTTCTATTCATGGAGAAACAGATAACTATAACGGAGTTAGTGGAGCTACTTATCAAGGATATCTAGAGCAATGGCAAAGTGATTATAATACTGATGTGAAAGCAATTACAGGTCAAAGTAGTAATATACCTTTATTTATTGATCAAATGAGTTCTTTTATGTCTTCTTATGCTAATGATGCTACTTCAGAAATTCCAATTTATCAATTATATGCATCTGAAGATAATCCAGGTGATATAGTTTTAGTTACACCAAAATATTTCTTTAATTATTCTGACCGTCATCATTTAACAGCAGCTAGTTCTCGTTGGCTTGGAGAGTATCATGCAAAAGTAATTAAAAAAGTATCTATTAATAATGAATCTTGGCGTCCACTTTCTCCTGATTCAGCTATTCGTTCTGGAAATATTATAGATGTTAATTTTCATGTTCCTGCTGGAGTTTTGGCTTTTGATACAACATTAGTTAGCGCTCGTACCAATTATGGTTTTGAATATTATGACACTACTTCTTCTGCTTCTATTAGTAGCGTTGCAATTTTAGATGACGATACTGTTAGAATCACACTTTCTGCTGTTCCAACTGGAGGAAATCAAAGAATAAGATATGCTTATACTGGCGTACCTGGTACAAATACTGGAGCACAAAATGCTGGTAGTGCCGCTGGTAATTTGCGTGATACAGATCCATATCCGTCACTTTACGGCAATACTTTGTACAACTGGGCAGTTCATTTTGATGAAGCTGTTACTTTAGACTCTACTGCTCCTACTATAACTTCAATTTCTTCTGATAAAGCTAATGGTAGTTATGGTGTAGGAGAAGTTATTGATATAGATGTAACTTTTTCTGAATATGTTACTTCTACTGGTAATGTCACTGTGACTTTAGAAACAGGTGACACAGATCGCACTTGTACTTTCACTGTTTCAAATTCAAATACAGGAACTTGTAATTATACAGTACAAGCAGGAGATAATTCTTCTGATCTTACAGTTTCTTCTGTGAGTGGTACTATCGCAGACCAACAAGGTAATTCAATGGTTAATTTTACTCCAGCTACAAATTTATCTACTAATAAAGCAATAATAATAGATACTAGTTCATCAGCAATCTCCTCCGTCTCCTCAACCCCATCAAACACTTCAGTAACAATAACCTGGACCACAGACGAAGCATCATCTAGTATAGTAGACTACGGTCTAACTAATAGCTATGGAACAACAACAGTAGAAGCAGATACAATACCAAGAGTAACTTCTCACTCAGTAACAATCAATAACCTAATTGCATGTACTGCTTATAAATACAGAGTTAAATCAAATGATGCTGCTAGTAATTTAGCAACTAGTACTGGCTATACATTCACAACAGATGGATGTATAGGTTCTCCTGAAATAATCGCAGAGGAAACTACCGCTATTGATTCTTCAGTAGGTGGAACGACTCAATTAACTAACGGCGGAAATACTATTCATTTAAATATTCCAGCCGGAGCATTGGTAGATGATGCTTTCTATCAAATTAAAATAGTTGATGCTTCTGATACTTTAGCTGGAACAGGCAGTCCAACAGGTATGACTGCAAGTAACTTAATGTTTCATCTAAAGAATATTTATGATGTTAATACTAGCTTTGCTCCAGGCTTTGATCAATCAATCGAAATTACTGTAACCTACAATGAAGCTGATTTAAATGGCCTACCTGAATCCTCTCTGGTAATCTGGCATTACAGCTCAGGTGCTTGGACTTCACTAGCTCCTTGTATCGTAGATACAAATGCAAATACTGTTACTTGTTCTACCGATAGTTTCTCAATATTTGGTCTCTTTGGAGCACCTTCATCCCCATCACAAGTAGTATCAACTAACGGAGCTGTATCAGTAGCGTTCTTGCAAGCATTGTCTAATCAAAACAATCAAACTCAAACTAAAACAACAATAGGTTGTAAAGAAGGATATGCTTTCAGTCCAGTAAATGGTTTACCTTGCAATAATACAAAAACAAATACAAATGAATTTGTTGCCGAAAAAACAAAGTTTACTAAAAACCTAAAACTAGGCATGAAAGATACTCAAGTAAAACTATTGCAAGAATATCTAAACAACAATGGCTTCCTAGTAGCTTCTACTGGTCCTGGTTCAAAAGGAAAAGAAACTACCTTATTCGGTAGAGCAACTCGTAATGCTTTAATTAAATTCCAAAAAGCAAATAATATTAATCCTGCTGTGGGATACTTTGGACCTTTGAGTAGGGGGTTTGTTAATGCGCAATAGTAAAAGCTATAATTTTCTTTGCTCCATTTTGTTTTAAAATTTTACGAGCTTCTTTGAGTGTTGCTCCAGTAGTCACTACATCATCAATTAAAATTATATTTTTATTTTGTATTTTTTCTTGGTTTGAAATAGCAAAAGTATCGATGATATTTTTTAGTCTCTCTTGTCTGTTTTTTATTCGAGCTTGATGCTCTGTTTCTTTTCTCTTGTATAAAATATTTTTTTCTAAAATAAATTTATTTTCTCTGTCTAGTTTTATTATTTCTTCTGCAATTAACAAGGTTTGATTGTATCCTCTTTCTTTGAGCCTTGTTTTTGATAGGGGAATGGGGATGATTATTGGATTTGTAAAATTTTCAAATACTTCAAGATCAGTTAACTCTTCTAAAATTCTTTCATGTAAATAAATGGCTAAAAATCCAGCTAGCATTTTCTTGTTTTTATATTTCAAATTCCAAATAATTTTTTTCATTATTGGGTTTCTGTAATCAAATATACTATATACAAAATTATCTAATTCTTTCTCGTTTAAATCAAGATTTTTAATACAATTTTCACATATTAAAATATCTCTTTTGTGGCAATTAAGACATTTTTCAGGGAATATTAGATCAAGAATTGTTTTTAGAATTTTCATTGTATGCTATAATTCTATTATATTATGCCAGGTATTTTTTCAAAAATTTTAGATAGTTTTAAAAATGTTGCAAATACAAATATCAACACAGGTAATCAAAGTGCGATTGGTATTGATATTGGAACTTCATCTATTAAAGTAGTGGAAATTAAAAAACAAGGAGGTAAAGCCATGCTAGAGACTTATGGTTCTATCGCTCTTGGGCCGTATGCTGATTTGAAATTAGGAGCAATTACGAATTTGCCTTTAGAGAAAATCACTGAAGCTTTAAATGAAGTTTTAAAACAAGCAGGTGTTAATTCTAAAGAAGTTGCTTTGTCTGTGCCGGTTCAATCTAGTCTTGTTTTTTCAATGGAATTACCGGTTCAAATTAATGAAAAAGATTTAACTTCGATAGTATCAACTGAAGCTCGCAAGTATATTCCTATCCCTATAAACGAAGTTTCTTTAGATTTTTTTGAAATACCTAAAAAAGAATTAACTTTCGAAGAAGCTAATAATCCGGATTTTATAAAAGAAGACAGTATTAAAAGAGAAGTTTTAGTTGTAGCAATACAAAATGATGCTTTAGAAAAAATAAAATCCATAGCAAGTAATTCTTCGCTTTCTTCTTCTTTTTTTGAAGTAGAAATTTTCTCTGCTGTCAGGTCTTGTTTTGAGCATGAATTATCTTTGGTTGTTTTAGTAGACTTTGGAGCTTCGAGAGTTAAAATTTCTTTTGTTGAATTCGGAGTTGTAAAAAGTTACCACACTATAAATAGGGGAAGCTATGATATTACTTCTGCAATTTCTAAATCTTTGAGTATTCCTTTTGAAAGAGCTGAGTCTTTGAAGAAAGAATTCGGAATGTATAATAATGAAATAGAACAAAAATTAAAAGATGTTATCAAAGTTCACACAGACTATATCTTTTCTGAAATAAATAATGTATTATTAAGATACGAGAAGAAATACAGTCGCTCTGTTACTAAAATAATTTTTACTGGTGCTGGTTCTTTAATGAAAGGTTTCAAAGAAGAAGCTATAAATAATTTCAAAGTAGAAGTCCAAATCGCTACACCTTTCCGAAAAGTAGGTAGTCCTGTATTTTTAGAAAAAGTTTTAGATGATATTGGTCCTGAATTTTCTGTTGCACTAGGTTTGGCTTTACGCAAATTACAATAAATATATTATAATAATATAAAGATAGTATTAATATAAATGGAACAAAATTTTCAAACATCTTTTATACCAAAAAAACCAATTGTACAAGAAGAAGTAAGTACAAGTAAAAAACCCATGAGTTTTTTAACTGTATTTGGAATTATTGTTTTCTTAACAATGGTGGCTACTTATGGAGGATTGTTTTTATATCAAACTACTTTAGCTCAAAAAATTGAATCTTCAAAACAAGATTTACAAAAAGCAGGAGAGCGTTTTGAAATTGCTAAAATAAATGAATTACAAAATTTAAATAAAAGACTAAATGCAGCTAATAAGATTCTAGAAAAACATATAACCATAAGTCCGATTTTTGAAATTTTGCAAAACATAACAATGAAATCTGTGCGTTATAATAAATTTACTTATAGTATTTCTGATAAAAATGAAATTATTGTTTCTCTAAGTGGGGAAGCCGAAGGTTATCGTTCTATTGCACTTCAATCTGATTTATTTTCTCAAGAAAAGAATTTAATTCAACCGGTTTTTTCGAATCTAACTTTGAATGACAAGGGCGCTGTTTTGTTTGATTTGGAATTCAAAGTAGATCCAATTTTAGTAAATTACAAGCAATCAATAGACGCCCAAAGAGTAATCCCGCCTAATCAAAATAATATTACTCCTTTAGAAGATATAAATATAGTTAATTAATATGAGATTTTTAATACCAATTTTATTAATATTAGTTTCTGGAGCAGGTTTTTTCATGTTGGTTATGCCAAAATATGAAGAAATTTCTAATCTAAGAAACGAAGTTGCGGCTTATGATAAAGCGTTAGAAAATGCTCGTACTTTAGAAAATGAAAGAGATAAATTAGTTACTAAATACAGTAGCATAAATACTTCTGATTTAACTCGCTTGCAAAAACTTCTCCCAGACAATATTGATAATATTAGAGTGATTCTTGAAATTGAAAAACTAGCAAGAGCTTATGGAATGGATCTAAAAAATATTCGTTATGATGATAAAGTAGAAGAAACCGAAGGTGAAGATAAAGTCGTCTCAGCAGGCTCTTTTGCAGAAGATCAAAATCAAGAATATGGAACTTGGAATATGGAATTCTCAACCGAAGGTTCTTATAATAATTTTCTTGCTTTAACAAAAGATATCGAGAGAAATTTAAGATTAGTTGATATTGTTTCAGTAGATTTTTCTTCAGCTAGTTCTTCTTCAAACACTGCTAGAAATTCTTCAGATGCTTATAATTATACATTTAAAATTAAAACTTATTGGTTAAAAAAATAATATGAAAGGAAATATAAAAAATTTAATATTACTTTTAATTATAGGCGTAGCTTTAATTGTTGCTTATTTTGTATTTTTTAAAAAAGAACCAGAAACTGAGAATTTAGTATCAGGCTCAAATAATACAATTGTTCCAACAAATGTATCTATAAATACAATCACAACTTCTTCAGAAATAGACAACGAGCTTTCAGCAAAAATTTTAACTACATTATCAAGTATAAAGACTATAACTTTAAATGATTCTATTTTTTCTAGTTTAGCTTTTAAAAGTTTAATAGATGGTACAGTTTCTTTGCCTGCTGAAACTAATGTTGGTCGTTCTAATCCTTTTGCTCCTATTGGAGTTGATGTGAATGGAAATGCAACTCAAATTACAGAAACTACTCAAGTACCAGTTCCTAATTCAACTACAAATTCAACACAACCAAATACTACAAATCAAACAAATACTCAGCCAAACAATATTAATAATTTAAACAATAATTAATTCAATGAGTTTTTTAGAAGAATTAGTTAAAAAAGGTTTTATAAATCAAAACCAGATATTGGAAATAAAAAATCGAGCTAATGAAAAATACGCTGGAGATATTGATTTAGCTTTAGCTGAATTTGGAGTAACCGAAGACCAAGCTTTAGTAGTCAAAGGTGAATATTACAATTTGCCTATTAGAAAAATTGATAGACAGAATATTTCTTTTAGTGTTTTAAAATATATTCCAATTGATTCTGCTAAACATTATAACTTTGCACCTTTTGCTTTGAATGAAGGAGTCTTAGAAGTTGGAGTTATTGATCCCGAGAATATTGCAGGCATGGATGCTTTGCAATTTATTTCTGCAAAAATCGGCATACCTTTCAAGATTTTTTTAATTACTAAAAATGATTTTAATGAAATTATAAATGCATATCAAGGTGTGAATGTGGCAGTAGGGGAAGCCTTGGATAATATAAATGACGAAGATAAAGAAATCCTAAGCGGTAAAGAAAAAACTACTGAAGACAATTCCTTAACTCAAGAATTAAAAGGCGTAAGCAAAGCTGAAGAAAAAATAGTAGAAGATGCTCCAATAATTAAAATCGTAGCTGTGATTTTAAAAAATGCTATTGAAGGAAATGCTTCTGATATTCACATAGAACACGGCGGAGAAAAAATAAAAGTTCGTTATCGTGTTGATGGAGTTTTACACACTACTATTGTATTACCTGCCAATGTTCACAGTGGAGTAGTGGCTCGTGTAAAAATCTTGGCGAAATTACGCTTAGACGAGAAGAGAAAACCTCAAGACGGATCTTTCAGTACGGATTTTGATGGAAGAAAAATAGATTTTCGTGTTTCGACTATGCCTTCTTATTATGGAGAAAAAGTTGTGATGCGTATTTTGGATTCTCAAAAAGGAGTAAAGCCACTAGAAGATTTAGGTTTATCAAAAAGAAATTTTGAATTAATGAAAGAAGCTATAGCTAGACCTTATGGTTTGATTTTGGTTACTGGTCCTACTGGATCTGGTAAATCTACTACTCTGTATTCTGTAATGAATGCTTTAGATAAAGAAAAAAGTAATATAGTAACGCTAGAAGACCCAGTTGAATATCACATGCCTGATATTAATCAATCTCAAGTTCTACCTGAAATAGGATACACTTTTGCTTCAGGGCTTCGTTCTATTTTGCGTCAAGACCCAGACATAATTATTGTTGGAGAAATTCGTGATAAAGAAACAGCTCAATTAGCTATTCAAGCAGCTCTAACTGGTCACTTGGTATTTTCTACTCTGCACACCAATAACTCTATCGGAGCTATTCCTCGTTTGGTTGATATGGGAGTCGATCCTTATTTGATTGCGCCAACTTTAGTTTTATCTATTGCTCAGAGACTTGCTCGCTTGACTTGTCCTTCGTCTAGAAAAGAAACTAAAATGGATCCTAGCATAAAAATGCAAATAGAAGACAGCCTCAAAGATTTACCAGAAGAATTTAGAAAAGAAATTGTTTTAAAAGATACTATGATAGAAACAGTTCCTTCTGCAGAATGTCCTTCGGGAGCACGCGGTCGTATTGCGATTTTTGAAATGTTTAAAATTGACAAAGAAATTCAAGAAATGATTTTGAAAGATCCTACTTATGGTTCTATTTATCAAATCGCTCGTAAGAAAGGTATGATTTCAATGAAAGAAGACGCAATGCTTAAAGCAGTAGAGGGTATTATTCCTTATTCTGATGTATATAATTTCAGTAATGAAGGTGAATAATATTATTTTTCTAATTTTTGTATTATAATAATATTATGGAAGGAGAAAAAAAGAAAATCTTAATAGTGGACGATGATGGTTTTTTATTAGATATGTATTCTTTTAAGTTTAGTCAAAATAATTTTGATGTTTTTACTGCTATTAATGGTGAACTTGCTTTAGAAAAATTAAAAGCAGGATTAGAACCAGACATATTACTAATAGATGTAATTATGCCAGAGATGAATGGTTTTGAAACTTTAGAAAAAATTAAAGAACAGAATTTATGTAAAGATACTACAAAAATAATTCTTTCAAACAAAAATCAACAATCAGATATAGATAGAGGTCTCTCTTTAGGAGTAGCAGGGTATATCATCAAAGCCAACACAACTCCAGCAGAAGTTATTCAAAAAGTAAATGAAATTTTATTAAATAAACTACATCTTAATTAATATGAACCACAAAGAAACAATTGAAAATTTAATTTTAAATTTAATTCGCGAGAATGGATCAGACCTTCACCTAGGAGCAGGGCGTATTCCGGCGTTGAGAGTTTTTGGAGAATTAATTTTTTTAGTCAAAAATGAACCTTTAACCAACGAAGACATGTATGGTATTTTAAAAGAATTAGTTTCCGAAGAAAGATATAATAATTTTCTCAAAGATCAAGAGCTTGATTTCTCTTATGATTTCCGAGGCGAGGCTCGTTTGCGTTGTAATGCTTTTTTTCAAAAAGGTTTAATCAATATTGCTTTTAGATTAATTCCAAAAGTTCAAAATATCAAAGATTTAAATTTACCTCCAATTATTTCAGAAATTGCTCGCAAGAAGCAAGGTTTTTTCTTGGTGGTGGGACCTGTGGGTCAAGGTAAATCAACCACACTTTCTTCTATGATTAATTTGATAAATTCCGAACAAACCAAACATATAATAACCATCGAAGACCCAATCGAGCATGTTTACACAGCCGACAAATCAATTATCAATCAAAGAGAAATAGGAATTGATACCAAAGATTTCAAAACTGCACTTTCTTCTATTTTCCGTGAAGATGTGAATGTTATCATGATAGGAGAAATGCGTGATCCAGAAACTATTGCAACTGCTGTGACTGCTGCGGAGACAGGGCACTTGGTATTATCTACTTTGCATACAAATAATGCTTCTCAAACAATAGACAGAATCATAGACTCTTTCCCAAGCAATCAACAAGATCAAATTAGAGTTCAATTATCAAACTCTTTACTAGGTATTTTCTCTCAAAGGCTAATTCCTCGTATTACTGGAGGACTTATTCCAGCTTATGAATTATTATTAAACAATAATGCCGTAGCGAATTTGATTCGTGAAAAAAGAACTCATGAAATTGATGTAGTTATTGAAACTGGTATGGAGCAAGGCATGATAGACCTTAATCACTCTTTGCTTGATTTAGTGCGTAGAGGAGAAATTAGTATAGAGAATGCTTATCAATATTCTTTGAATCCAAAAGGTTTAGAGAGAATGTTATAAATTAATTTTTATTTTTTATGTTATTTAAATACAAAGCAATTGATGAAAAAGGAATAAAAAAAGAAGGCGAGGTAGATGCTCCAAATAGAGATATGGCTATTTCAGCTATTCAAAGAAGGGGACTAATCGTAGTTTCTATTGTTGAGGCAGAGAAAAATAAATCTATTTTTGAAATATCTTTTTTTGAAAAAGCTTCTACTAAAGATGTAGTTATTCTGTCTCGTCAAATTGCAACTCTCTTCGAAGCTCAAGTTTCAGCTCTTAAAACTTTTTCTATGCTTGCAAGTAATGCCGAGAATAAATTCTTGGCTAAAAAATTAGCTATCGTAGGAGAGGATTTGCAAGCTGGTATGTCTGTATCAGGAGCATTATCTAAACACCCTCAAGTCTTTTCTCAATTTTATGTAAACATGGTCAGAGCGGGAGAAGAAACAGGTAAATTAAATCAAACTTTCCTTCATTTAGCAGATTATTTAGATAGACAATATGCAATTACTTCTAAAACTCGTAATGCTTTAATTTATCCGGCTTTTGTTATTATTACTTTCGTTGTGGTTATGGCTTTGATGTTTACGGTTGTTATTCCTAAACTTTCTGTAATCTTAACAGAATCAGGTCAAGATATTCCTGTTTTTACTAAAATAATTCTTGCTTTGTCTGATTTCTTTGTGAATTATGGTTTTATTTTAATTATATTTTTTATTATTTTTGGTATTTGGATTTTTCAAATTTCTCGAACAGAATCAGGTAAAAATGCAATTGATAGATATCGTTTATCAATACCAGCAGTAGGGAATTTGTATAGAAAATTATTCCTTGCTCGTATTGCGGATAACTTAGACACTATGCTTGTTTCTGGAATTCCAATTATCAAATCTATTGATATTACTTCTGATGTTGTTAATAGTAAAGTTTATCAATCAGTTTTAAAAGAATCAGCTACTGATGTAAAAGGAGGACTTTCTCTCTCTCAAGCTTTCGAAAAACATCCAGAATTTATTCCAGGAATTATGGTGCAGATGGTAAAAGTAGGAGAAGAGACTGGATCTTTGGGTCCTATTTTGAAAACTTTAGGAGATTTTTATAAAAGAGAAGTTGATGATGCTGTTGATACTTTGATTGGACTAATTGAACCTATTATGATTGTGGTTTTAGGTCTTGGGGTTGGTATTTTGCTTGTTGCAGTATTGATGCCTATTTATAATCTCGCTGGAGGATTAGGATAATAAGTAAAAAGTTCCAAGTTATAAAGTATAAAGTTAAATTTTGTATTTATTTATTGGTTTTTTGCTTTCAACTTTCTACTTTTAACTTTATAACTTATATGTGGATAACTTATTTGCATATAGATTTTTTACTTATGTTATAATTTAAGTATAAAAATAAAGTCGAAATTATTTATTATAAATTATTATAAATTAAAATTAAAGTAAATAGGTTTTTATGTTTTAGCTTCTAAGATTATTTTCTGGAAACTAGAACCTAAAATCTAGAAACTGATTTAAAATATGAAATTAAATTTCAAAAAAGGTTTTACATTAATCGAATTGTTGGTTGTTGTTGCAATCATCGGTATTTTGGCTTCTGTTGTTTTAGCTTCATTAAACACAGCTAGAAATAAAGGAGCAGATGCTGCTATTAAAGCAGGTGTTGTTAATTCTCGTGCTCAAGCTGAATTATTCTATGCTGATGGTTCTACTTATGAAGGAGTTTGTGCTGATGCTAATGTTGCAGCTATTCTTTCTGGTGCAGCTAAAAATTTAGGAGCTTCTACTGCAGTGGGAGCAGACGCACAAGCTTTTACTTATAGTGCTTCAGGTGCAACTGGTGCAGCTGTTTGTCATGACACTGCTGCAGGTTGGGCTGCTATTATTTCATTAAAAGATCCAGTAACAGCAAGTTCTGGATGGTGTGTTGATAGTACTGGAGCTTCTAAAGAAGCTACAGCGTTAGCTGCAAACGCTATTACTTGTCCGTAATTTTAAATTTTTAAAATTAACAAAAAAACCACCTTTTGGTGGTTTTTTTGTTTTTATATATGTTATAATTATTTTAGTTTACTAGTTAACTAAAATTAAAATGATTTCAAAAAATAATTTCAAAAAAAACTTAGCCTTGAAGGTATCGAAAGGTTTTACTCTAATAGAGCTTTTAGTCGTTGTGGGTATTATTGGTATCTTGGCTTCTATTGTTTTTGTTTCTTTAAATAGTGCTAACTCAAAAAGCAAAAATGCTGCAGTTAAAGCAAACTTAAATAATGCTAGAACTCAAGGAGAAGTTTTTTTTAATACTAATACGGCAGCTAATTTAACTTATAATAATGTATGTACTAATGGAGTTGTAGGTGGTGCACAAGGCATAGGCCCCTTGGTTTTAGCTTCTGCAAAAGCTGTAGGTTTTTCCAATTATAATGTTAATGATATAGGAAATAGTAATACTGTGGTTTGTAATCACAGCGCGAATGCTTGGGCTGCACAGGTGCCTTTGCTTGGAGGAGGTTTTTGGTGTGTAGATAGTAGTAATTTGTCTATTGAAGTTCCTGCTTCTGAAATCACAGCTACAGATGACTATTCTTGTGAATGAAGTGAAGATGGGAGATAATATTTCCTATAAAAAGCCCCTCGGGCTTTTTTATTTTAGTTAAATATTTGCTATAATATTTATATGAATTTTATATTAGGAATTATTTTTTTTCTTTTAGGTATTACTATTGGTAGCTTTTTGAATGTAGTTATTTTTCGCTTAAATACTCACAAGAGTTTTGGGGGGAGAAGTATTTGTCTTTCTTGCAAGCATCAAATTCATTGGTATGATTTAGTTCCTGTTTTCTCTTTTTTATTTCTCTCTGGTAGATGCAGGAATTGCAAGACTAAACTTTCTTGGCAATATCCAATAGTAGAATTAGTTACTGGTATTGTATTTCTTTTATTATTTTTGAAATTTAGTTTCATCTTTCCTGTTTTTCCAATAACTTTCGCTTTTACTTTTGGATACTTTGCTTTGATTTTTGCAATTTTAATTATTATTTCTTTCTATGATCTAAGACATAAAATTATTCCAGATTCATTGTCGCTCATTTTAGCAATACTTTCTTTCCTGAGTGTATTTTTATTTTCTAATTTTATTTTCAATCCTCATATTCCTAATATTAGTGAATTTTACGGAGTTTTGATTAGTTTGCCTTTTGCTTTTTTCTTTTTTGTTTCTCGTGGCAGGTGGATGGGTTTTGGAGATGCAAAACTCGCTTTTGGTTTAGGATTATTTTTAGGAATTTATTATGCTATTACGGCTCTGTTTATTTCTTTTTGGCTAGGAGCAATAGTTGGAATTTTGTTAATTGTTTTAAATAAAGTAAAAGGCATGAAAAGCGAAATTCCTTTTGCTCCGTTTTTAGCACTGGCATCTTTTATTGTTTTTATTTTAGAAATAATTTTATTTAGTTATTAATGTTTAATTTCAAAAAAATAAAATTAAATAGGGGAATGACTTATGTGGAGTTAATTGTAGTTTTGTCTATTGGAGCGGTTCTCTCTTCTGTAGTTTTATTTAATTATAGGGATTTTCAGAATAAAATCGATATGAAGAACTTAGCTAGTGATCTTGCTTCTCAGATTATAGAAATGCAAAGAGCTTCTATTTCAGGAAAAATTCCAACTCATACAATCCCTCCGGACAATTGGCGCCCGTCGTATGGGGTTTATTTTAATCAAGAACTTAGTAATAGTACTTTTTATACTTTCACTGATATGTATGAACAAGATAAAAGACTTGAATCTGTAGATCCTTGCCCAGGAGTAGAATGTATGTCTAGAATTGATATAACAAAAGGTAATCGTATTAATAATATTTACATACAATACAATAATGGAAATAATGAGAAACCAGTTGATTTAAATATAACTTTTACTAGACCAAATTCAGGAGCAGTTTTTTACTCTAATGGTTCTGAATTATTAGATGTAGAATATATAGAAATTCTTTTAAAGAATGTATCATTTTCTGAGGAGGCTAGAGTTTTTATTTATCCATCAGGTAGAGTTCAAATAAAATAAATTTATGAAAAATAATTTTAAAAAATTAAATACTGGTTATACGATAATAGAAACAATGATTGCAGTTTCTTTATTTTTAGTGGTAGTTACTATTTCTATTAATTCTCTACTTAATTCAAATGTTTTATTAAACAAATCAAAAGACATGCGTGCGGTGATAGATAACCTCTCTTTCATAATGGAAGATATGTCGAGAAATATTCGTACTGGTTCTGTTTATAGATGCACTGATACTTTTGACAAAGAACCTGTTCCTCAGAGCTGTGTTTCTGGAGGAACCCTTGCTTTTACTGAAGTTATAACTCAAGAAAGATGGGTTTACAAAATAGAATCCCAAGACGGCGGAGAAACTTTTCATATTTATAAATCTATCAACAATGGAACAACTTTTGTAAAATTAACAGATGATTTGATTATACTTAGTCCGCAATCTGGTTTTTCTGTTTTAGGAGCTGAGTCTTTGACTAATGGAGATAATCAGCAACCTTTCGTAACAATTAGATTAGTAGGCGAGATAATTTATAGAGGAGTTTCTACTCCGTTTTCATTACAAAATAGTGTTTCTCAAACAGAAATAGACATACTTTAAAATTATGAAAATAAAAATTTTAAAATTAAATAAAGGTTTTACTTTAGTGGAAACTTTGGTAGCTATTTCTATTTTTACTGGTTCAGTTTTAGGACTGCTTGCTCTAACTGGAGGAAGTATTAGCAACACGAATTATGCTAGAGATAGAATTGTGGCGACTTTTTTAGCTCAAGAAGGATTAGAATATATGAGAAATTTGAGGGATACTTATGTTTTATTTCAATCTAATGGTTGGGGTGATGAAGGGACAGATAATGATGATGGAAGTGGTGGTGAACCACCAGGTAGTTTTATAAAAGAATTAAATGACGGTGGTTGTATGCTAGAATCTGGTTGTTATTTTAATCCAGATAATCTTGATTATGGTATTCCTTCAGATCAAGCCATGAAATTTATTGAAATTTATCCTTGTGATGGTGGTGTCTGCCCAAATTTACTTTATGATAATGAAAGTTATACCCGAAAGTTTAATTATACGAATGGTTCTCCAACCTCTTTTTCTAGAAAAATCATAATTCGTAAGGTTGTGAATACTGATTTTAATAATAAAGAATTAGAAGTGATTTCTATGGTTACTTTTAATTCAGGCAATCGCAATTATACAGTTTCCTTTAGTAACTATTTGAAAAATTGGAATGAATTTTAGTATGAAAAATTTTAAATTACAATTAAATAAAAATAAACAAAAAGGTTTTGTTTTATTATTTGCTGTAGTTTTGACTAGTATTATTTTATCTATAGCTTTAGGTTTAGCTGATGTTTCTTTTAGGGAGCTTCGTTTCGGATCTTCTGCGCGGGATACTGGGGATGCTTTTTTTGCTTCTGATACTGGAATTGAATGTGCTTTGTTTTATGATTTAAAAGGAGTACTAACTGAATTAGACGATTATGTGAGTCCTTTTGGTTATGATGGTTCTTTGGGTGAATTAAATGATTTGCAGTGTGCTGGTCAACTTTTTCAATTAAATGAGGGGAATCCTTCTTTGGAGGGTCCTTGGACTTTTACTTTGACTGGGCTCGGACTAAGGAATAATGCTTGTGCTATCGTTACAGTTGATAAAACTACAATAGAAAATACAACCAGAATCGTTTCCAAAGGGTATAATGCAAAAAAAGAATTAAACTGCACAGGAGATTTGCCGAATACCACAGAGCGTGAAATAGAATTAAGATATGAAAATAACTAAAAACGAAGCTAAAAAAAGAGTAGAAAAATTAGAAAAAGAAATAGATAGATTACGCCGAGATTACCATTTTAATGATGACTCCAAAGTAGAAGATTCTATTTATGATTCTTTGACTCGAGAACTACGAGAGATTTTTAAAATTTATCCAGATTTAGAAAATCCAAATTCTCCTATTTATAGAGTAGGGGGCGAAGTTTTAGATAAATTCGAAAAAGTAGAGCACCGTGTTCGGATGCTTTCCCTTAATGATATTTTTAGCGAAGAAGAATTATTTGAATGGGAAGAGAGAATTAACAAATTACTTCCCAATTCAAAATTTAATTATTTTTGTGAAGTTAAATTCGACGGACTTGCTGTATCTTTAATTTATGAAAATGGTGTTCTAGTTAGAGGGGCTACTCGTGGAGACGGTTTTGTTGGAGAAGATATCAC
>CAYNAO010000009.1:16482-20347 GCA_964395435.1 uncultured Candidatus Saccharibacteria bacterium
GAAAGATATTTAGAATTTTTTGTAAAAGCTTTTGATATTTATGAACTTGGTCCAAAAGTTTTAAAACGATTCAAAGATGAAGGTTTAATAACAGACGCTTCTGATATTTTTACTTTACAAAAAGAAGATATTGCTATTTTGGAGCGTTTTGGAGAAAAATCAGCTGAGAATATTATTAAAGAAATTAATGAAAAGAAAAATATTTCTTTAGACAAATTTATTTTAGCTTTGGGAATTATTCATGTAGGAGAAGAAACAGCTCGGGATTTGGCTTATAATTTTGGATCTTTGGAAAAAATACAAAACGCTTCTTTAGAAGATTTAAATAATATAGAAAATATTGGAGAAGCCGTTTCGAAAAGTATTTATGAATTTTTTAAAAATAAGAACAATTTACATTTTATAGAAAAATTATTAAAAAATGGAGTAAAAATTAAAAAAGTAGAAAAGAGGGAATTAGGTAAATTCTCTGGACTTACTTTTGTTTTGACGGGAACCTTGCCGACTATGTCTCGGGAAATTGCTAAAGAGAAAATTCTAAATCTAGGAGGAAAGGTTTCTGGTTCTGTGTCTAAAAAAACTGATTTTGTATTAGCAGGAGAAGAAGCAGGTAGTAAATTAAAAGAAGCCGAAAAATTAGGCATAAAAATAATAAACGAAAAACAATTCTTAGAAATGCTTAAATAACTTGTTTTGGCGGATCTTGTCCGCCGTAGGTCGCTTTGGCGACCGAAGGCGGAGGGTGAGGGATTCGGCTACTACATAGCCAGGTATTTTAGGGCGGATTTTTTGCTAAAAATTTGTAAACCAAAAAATCTTTCGAATCCCCAAAAAAGGTCTCCCAGACCTTTTTTAAATTTTACGAAGTAAAATTTCTCCTGCGGAGGGTGAGGGATTCGAACCCTCGATGCCCGTGAAGACATACAGACTTTCCAGGTCTGCGCACTAGACCGCTATGCGAACCCTCCAATATATCTAATTTACCTTATTTTAACAAAAAAGAAAGGTTTGCTATAATATATCTATGGATCCCGTTAAATGTTTTTAAGGAACGGGAGGAGATAATTAAAGTTTGATATACAACAAAACCTTAAGGTTATATTATAAATTAATAAAAAACATTTAACGGGATGGAAAACATTTTACAATCAGAAATATTTTTCTTTATTTCCAGTATTTCTTTTATTATTTTAAGCATTCTTTTAGCAGTAGCCGTAATAAATATAATCTCGATTTTGAGAGATTTTAAATCTGTTTCTCGTAAAATCAAAAATGGAGCAGATTATGCAGGGGAGCATGTAGAAGAATTAGCAAAGAATTTAGAAGAAACCACTTTATATAAAATAATTTTTGGTAAAAAAAGAAAAACCAAAAGTAAAAAATAATTATTATTAATTTATTATCGTATTAATTACGAAAAAATATGAAAAAGAAAATAAATAAAAAAAGTTCTTTAGGTAAGAAAGTTAAAACTGGTTTAGTTGTAGGGGGAGTAGCGACTGCGGCTTATATGCTTTTAGGTCCAGATGGTAAAAAAAATCAAGCTAAATTAAAATCTTTTGCTAAGAATGTAAAGAAAGAAGTTTTGAAAGATGTAAAAGA
Organism: uncultured Candidatus Saccharibacteria bacterium; assembly: GCA_964395435.1. GTDB lineage: Bacteria > Patescibacteriota > Minisyncoccia > Phycocordibacterales > UBA9973 > UBA9973. The sequence continues at coordinate 18,085 of CAYNAO010000009.1, forward strand.
AATTAAAAAAGAAGCTGGTAAAATTAAGAAAGAAGTTCTAAAAGATACAAAAAATTTAGTTAAAAAAGCTAAAGTTGTAAAAAAAGAAATCTTGAAAGATGCGAAAGATATCAAGAAAAAAATAAAAAAGAACTAATGAAGAATTTTGTTTTAGTTAAAAAGAAAATAGGGCAAACTCCTCTAGAGACACTAGAGGAGTTTCGGCTTAAAAATAAAATAGCAAAAGATATTCCTATGACTTATGCCGGCAGATTAGATCCAATGGCAGAAGGATTACTTATTTTACTGGTAGGAGATGAATGTAAAAATAAAGATAAATATTTAGCCTTAGACAAAGAATATGAATTTGAGGTTTTATTTGGTTTTGGTACTGATACTTATGATATTTTAGGTAAAGTTATCACAAAGGGTAACCCTTCGGAGGCTCGGGAGGATTTAGAAAAATTAATCAAGAAAAATTTAAAATATTTTAAAGGCAAAATTATTCAGAAATATCCGATCTATTCTTCTAAAACTGTCGCCGGGAAGCCTCTTTTTTCTTATGCTAGAGAAGATAAAGAAGTAGAAATTCCTAATAGGGAAGTAAATATTAAAAATTTAAAATATTTAGGACTTAGAAAAATTTCTTCTAAAATTTTTTTAAAGAAAATTAAAGATAGGATCAGTAAAGTTAAGGGAGACTTTCGTCAGAAAGAAATATTTGAAATTTGGGAAGATGAATTAATAAATAATACTAATAATTTTTATATTGCCAAATTCAAGGTGAAATGTAGCTCAGGAACTTATGTACGTTCTATAGCAAATAATTTAGGCGAAAAAATAGGTATTAATTCTCTAGCTTTTTCTATAAAAAGAACAAAGATAGGCAAATATAGTATTTAGGTTATAATATAAAAATGAGCGAATCTTTATTTGATATAGAATACAAAAAATTAAACCTAAAACAAAAAGAAGCTGTTGATACTATAGACGGACCAGTTATGGTAGTAGCAGGTCCCGGCACCGGTAAAACTCAAATTCTAACTTTGCGTATTGGAAATATTTTAAAGAAAACAGACACAAGCCCAGATTCTATTTTATGTCTAACTTTTACTCGTTCTGGAGTGAGAGCTATGAAAAACCGTCTTTTAGATTATATTGGTATTGAAGCTAATAAAGTAAATATTTCTACTTTTCACTCTTTTGCTATTTCTATAGTAGAAGAGAATTTTGAATTACTTGATTTTGATCAAATGCCTGCTTTATTGGAAGAAGACGAAGCTGTATTTTTGATTGATGACATTTTGCAAAATTATGAATGGGAATATCTCCGCCCAAGAAATAATCCTCAAATGTATTTTAATGATTTAAAATCTTTAATTTCTATTTTAAAAAGAGAAAATATTACTGTAGAGCAATTCCATTCTTATATAGAAAAAGATATAGAGAATTTAGAAAATGATCCAGACAGTATTTCTTCTCGTGGAGAAAGTAAAGGTAAATTAAAAAAAGAAATTGAGAAAAAAATTGAAGGACTGAAAAAGACTTTAGAGGTAGTAGAATTTTATAAAATCTATGAAGAAAAAAAATGGGAACTTGGTTTGATGGATTATGATGACGCCCTGGAGTATGCTTTAACAATTGTAGAGAATTCCGAAGATGTTAAAGCTTCTTTATTGGAAAACTTTTTATATGTTTTAGTTGATGAGCATCAAGATTCAAGTGGAATTCAAAATAGGTTTTTGAAAGCTGTCTGGGGTAAAGAAGATAAGCCAAATATTTTCGTAGTAGGGGACGATAGGCAATTAATTTATGCTTTTTCTGGAGCAAATTTGTCTTATTTTGAAGAATTCAAAGATTATTTTGGTCGTGCTCATTTGATAACTTTGGTTGAGAATTATCGTTCTACTGAGAAGATTTTGAATTTAGCTCATGATTTACTTCAAAGTTCTATTTCACCTGAAAAATTAAAAAGTAATAAAAAAGAAGATCAAAATATTCTCTTGAAAGAATATAATTATCCGCGTGATGAGATTCTAAGTGCTTCTCTTTATTTCAAAAATTTAATTGATCAAGGCGAAGATCCAAAAGAGATGGCTATTTTAGCTCCTAAAAATTATCATGTTAGGAATATAGTTTCTATTTTGCGTAATATGAATTTGCCGGTTAATCATGATAAAAATCTTTCTTTGTTTTCTTTAAACAAAACTGATACTTTTTTAAATATTTTGAAAGTTATAAATAATCCTTTTGATAATGTTGCTTTGGGTGAATTAGTTTTAGA
>CAYNAO010000010.1:0-4425 GCA_964395435.1 uncultured Candidatus Saccharibacteria bacterium
AAAAAGCGCTTGTGCACTTAACATAACTATATAATATAAAAACTTTTTTTGCAAATAAAAACACTCATTCGGCCTAAAGCCAAATGAGTGCTATTTTTAATATTTTCTTAGGCAGTCCGGGCACATGCTTCTTTTCATTTCTTCACCCACAAGAAATGTCCTACATTCTTCACAATGAAAAAATAAACGAGGAGTAATAGAAAAGTTTATTAATTCAAATGGAACATACATCTCCTCATAATTAATTTTGGGATGAAAAACTTTTACTAAAGGCAAATAACCTTGCTCAGGTTTTTCAACAATATATAGATTATTTTCCTGTCCTACTTTAAGAAAATTAGTTGGTTCTTTCCCAACAAAAACATCATTTAAAATATGAACAGGATCTGCACTCAATTCAATTTTTTTAATTTGTTTTTTTTGTACAAAGGAATAACCAAAAACTTTTTCATCTGATTTTTTTAAGTAAACCAATCTTGTTTCATCAAACAAAAGACGAGCTTTTGCAATCCTTTCTTCTTCTCCTTTGGCTAATTGATTATATAGTGTTGGGGTAAAATTAAACCCGCATTTAGCACAATGATAAGCCTTGGAAATATTTTTTTTACCATTTGAATAAATAAAAGGGTGTAGAATATTTACCTCATTTCTATGAACATGAAGACAAAAAGGGCATGCTGCATCTAATGAAAAAACTATTTTATTAAAATTACACATGATTAAAAATTTTAGTATGACAAAATACAATTTCCCTTTTACCTTACCTGAAATTACATAAAAATGCAAAAGCCCCACCGTACGGCGGGGCTTTTTTTCTTTTTTATTAACCTTTCGATTAAACTCAAGGTAATTTTTACTTTGTAAAAGTTACCAAGTAAAGTGTGCGAAAGCTTTGTTTGCTTCTGCCATTTTGTGAGTATCTTCTTTCTTCTTAACAGCAACACCTTCATTTTTAGAAGCTAGTATTAATTCATCAGCTAATTTAATATGAATAGGTTGTCCTTTTTTACCACGAGAAGCATCACGAAGCCAACGCATAGCAAGTGCAAGTCTTCTTGAAGCTGAAACTTCACGAGGAACTTGATAGTTTGCACCTCCGATTCTTTTTGAACGAACTTCAGTTAGAGGTCCTGCGTTTTTTAATGCTAAATCAAAAACTTCTAGAGGGTTTGGGTTACCAGTTTTTTCTTTAATTAAATCAAAAGCTTTATAAACAGCTTTTCTTGAAGTTTCTTTCTTTCCAGACCACATCATGTAATTTATAAACTTTTCTACTTTTACAGAATTATAAACAAAATCTGGTTTTACACTTTTTCTATTTTTTACTTTTCTTCTCATTTTTATTTTTAGGTTTAAATTTTCAGGTTGTTTCCTTACTCCTATGTATTAATAATTATTTTTTAGCGTCTGCTTTTGGTTTTTTATTACCGTAAAGTGATCTACCTTGTCTTCTCTTTTCTACTCCTTGAGTATCTAATACACCACGAACAACATGGTAACGAACTCCAATCAAGTCTTTAACACGACCTCCACGGATCATAACCACAGAGTGTTCTTGCAAATTGTGTCCTTCTCCAGGAATATATGCTGTTACTTCCATACCATTAGTCAAACGAACACGAGCAATTTTACGCAAAGCTGAGTTTGGTTTCTTTGGAGTTGTAGTAGTAACCTTTGTACAAACACCTCTTTTAAAAGGAGATGGATAATATATTGGTTTATTTTTCAAAAGGTTAAAACCACGAGCTAAAGCGACAGTTTTAGACTTTCTTATAACTTTCTTTCTATTCTTTTTAACTAATTGATTTACTGTTGGCATATTTTCTTAAAATTAAAATAAAAGAGTCTAGACGACTCTAGAAAATAATATACTATATTTAATTTAAAAAAGCAAATTTTAACAGACAAGCCCTCCAGGGGTGATAGAACAGCCTGTAATTATATTAAATAATAAAGCCAAAAGAGGATATAAATAATCCGAAAAGAAAAACACAAAAATCAAAAACAAGAATAAAGCATAATCTTCGATAAAGTTCGCAATTTTATAAAAAGAAGCTGGCAACAAAGTAAGCAATATCTTGGACCCATCAAGTGGAGGGATTGGAGTTAAATTAAACAAAGCTAAGGCCAAATTAATTAAAACTATTGTTGAAGTTATGAAAATAAAATCTTCATTTGGGAAATAAGGCAAGATAAATCTTAGAGCTAGTCCAAAGAAAATCGCCAAAATAAGATTCACAATAATTCCAGCCGAAGCAACTGCCAAGGTTCCCTTTTTCTGATCACGGAGGTTTTCTGGGTTATAAGGAACTGGTTTTGCCCAACCAATCAAAAAAGGAGCATTTGTTATAACTAAAAGAAAAGGCAGTAAAATAGAACCAAACATATCTAGATGAGGAATAGGATTTAGAGTAAGTCTACCTAAGTTCTTTGCAGTCTTGTCTCCGAAATACAAAGCCATATAGCCATGAGCGACTTCGTGAATGACTACTGACATAAGCAGTATGACTATGTAAAAAATAATATCTAAATATTGCATTTGTATAGAATATATGATAGCATAAAGAAACATTTATGAAAACATGTAAAATTACAAATAAAAAGAGTGTTGTGGGAGGAGGTTATTCTAATCGTACTCGTGCAACAAAATTCAATCCTACAGGTAAAGTAAGGAAGCAAATTAATTTGCAAACAAAGAAAATCTTTGTTCCAGAATTAAACAAAACTGTTAAAATTGAAGTTTCTGCTCGTGGACTTAAAACTATCAAGAAGAACGGGGCTTATTCTACTTTAATCAAAGCAGGTTTAGTAAAATTAAAATAAAATTCTCAATATAAAAAGCCCCGCCGTATGGCGGGGCTTTTTATATTCTTTCTTATGAAACAAAAGTTAAAGAATTTCCCTTCTTGTCTCCTCTACCTGTTCTTCCTATTCTATGGACATAAGTATCGTAATTCTGAGGTATATCATAATTAATCACATGACTAACCTCAGGAATATCAAGCCCACGAGCAGCAACATCGGTTGCAATTAAAATATCTAATTTATTTTCTTTAAAAGCTCCTAAAGTTCTTAGTCTTTCACGACTCCTTTTGTCTCCGTGAATTCCTGCTACTTTAAAACCTCTCGCTCGTAAATCTTTTTCTAATTCATCCACAGCGAATTTCATTTCTCTAAAAATTAAAATTTTATCTGTACCTTCAGAAGCCAATATTTCACAAAGCTTAGAAAATTTATTTTCTTTACTAACACGCACTATGTTTTGATCTACATTAGAAGAAGTCTCCCCTTTTACCACAGAAATAAAAACTGGGTCTTTTAAAAATCTAGAAGTTAAAGATTTTATTTCATCTGACAATGTAGCTGAGAAAAATAGAGTTTGTCTATCTTCTGACATTTTTCCTAAAATAGAAACCATATCGTCAATAAATCCCATATCAAGCATACGATCAGCTTCGTCTAAAACTACATTTTTATAATTAGTTAAATCTAAAATTCCTCTTTTGATTAAATCCATAACGCGACCAGGCGTCCCAATCACAAAAGAAACTCCTCTTTTGATTTCATTTATTTGTTTATTAATAGGCAATCCTCCAACCAAAGAAACAGAAAAAATCCCTGCTCCAAAAGAAAGACTGCGAAGCTCATCTTCGATTTGAATAGCAAGCTCACGAGTCGGTGCAAGAATCAAAACTTTTTCACTTTTGTTTTGCATAACTTTATTAATTAAAGGCAATAGAAAAGCTGCAGTTTTACCAGTACCAGTATTAGCCAAGCCAAAAATATCTCTACCTTTTAAAATATGAGGAATACTTTTATCTTGAATTGGACGAGGAGAAATATAGCCTTTTTTAGCAATATTACTTTGCAATTTTTCCACGAAAGCAAAATCTATAAAATGATGATCATTTACATAAGGTTCTTCTTTTTTAAAAACTGCTTTACTAACAAAACGAGAAAAATCTATTCTCTCTCCACGACCTCCCCCTCTTCTTCTACCTTTACTAAAACCTCTTTTACTTCCGCCAAATTTTGGACGGCCAAAAGATTTAGGCTTAGAGAAAAAAGATGTCTTGTTTTTATTATTAAAATTTTTCTTTGGTCCTTTTGTATTAGAACGACCTTGAGACGAAGAACTAAACCTTCTACTCGAATTAGTTTTTTTAATCATATATTTATTTGTGTCATGGTAATCAATACCAAGACTCAAAGTCATAATTGATTTCCATCACTATCCGAAAAAATCGGTTCAGTCTCGTTATTATTAAGATTTTCTGCCCGCTAGCAGAAATGAGAATGATGTTTAAATATTAGCATTATTATCTAACTTTGTCAAATTTGTATAGATTCTAATTAAAAGTTAAAATAAAGGTATGAATACCGTTAAAAATTTTAAATAATACGGATTAATAGTATAATGTTATT
>CAYNAO010000010.1:4525-5790 GCA_964395435.1 uncultured Candidatus Saccharibacteria bacterium
TCTGCAAATCTCTAGAAAAAATGATATTCGCCCATTACCAAAAATGAAAATTAATCCTCTTAAGAAAAATATTGAAGATTTTACAATAGATGATTTTGAATTAATGGATTATAATCCTCATGATGCAATTAAAGCTCCGATTGCTGTATAATTTATATTAAGATGATTTCAATCATAGCTGCAATCGGCAAAAATAATGAATTAGGAAAAGAAAATAAACTTCTTTGGTCTTTGCCTGCTGATATGAAGCATTTCAAAGACACAACTTCCGGACATACTGTAATAATGGGGCGCAAAACTTTTGAAAGCATTGGCAAAGCTTTGCCAAATAGGAAAAATATAGTTATAACTCGTGATACTAATTTTAAAAGTGAAGGTACAGAAATAGCTCATTCACTAGAAGAAGCTTTAGAGAAAACAAATACAGGTGAAGAAGTATTTGTTATTGGTGGTGGAGAGATTTACAAGCAAGCTATAAATATAGCAAATAAATTATACATAACTCATATAGAGAATGAAGATAAAGAAGCAGATAGCTTCTTCCCTATTATTGATAAAGAAATTTGGCAAGAAACAAAAAAAGAAGAATATAAAAAAGACGACAAAAACCCACATGATTATTCTTTTGTTGAATACGAGCAGAAATAAAAATTATTTGACCTAAAACCAAGAATAGCATAAACTTAATTTATGATTTTATCAGATAAAAAAATTTTAGACGAAATTAAAAAGAAAACTATAGTTATAGAACCTTTTGATGCAAAAAATATGGGTGGCAACTCTTATGACGTACACCTTAGCGAAAACTTTGCTACTTATACTAGTAAAACCTTAGATGCTAAAAAGCACAATAAAATTAAACACTTTAAAATCCCTAAAACTGGCTATGTTTTAAAACCTGGCAAACTTTATTTAGGAGCGACTTTGGAATACACAGAAACACATAAACATGTTCCCTTCCTAGAAGGAAAATCCTCTACTGGCAGACTCGGTATTGATATTCATGCAACTGCAGGAAAAGGAGATGTTGGATTTTGTGGATACTGGACGCTAGAGATATCTACTTCTATTCCTGTGCGAGTTTATCCTGGTATGCCTATTGGTCAATTAATTTACTACAAGGTAGAAGGCAAAGTAGATAGACTTTATCATAAAAAGAAAAATGCAAAATATTCTCATCAAGAACATTTACCAAAAGAATCTATGATGTGGAAGAATGAATTTTAAATAATAAAAAAGCGAGCAAACTGCTCGCTTTTATTTTT
>CAYNAO010000010.1:5890-10447 GCA_964395435.1 uncultured Candidatus Saccharibacteria bacterium
TCTTTGAAAGAATTAACAAAACTCATATTCAAAATATTTGTGGTCAAAGACCGGTTAACAAAGAAATTATTTCAGGTTTAAAATAACATTATTTAGATAAAAAGTAAACAGCCCCACTTTTTAAAAAGGCGGGGCTGTTTGTATTTTTTTATTAGTCTTTAACTTCGATACCGATAGAACGAGCAGATCCAGCAATAATATTGATTAATCCTTCATCATCTTTTGCATTCAAATCAGCTGCTTTTTTCTTTCCGATTTCTAATGCTTGAGCGCGAGTGATTTTACCTACTTTAGAAACTGCATTCTTTCCTGAACCTTTCGCAACTCCGGCTGCTTTTAGGATTAAACCTGTAGCTGGAGGAGTTTTAACAACGAAATCATAAGTTCTATCTTCATATACAGAAATCTTTACTCCAACTTTATCTCCCATCATTTTTGAAGTTGCAGCGTTGAATTTAGTAACGAAATCACTAATATTTATACCTGCTTGTCCTAATGCTGGACCTAAAGGTGGCGCAGGATTTGCTTTACCTGCTTCAATTTCTAATTTAATTTTTTTAGTTATTTTCTTTGACATCTCTTTAATTTAATTAACTTTCTTAATATATACTATATTTTCTTAACTTGCAAGAAATCAAGCTCTACCGGAGTCTCACGACCAAACATAGACACCAAAACCTTTACCTTGCCTCTATCATTCTCTACTTGACTAACTTTACCTTCTAAATCTTTGAAAGGTCCGTCTGTAATCAAAACTATTTCATCAATTGCAAGATCGATATTGTGTTTTGCTTGACCACCATCCATTTTCTTGAATAAATAGTCTACTTCGTCTTTGCGTAGTGGAACTGGATTAACCCCTGCTCCAACGAAACCAGTAACCCGAGGAGTATTACGAACAACATACCAAGAATCATCAGTCACAATCATATCTACTAATACATAACCTGGGTAAATTTTCTCTTCTACTTCTACTCTTTTACCTGCTTTGATTTTTATTTTCTTTTCAGTAGGAACTATTACATTGAAAATTTTATCATTCATACCCAAAGAATCAGTTCTTTGTTTCAAATTCTTCAACACAACATTCTCATACCCTGCATAAGTATGAATCGCATACCAATTTCTTTTTCCTTGTGTTTCTTGTTTTGACATAATAAATAAGTTAAAAGTTTTTTAATATTATAAAGCTAATAATTGTTCTAATCCTCTAGCAAATAAATAATCAAAAAGACCTAAGAAATAAGCAACCAACACAGAAAGAACTATAACTACAATAGTGTATAAAATAGTTTGATTCCTATTAGGCCAAACAACTTGTTTTAATTCGGCTTTCGTTTCACTAAAAAATTGAATTATTTTTGACATATTTTTAAAATTTTTCTTTATAAAAAAGCCCTTTTGGGGCTCTTTTAATATTACTCTTTTTTTACAAAAAAGTCAATTTTAGTTATTTAATAACTTTCTAGTGTTTTTTCCTAAAATACCATCAGCTGTTAAGTTATTATCCTTTTGGAATTTACGCAAAGCTTGCATAGTGTAATAACCAAACTCATTTGTTTCCTTGCCTCCTTCTGTTCCTACTACTTGATATCCTTTTTGATTTAGTTTTTGTTGAAGACATTTAACTTTTGGAGATTTCATTCCTTTCATTAAATTAGCATCCAAGGAACAAAGATTTGGGTTCTTGTCTGTTGAAGCACCTAATACTCCAGCAACAGATCCACCAACACATTCTATAGTCATGCGACTAGAAGAATAAGCTCCGGTATTACCTCCTGCTCTCCAGGTATTGATAGTTTCAACTTTATAATCACGAACACTTGTTGTAGTAGGATACCATTTTCTGCAATATCCTAATTTGTCTAAACTAGAACCACTCGCTCCGTCTGGATCAGTTTGCCAATTACCATTTTGATCTATGTGTTGATTTACTTTACCTGACCAATATGCAATACGAGGAGTTTTGTCTGTTGTTGTGGTTGTTATAGAATCAGAATTATCTGTTGTTTGAGTTTGAAGAGAGCAAGGTTGTCCTGTGATTACACTATATTTATAACCAAGCTCACAACCACTGATTGAAGAATTTACAGACACAGATTTTTGAGGCAATACACAATTTGGGTAAATTCCTGTATAACCTTCAGGGCATTCTGGTACAATTTCTTTACAATTCGGATAGGCGCCTGTTGTTCCTTCTGGGCAGGAATTAAAAATTTCTCCACAAGGCCCTCCAACATCTATTCCAGTTTCTCCAAAATCTTGAATTCCGTTAAAACAACTTAATGGCAACATTTTAAAAGTATTATCACTTGAATCTGAAGCCAATAAATGAGGTTTTAATATTATGCTAGGAGAATTCGTAATAATACCTCCAAAATTTACAGGCACAGCACTTTGTATAATATTATTATAATCAAAAGCATAAATAGAACCAGAACCTAAATACAAATCAGCAACTACTTTAAAATTTTTATTTACTAATCTTTCATAAACATGTCCAATACTTTCACCGTCCGCTATATCATTTTGTTTTATGTTTTCTGGAAAAAAATATGTAATTTTTTCAGAAGCAGGAAGATAAGAAGCTATAAAATATTTAATTTTAGTATTTTGATCTTGCAAAGATAGAGCAACCCAAGCATTTTTAGGTATATTTTTTGAAGCCCAAGATACTTCTATTTTTTCTCCTGGCTTGTAATTTTTTACTTCATTATTTGTATTAATTTTAATACTAGGACATTTAATACTTGACTTATTATAATCTATACCTTGAACACAACCTTCTTTTAAGTCTTGTGGAAGAATACTGAAAAAATCATCAGAGTAATCCTCACCTATAATTTTCCCATTTTTATCAAGTTCTTGAATAAATAATTTAAACTTTTTACCAGTAAAATCATACAAATGTAATCTATTTAAATCATTTATTTTTTGATATTCACTAGAATCAAAAGAAAGGTTATTTTTATCTACAATTAAACTTAAAGGCGGCATAAATAGTTCTAACTCTAAAAGACTATCACTAGTCCAAGAAGAGGCAGGAAAAGACGAGACGCCACCACAACCTTCTAACTGTAATGAATGCTTAATTTCTTCTTCGGCTTCAGGAGAATTATAGGATCCAGGGAAACTTAATTCTTGTAAATTACCAATTCGACAAAGAAATGGCAACTGAATATCTATATTATCTATATTTCCATTATTTTTATTTATATCACTTAATAAAATAGGTTGAGAATTGTTTGTAGGATAATAAGCTAAAGCAATCTTATATTTATTATTTTCTAAATCTTTTACTTTAAATTTAACCTCAACTTGATCTAAAGGTCGGAACAACTCTCCTCCATTAGGAGAAATCACTTTTACAGAATTATTATTAGCACCACTACCATATGTAGCACTACAACTAATTTCTTTAATTTTTGCGCGAGTGTATGATCCTACGAAACCAACTGCAGGAGAAATATTATTTGCTTTTTGGAATTTTATCACTGCTCCTAATGTTGCAGTTCCAAAATATCCTGTAGGATTTTCATTTAAATATCCTTGTAATTTCAAGAAATTTTGCAATTTACTAACTTCACCTTTTGTAAAAGAATCTCTATCTGTAATTTTTAGATTATAAGTTAATTCCAAACATGAAGGACTTGGAGTTTCTATTTTTACACAATTTGGATACTGACCTGTATAACCCGCAGGACATTCAATTGGCGGAGTTTCTATTTTTTTACAATTCGGATATGTGCCTGTGTAACCTTCATCACAAGGAATTGAAATTATGAAATTTTTTGTTTCTGTAGATACTAGGGCTGATAATGGATTTGCTTCTGGATTTTCTACTCTTATATAAGCTCCAATTGTAAAATAATCATATTTTAAATTTAAAGATTTTAATTCCGAAACAGAAGGTATTGTTAAAGTAGTTTCTCCATCATTAACTAAATTAGTGTCTAAAGCAGTAAAATCTCTTTCCCAGCTATTTCCTTCAAGTTTTTTTGAATAAACTAAACCAACAGCAATTAAATTATTACCAGCATTTTTAGTTTCCCATTTTACTTGTATTTTTTGACCCGGGGAAATAATATCAGTACCATCTCCTTTAATATCAGGTGCTGTAATTTTTATACTTGGTTCAAAATTATCTACTATATAAACTCCAACATCAACAGATTTAGAAACTTTTTCACCTAAAACATTAGTACAAGTCAAAGAAAAAATAGAAGTCTTTTCCAAATTAGAAATTATTTGACTACCAGTCAATAATTTTTCTCCAGACCAATCAAAACCAGCAGTACATTTATTAGCATTTTCTACATTCCAAGTTAAAACAGTAGAACCTCCAAATTGCACAGAATCAGGAGTTGCTTTAAAATCAATTAAAACATTAGGCAAAGGGTCAACAGGCTTGCAACTTACTTCTTGTATTTTAGCCCGAGTTAAAGATCCAATATATCCAACTGAAGGAGAAATATTATTATCTTTTTGAAATTTTATTACTTCTTTTAAAGTAGAAATACCATAAAATCCATCTATTTTAAGAGAACTACCTTGATA
>CAYNAO010000010.1:10547-15201 GCA_964395435.1 uncultured Candidatus Saccharibacteria bacterium
TTCATAATTTATTGATAATATTTATAATACTTTAATTATATCAATTCTTTGCAAATAAAAACAAAACTTATCCACATTCTGGATAAGTTTTGTTTATAGTGTGTTTAATTTATTTAATTTTATAAGTTATTGTTACTTGTGAAGTTATTGTATTTTCTCCTTTTGGCAAAGTAGGTACTCCACTATCAGAAGCGACTTCTAAATTAGCTTTTGCATAATACGGAACTCCATAATCTCCACCTTCGCTAAAAGACTTGATTTTACCTAATCTAATTCCTAAATCAGTAGCTAATACATGAGCTTTTTCTTTTGCATTTTCGATTGCTTTCTTGCGAGCTTCGATTTTCAAAGACTCTTCATCATCAATAGTGAAATTAGGACCTGAAAGTGAAGAAACTCCTAAACTACCTAAATCTGCTATTACTTTCCCTGCATTATCTGTATTTCTTACTTTGACTGTAATATTTTCACTTACAGTATATCCTACGATTTCGCTATTACTAGGAGGACAAACATATCCTCTGCATAATGTATTAGTGTATTCGTATTTTGGATAAAAAGAAGAATTTGTAGTTTTAATATCTTTATCTTCTATACCATTTGCTTTAAGTGAAGCTAAAACTTCGCCTTCAATTTTAGAAACTTGATCTTGTGCTTCTTTTACTGTTTTTGCTTCTTTTGAGATTTCAAAAGAAATAGTAGCTATATCAGGAATTGCTGAAACTTCACCAACACCTGAAACAGTAATCACACTATCTTCTCCGCCTTTGTAATCTGATTTGTCTCCTAAATCTAAACCATTCAAAAGGATTGATCCGAAAACTAAAACCACAAAAGCTTTGAAAATGAAGTTTTTATTTTCTTTAAAAATTCCCATATTATTGCAAAGGATTAATTTCTAAAATTTCAACATCAAAAATCAAAGTTGAATTAGGAGGAATAGGTCCTACTGCATTTTCTCCATAACCTTTTTCAGGTGGAACAGTCAAAGTCTTCTTCTCGCCTACTTTCATACCTACTATGCCTTCATCCCAACCTTTGATAACTTGTCCAACCCCCAAAGGGAATACAAAAGGTTCCACATGACCGAATTGTGGGTCAATATTAGAGTCAAAAACTGTACCGTCTTCTAGGCGACCTGTGTAATTAACAGACACAATATCCCCTGCTTGAGCAGTTTTCGAAGAAACTCCCGCATCTTTATTAAAGAAAGTCATATAACCTAAAAATCCTAAAACTAAAACAACAATAACAATACCAAAAATTAAATTTTTATTCATCCCGTTAAATATTTTTTATTATATTATAATTATTACGAATATTATTGACCTAATAACATTGTATTATGAATCCGCGTTTTTTTAAATATTTAACGGGATTCATCGTAATTAAATAAATTAAACTATTAATAGATATATTATACTACAATTCTACTTTTAAAATCAATAAATTAAAGAATATTTACTTCAGGTTTAATCTCTATACCAAATTTTTCATAAATAGTATTTATAATTTTATCTGAAAAATCTTTAATTTCTTGACCAGTAGCATTTCCATAATTTACAAGTATCAAAGCTTGATCCTTGTGAGAGCCAACATTTCCATAAATATTTCCCTTGAAACCAGCTTGCTCTATCAACCAAGCTGTTGGAATCTTAAACTCTTCATTCTCTATAAAAAATGGCATATTAGGATATTCTTTAATTAATTCATCTAATTTCTCCTTTTTAATAAAAGTATTTTTGAAAAAACTACCTGCATTGCCTAATATTTTTGGATTAGGTAATTTACTTGATCTGATTTTAGAAACTATTTCACTTATGTCTTTTGATTTTTCAATTTTAAGGTTATTAGTAGCAATATAATCTTTGAGAATTCTGTATTCTGTATTTATTTTTGTTTTTTTAGATAATTTTAAAGAAATTCCATAAATAAAGTATTTGTCTTTTAATTCATTCTTAAAAACGCTATCTCTATAACCAAATTTACATTCAGAATTTTTAAAAATTCTTTTTTCTCCAGTTTGTATATCTAAAGCATAAACTTCTTCTAAAGAATCTTTTAATTCAACTCCATACGCTCCAATATTCTGTACTGGCGAAGCCCCTACAGAACCTGGAATTTTAGCCAAATTTTCTATTCCCCAAAAATTTCTCTCTACAGTAAAATCAACTAAATTATCCCAGTCCTCTCCTCCAAAAGAAAAAACATAAACAAAGTCAGAATCTTCTTTTAAAATCTCAATTCCTTTTAATTTATTTAAAATTACTAATCCTTTAAAATCTTCTCTAAATAAAATATTACTACCTCCACCTAAAAATAATTTTTGATTTTCTTTAAAAATTGGATTTTGAATTAAAGAGATTAAATCTTCTAATGATTCTATAGCTACAAAATAAGAAGCTTTAACATTTACTCCAAAGGTATTAAAATCTTTTAAATTAAAATCTTTTTGAATATTCATTAATTAAATAAAAAGAAAATTGATAAAATTCCAACTATGGTCATAAAAAAAATAGTAATATATCCTACAATATTTGCTAATTTAGAATTTTTATAAACTCCCATAATTTTTTCATCTTTACTAATACCTACAATTAAATACAGCATAACAGGAGCGATTAAGCCATTTATTATTGCTGAATATATTAAAACTTTAATTGGATCAATACCTATAAAATTAACAATAATTCCCAAAAAAATAGACAAAATAATTATTCCATAAAAAGCACTTGCTTCTTTTAAACTATGATTAAATCCTAATTTAAAATTAAATGCCTCAGAAATAGCATAAGAAGCACTACCTGCTAAAACTGGAATAGATAAAAATCCAGTACCTAAAATTCCAATAGTAAACAAAAAGAAAGCTGCATCACCAGCAAAAGGACGCAAAGCATTTGCAGCATCTTCGGCTGTGTTAATATTTAAAATTCCATTATCATGCAAAGCAAAAGAAGACGCAACAATTATAAAAAACATTACAATATTAGAAACAAACATCCCAAACCAAACATCAAGTCTCATGTTTTTTAAATCCTTATTATTAACATGCTCTCTGCGTAATTCTTCAGTTGTGTCTCCTTTTAAAATCTCTTCTTCTATTTCTTGGGAAGTTTGCCAGAAAAAAAGATAAGGGCTAATAGTCGTTCCTAATGCTGCACAAATAAGTAAAATAGTTTGTTCATCAAAAGTTATTTTTGGTAAAACTAAAGATTTGAAAACTAAAGACCAATTCACATCAATAAACAATACTACAAAAGCATAACTAAATAAAACTAAGGTTAAATACTTTAAATAAGAAGAATATTTTTTATATGAAATTCCAATTTGTAAAAAAATAATAATTAAAGCATAAAGTATAACTAAAAAAATAAAAGAAACCTTTGGAAATAAAAGCTCTGTGGATTTTGCCATTGCACCTAAGTTTGCTCCTATGTTTAAAACATTTGCAAAAACTAACAAAAATGCTCCGAAATATAAAACTTTTTTTGAATAATGTCTTCTAATATTTGAAGCTAATCCACTTCCAGTAACTAATCCTATTCTTGCACACATTTCCTGAATATTAGACATCAGGGGAAAAGTAATTAATGAAAGCCACAATAAAGAAAGCCCCCTACTCGCACCCATTTGAGAATAAGTAGCGATTCCAGAAGGATCATCATCAGCCGCCCCAGTAGTTAATCCTGGGCCTAAAATTTTCCAATATTGTTTTATTTTTTTGACTGGCTTTTGTTCTTTGATTTCTTCTACTATTTCTTTTTCTATCTCAATAGTTTCATTCAGAATTTTAGCTGGCGCAGAAAAAATCTTTTCCCATAAACTTTTACTCATGCTCTTATTATAGAACTAGTCCCGTCTTTATACAATCTAATAACAGTTGAAGGATTAGCCAAAATCTCCCCTCCGTCTATATACAAAGAAACACTCTCTCCGAAATACTCTTTGGCTTCTTTGATATTTTTGGCAGGAATATTGCCTTCTGTATTAGCCGAAGGAGCTATAAGTGGTCCAGTTATTTTTAATAAATTTTTTAAATTTTGATTTTTTGGAATACGAAAAGATAAAGTATTCGTGCCTCTATGTAAATATGCATATTCTTCTTTTTCGCAATCTATGATTATGCTTGTTGGTTTTGGGAGAGCGAAAAAATCTAAGAGATTTTTTCGCTCTACATCACTCAAACTAATTCCGAAATTCTCAATTTCTAAAATATCACTAATTAAAATAATACAAGGTTTACTAGGATTTCTTTTTCGTATTTCATAAAGTCTTAAAACAGATTTTTCATCCAAAGCACTACAAACAATTCCATAAATAGTATCAGTAGGCATTACAGCAACCCCTCCTTCTTTTAGAGTATTTATTAAATTTTCATCATTAAAAATATTTTGCATTAGTTCTCTTCTGGATTTTTAGGATACCAAGCATCTCTAAAAGTATCTATTTTATTTTTTAACTTCAAAGATTTTTCTTGTAATTCAGGTAAAATTTCTTCTATTCTTTCTTTTGTAATAGTTTTGGATAATTCATTTACTTCATTTTGAAGTTCGTTGATTTCTTTTTCTTCTTTAGTGATAGGTAAATTAATGTCATCAATACTCATATGAAACTTAAAATTCTTTTGATTTAAATAAGAAAGTTTTTCTTTTTT
>CAYNAO010000010.1:15301-19346 GCA_964395435.1 uncultured Candidatus Saccharibacteria bacterium
CATATCTAAATTAGAAATAATTTTTTCTGCTTGTTTTTTAGCATTTTGATCTTTAAACCAAGAAAATTTTTCCATCCCGTTAAATATTTTTGATTAATTTACAATATTATTTAAAGTTATTTGACTAATTTAACTTTCAAATATTTTACCCGTTATCTAAAATTTTTAACGGGATACATATAAATATTATATCAATTTTGTTCTTGGGTGGCTATCGGGAATCGAACCCGAATCAGCGGAACCACAACCCGCTGTGTTAACCGTTACACCATAGCCACCATATAGCATTATTTATAACAAAAATTTTAAATAAATGCTACTTTTTAAGCTTTTTTATTTCTATGCATTAAATACTTTGCTCCTTCCACCAGAGTTATGTTTAACACAAGCCAGAATAAAACAAAAGGAAGCCAAACTAAAGGCATAGGAGCAATACCAAAAATTTCACGTATAAAAGGTATAGTCATCGTAGCTATCAAAATTAATAAAGCAATCAATAAACTAATGTTTAATTTTTTATTTGAAAAAATATTAAATTTAAACAAAGGGTTACGCAAACTTCTAAAAGAATAAGTAATAGCTAAAATATATGAAGAAAAACAAACAAAGAAAATAGATCTAGCAACTTCAATAGATAAACCTATTTTGATTAACCAATAATACAAAACAAAAAGTAAGACAGAACTTAAAATACCAATACCTAAAGTCAAAACTTTAACTTCTTTTGATAAAATTAATTTCAAGCTTTTCCCATTAAACCTCTCTCTATCTATATCTTCATCAAAAGCAAAAGAAAGTGCTGGTAATGATCCTGTAAATAAATTCACCCAAATAATTTGTAGTGCAGTCAAAGGTAAACTTAGATTAAAAATCAAACTTCCCGCAATCACAAAAACTTCATCTAAAGAATTCGACATAAGATAAACAAAAGTTTTCCTAATATTTCCTAAAATTTTTCTACCTTCATCAATAGCCAAAGAAATAGTTTCAAAATTATCATCAAGCAAAACCAAATCCGCAGTAGACTTCGCCACATCCGAAGCCGAACCCAAAGAAATTCCAATATCAACTGCTTTTAAAGCTGGAGCATCATTGACTCCATCCCCTGTCATAGCAACAATCTCTCCTAATTTTTTATAAAGTAAACCAATTCTCAGTTTATCTTCTGGTGTAACACGAGCAAAGATTTTAATCTTTGGTAAAATTTTTAATAAATCCTCATCATTCATTTGTCTCAAATCAGAACCTACTAAAACCTGATCATCTTCTACTTGCCAATCTAAATCCCGAGACAAAGACCGCGCAGTCCCTGGCAAATCTCCAGTAACTAAAACAATTTTCATACCGTGAGATTCTATATTCTTAATTGCAGCTGGAACTTCAGGACGAACAGGATCAAAGAAAACCAAAGTCCCCTTAAATTCAATATCAACAATTTCATCAGCATTGAATTTTTGATTTTTATGTTTCTTCTTTAGATAACCTACTCCTATCAATCTCTTGCCGTCTTTACTAGTTTCCTCTATCCAATTTTCGATTTTTAAATAATCCTCTTTGTCTAATTTAGATTTCTTTATCAAAATATCTGGAGCACCCATAATAGTATAAAAATCTCCATTATCTGAAACAGAAAATTTATTAGTGGAGTTAAAAGGCAAAACTAATTTCAAAGTATTTTCTTTTAAATTAGAAATATCTAAATCATTCAAAATTGCCGCCTTCACTATATTCACCTCAAAAGGCCTACCTCGAAAAACCCATTTATCTTTTTCTTCGGTAGGATTCTCTAAAGCGACATCAACATTAGATAAAACTTTAAATAACAAATCTTTTTCTTCGGTAGAAAAATTCTCTTGCTTGGTTGATTTATCAGTTTCCAAAATATCATTCAAACTTGAAATTCCCACTAATTGCATATCAGCTTTGGTCAAAGTTCCAGTCTTGTCTGTCATAATCAAAGTAGTAGAACCGAGTGTTTCGGCAGCTGATAATTTACGAATAATTCCTTTTTTGTTTGCAATACGAGTAGAACCGATAGCTAAAATCACAGTCAGCGCAATAGGCAAAGCTTCAGGAACCGCCCCTACTGCAACTGCAGCAGAAAGAACAAGCATAGGCAAAAAAGCTTCACCTCGAGAAATACCTAAAAATAAAATTCCTAAAACTATTAAGATAACTACAAAGAAAATAAACCAAGCAAGCTTGTCTACGCTTTTTTGAAGTGGAGTTTCACTTCGTTCTACTTTTGAAACGATTTTAGCAATTTTACCTATTTCTGTTTGGTCTCCTGTTTCATAAACTAAAGCATGAGCAAAACCTTCTACAACCAAAGTTCCCGCATGAGCAATATTTCGTCTATCAACTAATTCAGTCCCCAAAGGCAAAGTTTCATCAGTTTTTTCAATCGGCAAAGATTCTCCTGTTAAAATTGCTTCATCAATTCGCAAATTATTTATAGATAAAATTCTCGCATCAGCTGGCACTCGAGAACCATAAGATAATTTCAAAATATCTCCCGGTACAATCAAAGAAGAATCTATTTCTATTTCATGTCCATCGCGAATAACTTTAGTTCTATCTTTGATATATGTTGTTAATTTATCCAAAGTTTTTTCAGCATTGTATTCTTGATAAAAACCTAAAAACACATTTATAAAAACAGCAAATAAAATAACGCTAGCATCAATCCATTCATTAAGCAGTATGGTTAAAACAGAAGCACCAAGCAATAGAAAAATAAGCGGGCTTTTAAATTGTTTTATAAAAATTGAAAAAATAGTTTTTTGCTCTTTTGCATTTAAAATATTTTTTCCAAAATTTTTTAATCTTTTTGAAGCTTCTTGTTCAGTTAAACCTCCCAAAGAAGAATCAAGAGACAAGAGAGCTTTGTCTTTATCCAAAAACCAAAGTTGTTTTAAATTATCCATCCCGTTAAATATTTTTGATTAATTTATAATTAAAATACATGCTATAAGTTTTAATATACTCTGTTAATAACACCCGTTCTTAAAAAAAATTAACGGGATCCATAAATTCATTTTAGCATAATAAAAAATCTAAAAGTATTTACTTTATTTTTAAGAATTGTTATATTAAAAAATGAATTTGTTGTTTAAAATTTTAAAAATTTAAGAATATGGTACCTAAATTTATTGCTTATGGTGAGGGCAACCCTGAAAAAGCATCTATTGAATCAGCTAAGTTAGCCAAAATAGAGCCGACTTCCGCAGAAATCACCAAACAACTAAATGAAATCGCCTCTAAAATAAAACAGGCAAAAAAAGAAGGAAAAGACAAGCTTGTAAAAAAATTAGAAGATCGGTATGATGCATTAGGAGATCATTTAAAAATCATACACGAATTAAATAGGGGCAAACATGTATTTCGAAAAAAGTAACACAAAGCGGGAAATTCCCGCTTTTTTTATTTTATAAAAACTAAAAATAAATCTGAGAAATTATAAGTATATAAAGTCAAAACAAAAATAATAGTAGAAATTAATGCCGACACTAAACACCAAGAGCAATAAATTTTTAAAATAAAAGCTTGCACAGAAACTAAATAAGCCGAGAAAATAAAAGCAACAATAGAAATAAAACTAAGCAAAATTAAGAAAAATAAACTAATATTACTTCCAAATAAAATAATAGCTAAATAAGATAGAAAAATAAAAAAATAATAAATCATTCCAAAAATCTCAACCGAAATTCCAAAGAATTTTGAATAATCACTATTAACCACAGAATCACAATGAAAACGAAGTGGACAGACTAGTGGCCTAGATGCGCGTTTTTCTTTATAAATATGAGAGGCTACAAAAAAACCAATTAAACCTAAAAAAGCAATTCCTAATTTAGCTAAAAAATCTTCTAAAAACATATAAATATATATTACTTTTTTTAATTAAATAAGTAAAGCTTAATCTTGCAAAGCTTTTAATCTTAATTGCAGAGCTTCTAATTCTTGTCTGTATTTCTCAATCTCCTTTTGTTGCTCATTCACCGCATTCACCAAAACAACAGGCAACTGAGAATAAGCTAAAGAT
>CAYNAO010000011.1:0-5775 GCA_964395435.1 uncultured Candidatus Saccharibacteria bacterium
GTGTAATATCTTGTTATGAGTTATTATGAATTCTCTAAATTAAATGAAATAGATGAAAATAATCCAGACATAGTGATGGATTTGCACGGATATACAACTTTCGAAGCAGAAGATATTTTAAATGATTTTTTATTTCAAGGAAAATATAAATTTATAAGAATAATAGTAGGCAAAGGTGGAAATAGTGAAAATGGACCAGTTTTAAGAGAATTTGTAAAAAGTTATTTAAATAAAAATAAAATTAATTATAATTATGCAAATTACAGAAATGGAGGCGAGGGAGCTCTGGATGTATTTTTAAAATGATGATATTTGACTTTTAAAATATTTTTGATAGAATAATAATAGTAGGATTAATTATAGATTACAATATAGTCCCATCAAAAGAGACGGGGCTATTTTTTTTTAAAAAACATTTCCTGAAAGCAGGAATCGCCATGGGATAGAGCAAGGTTTTGATGCCTTGCTCTTTTTTATTTCAAATAAGTTATAATAAAATCATGACGCAAGAAGAGGCTTTGAATATTTTAAAAACAGGAGCGAATGTTTTCTTGACCGGAGAGCCTGGAGCAGGTAAAACTTATACCATAAACAAATATATTTCTTATTTAAAAGATCATAAAATAGAGCATTCTATAACGGCTTCTACTGGAATTGCGGCTACTCATATAGGAGGATCTACTATTCATTCTTGGGCTGGAATTGGAATCAAGAACAAATTAGATAAATATGATTTAGATAAAATATCTACTACTGAATATTTAGTAAAAAGAATTTCAAAAACAAAAGTTTTGATTATTGATGAAGTTTCAATGCTTCATGCTGATACTTTGTCTATGGTGGATTTGGTTTGTCGGAGTATTAGGCAAAACGATGAAGCTTTTGGAGGTTTGCAAATTGTATTGGTTGGAGATTTCTTTCAATTACCTCCAATTAACAAAAAACAAAAAGAAGAGAAAGAAATACAACTATTTGAAGAAGAAAATGGAGATTTTGCTTTTGATTCTCTCTCTTGGGCGCGGGCTAATTTTCTTGTTTGTTATATCGAAGAACAACATAGGCAAGAAGATGAAGAATTTTTAGATTTATTATTATCAATTCGTAAAAATTCTTTGGAGGAATATCATTTAGATTATTTAAAATCTCGTTTTGTTTCTAGAGATAATTTGAATGAAAAAATCACAAAACTTTATTCTCATAATTTTGATGTAGATAAAATCAACGAGCAAATGTTATCTATGATAAATGAACCAGAAAATAAATTTATGATGGATACTTTTGGCAAAGAAAATCTGGTAAATAATCTAAAAAAAGGTTGCCTGTCTCCTGAAGTTTTAAAATTAAAAAAAGGAGCTATTGTTATGTGTACGAAAAACAATGCCAAAGAAGGGTATGTGAATGGAACATTAGGCGAAGTAGTTGATTTTGACTCACTGACAAATTATCCAATTATAAAGACCCTCGACGGGAAAAATATAACTATTAGCCCTATGGATTGGAGTATAGAAGAAAACGGTAAAATCAAAGCTAAGATTAATCAATTTCCTCTAAGGCTTGCTTGGGCTATGACTGTGCATAAAAGCCAAGGAATGAGCCTAAATGGGGCTATTATGGATTTGTCGTCTGTATTTGAGTATGGGCAGGGTTATGTAGCTCTCTCTAGAGTCCGAAGTTTAGCAGGGCTTTATTTGCTAGGTTTTAATGAAATGTCTTTAAAGGTACATCCTGAAATATTGGAACAAGATAAAATATTTAAAAAATCATCTTTAGAATTAAAAGAAGCTTTTGCTAAAATTTCAAAACAAGATTTAGAAAAAATGCATAAGAATTTTGTAATAGCTATGGGTGGAAAATGGAAAGAGAAAAAAGAAAAAAATAATACTGAGCAAGGTGAAATTTCTAAATTAGATAAAATTAGAGAGAAACATCAAAATGCTTATAAAAAATGGAGCATAGAGGAAGAAGAAAAAGTCATAGAAAGTTTTAATCAAGGTAAATCAATCAAAGAAATAGCAAAAGAAAACGGTAGGCAAGTAGGAGGAATAAAAGCTCGTTTGATTAAATTAGGTTTAATAGAAGAAGAATATAAAAAGGACTGAAGCAAGATGGGGTACTTCAGTCCTTAACTCTCAATGAAAACGCTAATTATCATTCCAAAAAATTAAAATGTTCACAAGACCAAAATTCAATCTAAAATTATTATATAAAATTAATAAAATATAGCAAATTTAAAAGCTTGACATTTGTTTTTAAATATGCTATCATGTATTCAGAGATTTGATCCATTGTACCCGTTAATAAAGCTCCGTCGCCTAAAAAACGACGGAGCAAAAAATTAATCCGACGCCACTAATATAGAGAATGCAAACCTAGTTCCAAAAGAGCTAGGTTTTTTTATTTCTCAAAAAATTGTATAATATAAGTATTATAAATAATCTTAAAATATTATGTTAAACGATTTTAAACAATTTTTATTACGAGGTAATGTGGTTGATTTAGCTGTGGGTGTTGTTATTGGTACTGCTTTTGGTAGTGTGGTTTCTTCACTTGTGGCTGATCTATTAACTCCTTTGATTTCTGCAATTGCAAAATTGCCAGACTTTAGCAATCTTTCTTTTACTTTAAATGGTAGTACTTTTAAGTATGGTAATTTTATTAATGTTTTGATTTCTTTTATTATGGTTGCTAGTGCGATATTCTTCTTCGTTGTTAAGCCAATGAATATATTGGTAAACAAAATGAAGAAAGAAAAACCAGCTGATGCTCCAAAGGGACCAACAGAAGCAGAACTATTAACTGAAATTAGAGATTTGCTAAAAAATAAATAATCTATAATGCAAAAAAATTACAAATATTTTACTTATATAACAGTATTTTTTGTTGCTGTTTTAATGATTTCTAATATTGTTTCAGTTAAAATTGTTGATTTAGGTTTTTTTACTTTTGATGCTGGAACTTTGCTTTTTCCGCTCTCTTATATTTTTGGTGATATTTTAACAGAAGTTTATGGTTATAAAAAAAGCAGAGAAGTTATTTGGCTTGGTTTTGCTATGACTTTTCTTATGTCGCTAATTTTTATTATTGTAAAATATTTGCCTGCTGCAGAAGGTTGGGAATTAGGGGAATCTTATAATAATATTTTAGGATTTACTCCGAGGATTGTTTTTGCTTCTTTAGTTGCATATTTGTTGGGATCTTTTTCAAATGCTATTGTTTTAGCTAAAATGAAAGTCTGGACCAATGGACGCAAACTCTGGGCGAGAACTATATCTTCTACGCTAGTTGGAGAATTATTAGATAGTGTAGTTTTTATTTTTATAGCTTTTATTGGAATTTTACCTATATCGCTGATCATAACTTTGATTATTTCAAATTATATATTTAAAACTTTAATTGAAGTTATTTTTACTCCTATTACTTATAAAGTCGTAGCTTTCTTGAAGAAAAATGAAGGAGAGGACTATTATGATAAAGATACCAAGTTTAATATAATATAATTATGCTTGACCTTTTTGATATTCCTAATTTAATTAATACTTATGGATATGCTGGAATTTTTATAATTGTTTTTCTGGAATCAGGTATTTTCTTTGCTTTGCCAGGAGATTCTTTGTTATTTGTGGCTGGGCTCTTGGCTCAAGCAGGATTATTAAACATTTATATTCTTATACCGCTAATTATAATTAGTACTTTTTTTGGAGGAATTGTTGGATATCATATTGGTACTCATTTAAACCGATTAAGGAAATTTTATATTTTTAGAAAACTTTTAAAAGACAAATACATTAATCAGGCTCATAATTTTTTTGATAAACATGGTAGGGTGGCTATATTAATATCTAGATTCGTTCCGATTGTTAGGACTTTTGTGCCTATTATTGCTGGAATTGCTAATATGAATTATTTAAAATTCCTTAAGTATAATTTACTTTCTTCTTTCCTTTGGGCAATTATTGTTACTTTGGTTGGATATTTCTTGGGAATAATTTTTCCAGAAGTTAATAACTATTTATCTTATTTAATTATTTTAGTAGTTTTGATTTCGCTTTTGCCTGCTATTGTAGAATTTTTTAAGAATCAAAAAAAGTTTTGATACAAGTATTAATTTCTTTTAATTCTTTTGGAGAAAAATAAATTATTTCCTTATCTTTTTTGAAATAAGTTATTTGTCTTTTTGCATATTTTTTTGTAGCAGAAATTACACCATCTAATGTAGGGTTATTGTATTCAAAACCAAATTCACGAAAACGGTCTTCTTTGATTCCGAGTTTCTTTAAATTTTCTATCTCTTTAAGCAAGCCATCTTTGAACATTTTCTTTACTCTTTTTTCAATTTTTTTATCTAACTCTTCTTTGTCTAAACGAAGTCCAATTTTTAAGAATTGATAATTATTGTTATTTTTATATTGTATTTCTGGAACCTTGCCTAGAGATTTTGCTATTTCAATAGCTCTAATTAATCTAACATTATTTTTCTTATCAATATTCAAAGCTCTATCTTTATCTAAAGAAAACAGGATTTTATAATTCTCTTCGGCGTTGTTTTTATTTAATTCTTCTCTTAATTTTAAATCTACTTTAACTTCTGGTAAAACAAAGTTTTTAGTTATAGCATCAATATAAAAACCTGTGCCTCCGCAAATAATAGGAGTTTTACCTTTTTCGAGTATTTCTTTTATTTTTTTGAAAGCATATTTTTGATAAGCTATCACTGAAAAAACTTTTTTAGGTTCTACTATATCTATTCCATAATGAGGAATATTTTGCATTTCTTTTTCTGTAATTTTACCTGTGCCAATATTCAAATATTTGTAAATTTGCCTAGAGTCAGCCGAGATAATTTCTCCATTATATTTTTTAGCAATCTTAACAGCCAAAGAGCTTTTGCCGATAGCTGTCGGCCCTAAGATAACTATTACTTTATTATTTTTGTCAAACATTAATTTTTTAGGATTTTGATTTTTGCTCCGATTGAATTTAATCTTTCTGCTATTTCTTCATAGCCACGATTGATCATATAAACATTTCTTAGGATAGAAACTCCATTTGCAGCAAGCATAGCAATTAAAATAACCACAGAAGGCCTAAGTGCTGGCGGGCAGACTACTTGAGCTGGTTTTAATTTTGTAGGACCTTCAATATAAACCCTATGAGGATCAGCCAAGGTAACATTTCCTCCGAGACGATTTAATTCAGCAAAATAAATTGCACGATTCTCGTAAACCCAATCATGAATCATTGTCTTGCCGTTTGCTACGAGAGCAATAGGAGCGAAAAATGGTAGATTGTCCATATTGATTCCTGGATATGGATTTGCGTGAATTTTATCTGATAAGGCTTTTAGTTTTGAAGGGAAAATTTCTATATCAACTAAATTAGTTCTATTATTATAAGACTTGTAAGTTTTACCTAATCTAAATCGTAGCCCCATTATGCGTAATTTTTCTAATTCTAAAGAAAGAAAATCAATAGGGCATCTTAAAATTTTTAAATTTGAATTTGTTACAATTGCAGCCGAGATAAACATCATAGATTCTATAGGGTCTTCGCTATTTGTATATTCTATATCTTTATTGATTTCTTTTACTCCGTGAACTATTAGGGTAGAACTACCAATCCCTTCAATCTTTACTCCTAAAGTTTCCAAGAAGAAACAAATTTCTTGAACCATATAATTTGCACTAGCGAAACGAATTGTAGTTTTCCCTGGAATCAAGCTAGATGCAGTTAAAATATTTTCACAAGCAGTATCTCCGGCTTCGTACATTACGATGT
>CAYNAO010000011.1:5875-15980 GCA_964395435.1 uncultured Candidatus Saccharibacteria bacterium
GATGCAGTTAAAATATTTTCACAAGCAGTATCTCCGGCTTCGTACATTACGATGTTGGTCGCTTTTAATTTTGTATTACTAATATCATAGCTATTATTTGTAGTTTTAATTTTTACTCCTAGGGAATTTAAAGCATAAGTGTGAGCTGAAATTGTTCTTTTACCTAAATTACAACCTGAAGCATGAGGAATAGAGAAATTTTTTAAATAATGAATAAGAGGACCAATAATCATAATAATTGAACGAGTTTTGATAGCAGATTCTATATTTATTTTTGATAAATCAAATTTTTCTGGAGGAGTGATTGTTAAAGAATTTTGTTTGATCCATTTAATTTTAACTCCTATGCTCTCTAGGATTTCTATGACTCGGTAAACTTCTTCAATTCGAGCGATACCGTGGAGGGTAGTTTTGCCTCGATTAAGTAGAGAAGCACAAAGAAGTCCCACAGAACCATTTTTAGAAAAATTAGTAGTAATAGAACCAGATAATTTGTTTCCTCCGGTCACTTCAAAATCAATTGAATTATTTTTTGTATTTTTCATCCCATTAAATATTTTTGATTAAGTTATAATTATATTACAAGTTTTTATTATTTTTTAAACAATACTTTATCCGCGTTTTTAAAATTTTTAACGGGATTCATATATTAAATAGATTTTAGCAAAAATAAAGCTTAAAATCAAAAAGCCCTTTTGGGCTTTTGTTTGTGCCGGAGGAGAGAATCGAACTCTCACACCTTGCGATACACGATTTTGAGTCGTGCGCGTCTACCAATTCCGCCACTCCGGCTACTTGAAAAATATATTAACTATTTTTCCACATTTTAACTTTATCAGATTTATGTGTTAAAATCAATTTATGTCTAACTTATATTCAAATTCAATTTTCTGGATCGATACCGATAAAATAAAACCAAACCCTTATCAACCTCGTCGTGAATTTGATGAAGGTAAGCTTTTAGAATTAGCAGATTCTATAAAACAATACGGAGTTTTGCAACCACTAACTGTTTCTAGAATAGAAAAAGAAAAAGATGATGGAGGGCTTGTTACTGAATACGAATTAATTGCAGGAGAGCGTCGCTTGCGTGCTTCTATGCTTGCAAAAGTTGCTCAAGTGCCGGTAATTATCAGAACTGGTGATAGTTCTTTGGCAAAATTAGAATTAGCAATTTTGGAAAACTTGCAAAGAGAAGATTTGAATGCTGTTGATAGAGCTCGTGCTTTTTTCAAGCTTGTAAATGAATTTAAATTTACTCATGCCGAAGTTGCAAAGAAGATGGGAAAGAGTCGGGAATATGTTTCTAATTCTTTGAGAATTCTTGCTTTACCTGAAGAAATTTTAAATGCTTTGTCCGAAGGGCGTATGTCCGAAGGTCACACAAGACCTCTTCTGATGCTAACCGATCACCCCGAAGAGCAAGTGGTTTTATTTAAAGAAATTATTTATAAAAAAATTACAGTTCGTGAAGCAGAAAAAGTCGCCCGCAGGATTGCTTATGATAGAGTTCGCAAAAAGGAATTTATGCCAGATCCTGAAATTACAGAAATCGAAGAAGAATTTCAAGAGCGTTTAGGAACAAGAGTCCATATAGAGAAAAAAGATCAAGGTGGACAAATCAAAATTGATTTCTTCTCTAATGATGATCTTAGGACTATTTTGGAAATGCTAAATAAAAAACAAGAATTAAGTAATTCTATGATGCTGGAGAATCATATTGCAAGTTTAGGTGAAGAAGGTAATTTGCATGAAGTAAAAGAAGAAGCTTCTTTACTCGACGATAGAGACATTAAAGAAAAAGAGGAAGAAGATAATACTGATTTGTATAATATAAATAACTTTAGTTTGTAAAAAATAAACTCTCGTATGAGAGTTTATTTTTTTGTGAGGTTTCTTAATTTTGATAATATTCCTGTATCGTTTTTCTCTAAATAAGAGCGAATATTTTTACGAGCTGTATTTGTTTTTGAATAATCAAGCCACTTTGAAGTAGGGTGAGAATCTTTTTTAGTTATGATTTCCACTATATCTCCATTTTTTAAAGTAGAATATATCTGAACCATTTTATTGTTAACTTTTACTCCAAAAATATGGTCTCCTATGTCTGAGTGAATAGCATAAGCAAAATCAATAGGAGTTGAATTTTCAGGTAAATCAACAACATCTCCTTTAGGGGTTAAAATAAAAATTCGGTCATTAAAGAAATCTGTTTTTAAATTATCAAAAAAAGTTTGAGGTTTGTTTGGATTATAGTTTAATTCTTTTAATTCTTCTATCCAATCAAATTTACTTTTATCTTTTTTAACTTTTTCCTCGCAATTTTCTTTATAAGCAAAGTGAGCGGCAATACCGTAGGCTGCTTCAGCATGCATTTCTTTTGTTCTGATTTGAATTTCAGCTATGCCTGTTTTACCTGTGAAGACTGTTGTGTGGAGAGATTTATAACCATTTGGTTTTGGCAGGGAAATATAGTCTTTGATTCTACCTAGCATAGGTTTCCACAGAGAATGAATTAATCCTAGAATTCTATAGCAGTCTTCAATTGAATCTACTACAACTCGAATAGCAACTATGTCATGAATTTTATCTAAATCCATTTCATAACGATTTAATTTTTTCCAAAGACTGTATTTTGTTTTTACTCTATGGCTTATTTCATCATAATTCATATTATGATTTTTTAATTCTTCTTTTAAGGTATTTTGAATTTTCTCTAGATTTTCGCTGTATTCTTCTTTCTTTTCTTCTAAGAGTTCTGTGACTTTTTGATATTCTTTTGGATAAGCAAAAGGGAAAGCGCTATCTTCTATTTCGCTTTTTAGTTTACCCATACCGAGCCTGTTTGCAAGTGGAGCATAAATTTGAATTGATTCTAAAGCTATTCTTTGTCTTTTGTCTTCTCTAACATGTTCTAAGGTTTTTAAATTATGTAATCGGTCTGCGAATTTAATTATCACAACTCGTAAATCATTTGCAATTGCTACGAAGAATTTTCTCAAACTCTCAACATGCCTATCATGGCCACGATATTTTAAAGTCCCTAATTTTGTAACACCTTTTACCAAATAAACTATTTCATCACCAAATTCTTTTTGCATTTCTTCTTCGGTTATTTCTGTGTCTTCTAGAACATCATGCATTAGTCCTGCCGAGATTGTTTTTGCGTCCATTCCTAAACGAGCTAGTATTTTTGCAGTTTCAAAAACATGAATAAAATAAGGTTCTCCGCTCATTCTCTTTTGACCTTCATGAGAGTGCATAGCAAAATCATAAGCTTTATGTATTAAAGCTTCCTCTTCTTTGGAAACTCCACCTTCGATTAGATTAATTATTTCTTTATAATCGGTCATTTATTTATTATGTATAGAAAACATAAAAAAAGCAATAATATATAGGAAAATATTTTATTTTTTCTTTTTATCGAAACGAGAAATATTTAATAGGGAAACAGCTTCGTCTATTGTTAATTTTTCTGGATTCATATTTTCAGGAATATAAATACGATTTAAACCTTGCTTAATAAAATATCCAGATCTTGATTTTAATATTTGAATTTCTTTTTTAGTTTTTGGATTTACTCCAATAGTTCTAAATAATTCCACGCCTTTCGGTAGAGCTTTTGGTTCGTTAATTAATTTCAAAGCTTCTTCTAGTGTGATTGTGTAGGGATCAAGTCCGCTTGATTTTTTGATAGACCTGAATTCTTTACCAACACCAACATAAGGACCAAATCGTCCAATATTGGCAATAACTTTTTCTCCAGTTTTTGGATCTGTTCCTAAATCTTTTGGTAATTCAAGTAATTTTATAGCCATATCAAAAGTAACATTTTCTAGTTTTGTTCGCGGAGGTACGCTTGCTCTTTTAGGTTGAGGTAATTTTTTCAAAGAATCTATTAATTCTTTTTCTTGTTTTACTTTTTCTTTATCTTCTTTTGTTTTTTTGTAGCCTTTTGGCCATTTAGTTAGTTTCGGTAATTGAGTGTTTTTTCCTAATTGTACATAAGGACCAAAACGCCCATTTAATAAATAAATAGGTTCATTTGTTTTTGGATGATAACCCAAAGGAGCTTCTTCGTTGATTGCTTGACCGTCAATTGTCAAAGCTCCATCACATTCTGGATATTTAATGCAAGATAAAAATTTACCACTTTTACCTAATTTAATTTCCATTTGTGATCCACATTTTAGGCATTTAAATTTTTCATTTGCTAAACCTAAGTTGGTTGCTTTTTCAAGTTTTTCTTTGGATTTTATTTCTTTCGAAAAAGGTTCATAAAATTCTTTTAGTGTTTTTGTGTATTCTCTTTTGCCTTCAGCTATTTCGTCTAATTCATCCTCCATTTCTTTGGTAAAAGAATCAGATATATATTGAGTGAAATGTTCTTCTAAGAAACTAGAAACAACATCTCCAGTATCAGTAGGGAATAGAGTTCTGCCTTCTTTTTTAACATATTCACGCTCTTCTAAAGTTTTCATAATAGAAGCATAAGTCGAAGGTCTACCAATACCGCGTTCTTCTAGTTCTTTAATTAAGCCTGCTTCGGTATATCTATTTGGAGGTTCAGTGAATTTTTCTATTTTTTCTAATTTAATTAATTCTAATTTCTCTCCAACTTCTACTTTTGGTAATTCTACATCTTCGCCACGGGACGCTTGATCAACTAAAAGAAAACCAGGATATATTAGTCTTGATCCATTTGCAGAAAAATCTCCCAAATCTTCATTGTTTGAAATCTCTGCTTTGATTTTTGTTTTCATTAATTTAGCAGAAACCATTTGACTAGAAACAGCTCTTTCCCAAATTAATCTATATAATTTTTGTTGCTCTTCGGTGCCAGCGTATAATTTTTCTATATTTGTTGGACGAATAGCTTCGTGAGCTTCTTGAGCATTTTTAGATTTAGTTTTATAGAAATGTGCTTCGGCATATTCTTTGCCGTACTCTTTTGAAATAAAACCAAGTATTTGAGCTTGAGCTCCTTTAGACAAATTAGTACTATCAGTACGCATATATGTAATGTGTCCAGCTTCGTATAATTTTTGAGCAATTTGCATAGTTCGAGAAGGGGAATATCCTAAACGAGTCGAAGCTGTTTGTTGCAAGCTTGAAGTAGTAAAAGGCGCACGAGGAGAACGAGATTGTTCGGATTCTTTTATGTCTTTTACAATAAATGGATTTTTCTCTCCAGCTTTTATTATTTTATCAACAAAATTCTCGTCTTTTAATTCATTCGAATATTCTAATCTTAAATCTTCTTTCTTTTTTGTTTTAAAATCTCCAAAAAGTTTAAAATATTTCTCTGGAATAAAAGCTCTAATCTCTCTTTCTCTTTCCATTAATATTCTCAACGCAGGGGATTGAACTCGTCCTGCAGATAAACCATAACGAACTTTTTTCCAAATTATTCCTGATAAATCATATCCAACAAGACGGTCTAAAACTCTCCGGGCTTCTTGAGCTTTTCGTAAATTAGTATCTATGTCGCGAGGATGTTCTAATGCATTTCTAACTGCGTCTTTGGTAATTTCATTAAAAGTAACTCTTTTGATAGGGGCTTTTATTTTATTGTCTTCTTTTAGCAGTGTTTCAATATGCCAAGCAATAGCTTCTCCTTCACGGTCGGGGTCAGTTGCTAGTAATATTTGAGAAGATTTACTTGATAAGTTTTTTAATTCTCTAACAATACTTTCTTTGCCTTTTGAAATTTCATAATGAGGAATAAAGCCCGATTCTATATCTATGGCATTACTTGATTTAGGTAAATCTCTAATATGTCCTACCGAAGCACGCACGGTAAATTCTCCTTCGAGATATTTCTCAATAGTCTTTGCTTTGCTCGGTGACTCTACAATTAATAATTTCATTATTTCTAAGTATTACACGAATTATATTTTTTTCGCAAATTTTTTAAAATTATATTATTATAAATAATATGAAATATGTAAAAGAAAATACTGGAATTTTATTTATAATTATTTTGCAAATCCTTGCTATTTTTTTATTTTTAATTGCTCCAGGTGTAATAAGTAGCTTTAATCAATTAGGTCTATTTTTTGGTAAACTTTTTGGAATTTTAGGTATGAGTTTATTTGCTACTTCTTTAATACTTTCTGCGCGTTATAAATTTTTAGATAATTTTTTTAATGGTTTAAATAAAGTTTACGAGCGTCACGGACAAATAGGTAAAACTGCTTTTTATCTTATGCTATTTCATCCATTTTTTATTTTCTATGCTTATTTTGGAAATTTTGATTTTAAGCAATTTTTTAATTTTATAAAACCAGGACCTAATAATATAGAAATCGGTTTAGGAACTATTGGTTTAGTGTTAATTATAATTTTAATTTCTTTAACAATTTATTTTAGACCGAAATATCATATTTGGAAAAAGACTCATAAATTCATGGGACTAGCTTTTTTCTTTGGTGGCTTGCATGCTTTTTTGGTACCTAGTGATATTTCAAATTTTCTGCCACTTAAAATTTATATGCTATCTTTATCTGGAATTAGTATTTTGTCTTATTTATATCATACTGTTTTTGGTTTTTATACTACAAAAAAATATAAATATATAGTTTCAGAAGTTTTAGATTTAGGGGAGAATATAATAGAAGTTAGGTTAAAACCAGCTGGGGATAAAATTGATTTTGTATCTGGTCAATTTGCTTTTATTTCTTTCTTGGATAAAAATATTGGCAAAGAAAGTCATCCTTTTTCTTTTTCATCAAAACAAGATGATGAAATTATTTCTTTTACTGTCAAAAATTTAGGAGACTATACTTCTAAAATTAAAAATTTACAAAAAGGAACAGTAGCTTTGATAGAGGGACCTTTTGGTAAATTCTCTTACAGAGAAGCTGTTAATAAAAAACAGATCTGGATTGCTGGCGGGATTGGAATTACTCCTTTTTTAAGTATGGCTAAATCTATAGCAATTGAGAGCGAATATGAGATTGATTTATATTATTGTGTTAGGGATCAAAAAGAAGCTGTATATTTGCAAGAATTATTGAATTTAGAAAATCCTAAAGTTAAAATAATTTCACATTTTTCAGATGAAGTAGGTTTTATTAATTCTGATTTTATAAAAGAACAATCTGGTTTAGAAGAAAAAAGTATTTTTATTTGTTCTCCAATGCCTATGATTAAATCTTTAAAAAATCAATTCAAAAAAGAAGGTAAATTAAATTTTATTCACTCAGAAGAATTTAGTTTGTAATTTTTATTTTTTAATATATAATATATTTAAAATGATTGTTTAATTGTTTTGGAATAAAGTGTATTAGTAGAGCCGCCCAAAAAGTTGGAACGGCTCTATTTTATTTTTATCTCACCTAATTCTTCTTTGATTAAATCTTTAATTTCCATAACTGATAATAAAGCATTTGCTTCATTAACTGGCATTTTCATTTCTTTAATTAAAATATCTCGCTCTTTTGGTTCGCGTAGTAGGGAAATTACTTTTTTCTCGTCAGTAGATAAATCCTCGAAAAGATTTTGTTGTTTTTCTTTTTCGTCACTAATATCAAAACCTAAAGCTTCTAATAAATCTATAGAACTTGTGATTGGAGTTGCTCCTAATTTTAGTAATTTATTAGTACCCTTTGAATTCGGTGAAAAAATATTTCCTGGCACTACGAGGACATCTTTGTTGTATTCAGTAGCCAGTCTGGCGGTTATCATGGTGCCTGATTTTTCTTCGGCTTCTATTATTAAAACTGCTTTCGAAATTCCTGCCATTAATCTATTTCGCATAGGGAAAGACCAACTCGTAGCTTTGAAGTCATCTTCGAATTCAGAAATAAAAGCTCCACCTTTGTTTAAAA
Source organism: uncultured Candidatus Saccharibacteria bacterium (assembly GCA_964395435.1). Classification (GTDB taxonomy): domain Bacteria; phylum Patescibacteriota; class Minisyncoccia; order Phycocordibacterales; family UBA9973; genus UBA9973. The sequence goes on from CAYNAO010000011.1 coordinate 13,708, forward strand.
CTTCATCCATTAATTTTACATTTGTTTTCGGATAAATAGCTTCTTTTGATAATCCAGATCCTGGAAAAACTAATGTTTTAAGTCCAACTTCTAGAGCTTTTTTGTGAGCAATGCTATCTATGCCCATAGCAAAACCAGACACAATACAAATAGGATAACCTTTAAGTCCTTCAATTAATTTTTCACAAACTTCACGGCCATAACTTGTAAATTTACGAGAACCTACGATAGATAAAAATATCAAATCTTCGTCTGGAAAATTGCCTAAAATATATAATTTTTTTGGAGGCTCTGGAATTTCTTCTAAGCCTTCTGGCCAGTATTCTTTTGTGAATTCTTTGATTTCCATCCCGTTAAATATTTTTGTTTTAATTATAATTATATTACAAGTTTTTATTATTAAAAATATAATACTTTATCCGCGTTATTTAAAATATTTAACGGGATCCATTATTTACTATTATAACAATTTTTGTGTATAATATAAAAATGCTAGATATAAAATTTATAAGAGAAAATAAAGATATTGTAATTGCCGGAGCTCGTAAGAAAAAGATTGATGTTGATGTCAGTCATTTGATTGAATTAGATGATGAAAGATTAAAATTACAAAAAATAGTAGAAGAATTAAGAACCGAGGTTAATCGTGTTTCAAATAGTATTGCTCGAGATCAAGATCCTGCTTTGAAATTGCAATTGATAGAAGAAATGCGTTTGGTAAAAGAAGATATCAAAAACAAAGAAGAAGAATTGAAAAATGTTCTAAATCAGTGGCAAAAATTAATGATAAGTATTCCCAATATCCCTGATATGTCTGTGCCAGACGGAGAAACAGATGAAGATAATCAAGAAATTAAAGTTTGGGGAGAGAAACCAGTTTTTGATTTTACTCCAAAAGATCATGTAAAACTTCTTGAAGATTTAGATTTAGTTGATTTTGAAAGAGGGGTGAAAGTTTCTGGTTTTAGGGGGTATTTTATGAAGAATGAAGGAGCTATGTTATTTTTTGCTTTGTGGCAATATTTTTTGAATTATTTTATTGCACAAGGTTATACTCCGATGATTGTGCCTTCTTTGGTTCGTAAAGAGTCTCTAATTGGTACAGGTATGCTTCCTCAAGCAGAAGATGATTTATATAAAGTAGGCGATAATGAATATTTAGCTGGAACAGCCGAAGTTGCTACTATGGGTTATCACATGAACGAAATTATAGACAAAAAAGATTTACCTAAAAAATTTATTGCTTTTTCTCCTTGCTTCAGAGCCGAAGCTGGTAAACACGGTAAAGACACCAAAGGCATAATTCGCGTTCATGAATTTTTTAAAATAGAACAAGTAATTCTATGTGAAGCAAGTCACCAGGAATCTGTAAAATGGCATGAAGAAATTACTCGCCATGTTGAATATTTGATGCAAGAATTAAAATTACCTTATCATGTGGTTGTGAATTGTGGAGGAGATTTAGGGCTTGGACAAGTTAAAAAATACGACATAGAAGCTTGGATGCCATCTCAAAGTAAATACAGAGAAACTCACTCTTCTTCTTATTTTCATGATTTTCAAACTCGTAGATTAAATATTAGATACAGAGACGATGAAGGAAAATTACGCTTTGTTCACTCTTTGAATAATACAGCTTGTGCGACTTCTCGTTTGCCGGCATCTTTGATTGAGAACTATCAACAAGCTGACGGTAGTATAAAAATCCCAGAAGTTTTGCGTCCTTATATGGGCGGTATGGAATTCATAAAGAAAAAGAATTCATAATATGCAAAATAAGAAATTTACTTCTTCCAAAATAGAAGAATTAAAGAAAAAGAAAAAAAAGATTTTTAAAATTAAAATTATAATTTTTAGTGTTTTTGTGATTTTAATTTTAGTGGGACTTTCATTTTTAACTAGATGGCAAAGAATTAATATTAATAATATTTCTGTAGAAGGAAACAAAGTTTTAAATGAATCTGATTTGAAAAATGTAATACAAGAAGAAATTAGTGGAAAATATATTTGGCTTTTCCCGAAAACAAACTCTTTTTTAATTCCTAAAAGTAAAATAAAGAAAGTTTTATACGAAAAATTTGGCAGAATTGAAACTTTAGATTTGAAAATTGATAATTTCCAAAACCTAAAATTAAGTATTACTGAGAGAATTCCGCTTTATACTTGGTGTGGTGAGATTTTGCCTGATATAAGTATAAATAAACAAGAAGAGAGTTGCTCTTTTGTAGACAAGAACGGCTTTGTGTTTGACAAAGCTCCATATTTTTCAGGAG
>CAYNAO010000011.1:16080-19311 GCA_964395435.1 uncultured Candidatus Saccharibacteria bacterium
TCTTTTGTAGACAAGAACGGCTTTGTGTTTGACAAAGCTCCATATTTTTCAGGAGATGTTTATTTTAGATTTTATGGTTTATTACAAGATAATACTTTGTCTATACAAGACTTTAATCAAAATCAAATCTTGATAGATAAAATCAAAGAATTGAATTTGAATCCTGTTTCTTTGTTTTATAAAGATAATGCTGAAACAGAAATTTATTTATCTTCTGATAAACACATAACACAAGCTCCAAAAATTATTTTTAATTCAAATGAAGACAAGAATTTAATTTTTGAGAATTTAGATGTTGGGGTTTCTTCGGAACCACTTAAAAGTGATTTGAAAAATAATTATACTAATTTGCTTTACATAGATTTGCGTTTTAATAATAAAGTTTTTTATAAATTTAATTAATTTTATAAAAAACAAAACTATGCTATAAAAGAATAATGAGAAATTTTTGGCAACAATTAAAAAAACCTATATTTGTATTAGCTCCGATGGCTGATGTTACTGATTATGCTTTTCGGACTATTATAAATAAATACGGAAAACCTGATGTTTTTTGGACTGAATTCGTTTCGGCTGATGGATTAGCTCATCTTAAAGCAAGAGAAAAATTAATGATTGATTTGAAATTCGACAAAGGCGAGCATCCTATTGTGGCTCAGATTTTTGGATCTAATAAAGAAAATATGAAGAATGCTGCGAAATTGTGTCGGGAGCTTGGTTTTGATGGAGTTGATATTAATATGGGTTGCCCTGATCGGAGTATAGAAAAACAAGGCGCAGGAGCAAGTATGATTAAAGATTTAGCAAAAGCTCGTGAGATTATTTCTGCTACCAAAGAAGGCGCCGGAGATATTCCCGTATCAGTAAAAACTCGCATTGGATATAATAAAAATGAAATCAATACTTGGATTAGGGGATTATTAGAAGAGAAATTGCCTGTTTTGACTGTGCATTTGAGAACTCGGAAAGAGATGTCTCTCGTGCCTGCGCATTGGGAACTTATGCAAGAAATTATCAAACTTCGTGATGAAATTTCTCCTGAGACTTTGATAATAGGGAATGGGGATGTTTTAAATCTTGTTGATGCAGAAGAAAAATGCAAAGAAACTGGGTGTGATGGAGTTATGATTGGGCGAGGGATTTTTGGAAATCCTTGGTTGTTTAATAGGAGAATTCTTCAGACGTCGGACATCAAATCTCAAAAGATGTCCGACGTCAAAAAAGAATTTTCACCTAGCCTTTCTGAAAAATTAAAAGTTATGCTTGAACATACCAAGCTTTTTGAAGAAGTTTTAGGAGAACATAAAAACTTTGCCATCATGAAGAAGCATTATAAAGCTTATGTAAATAATTTTGACGGCGCAAAAGATTTGAGAGTCAAATTAATGGAGGCTGATTCTTATCAAGAGATAGAAAAAATAACTTTAGATTTTTTGAAACAAATAAGGTAAAATATATTTATGTCTAATCAAAATGTAGCATTATATCGTAAATACAGACCAAATAACTTTGACGAAGTTGTTGGTCAAGAACATATAGTAAAAGTTCTAGAAAAATCTATCAAAGACAATACTGTTTCGCATGCTTATTTGTTTGTAGGTTCTCGTGGTACTGGCAAGACTTCGCTCGCTCGGATTTTCTCTAATAAACTTCAAACTTCAGTTAATGATATTTATGAAATTGATGCTGCTTCTAATCGTGGTATTGATGATATTCGTGAATTACGCGACGGGGTTAGGGTTTTGCCTTTTGATTCAAAATACAAAATCTATATCATAGATGAAGTTCATATGCTTTCAAAAGACGCTTGGGGAGCGCTCCTTAAAACACTAGAAGAACCACCAGCACATGTGATATTTATATTAGCTACTACTGAATTACATAAAATTCCAGAAACTATAATTTCTCGTTGCCAAGTTTTTAATTTCAAAAAACCAAATGATATTACCCTGAAAGAGCATATTAAAAACATTGCAGAAAAAGAAAATTTTGAAATAGAAAATTCTGGACTTGAATTGATAGCATTATTAGGGGATGGATCTTTTCGTGATACTTTAGGAGTTTTAGATAAGGTTTTGAATTTTGCTAAAAAAGATAAAAAATCTGGAAACAAAATTTCTTTAGAAGAAATAGAATCAATCACTAATGCTCCTAAAAGAGTTTTGGTAAACGGACTTTTGACTAAAATAGGGGAAGAAGATTTAGAAGGAGCTTTATCTTTGATTAAAATTACAGAAAAAGAAAATTTAGATATGAATTTATTTCTAAAACTAATTTTACAAAAATTTCGCCTCGCTGTTATCTTGAGATATGCTCCAAAAGAAGTAGAAAACCTCAAGGAAGATTTAGGAGAGGAAGATATTATTTTCCTCAAAGATTTAATTTCTAAAGATAAAAAGGGTATTTTTAGATCAAAAGCCTTGTATTCACTACTGACTGCATTCGAGAATCAGAAGAATAGCTTTATTCCGAGCCTACCTTTAGAGCTTGCCTTGATTGATATTTTAGGGAAAGAATAATTGACTAAAAATTAAATATATGATATAAATATAAGGATATTTTTTCTGTACATTTATAAATTTTTTATTATGAGATCCTATAAAGAAATAGTTAAGTTGACGGCAGAAGCTGCTGCTAATTTTTGGATTAATGCAAACACAGAACTTCCTTATCTTGAACCAGAAAAGGAAGAGAGTATTTTTGATTTAGCTTTTGATTTAGCAAGTCCTAGACTGCTGACAGAAAAAGACAAGGAGAATATGAAGCTTTCAAAAGCTTTTTTTGATGAAGTTTCTGCTCGTGTCGAGAAGAATTTGATAAAAAGCGATTATTGTCTTTTGGAAACCAATCAATTTCCGGTAGGGATCCTCGAATCTGTTTCTGGAAAAATTGGACTGAGTATGGATTCATTTCCGGAATTTCTGGAAACAAAGATTACTCCCGGGAGTATTGTAGTCACCAGGATGGATGGAAAAAAAGAAACCATCAAAATAGAATGAACAAATAGCCAGGTATTGTAGAAATTACAATTACCTGGCTTTTTATTTGTTAAATTTTTTATAAATAGAATGTAGTGTTAAAAATAGGGAATAGATAAAAATTGCAAATACAGTAACTATTAACAAATTCGGTCCTTCGGGATCATTGATCAACAAAAAACTCAATCTTGATAGAATCAAAGAAACAATTCCTAAAATAATTTTCTCTTTAGTTTTCATAACTGGCTGGGGT
>CAYNAO010000012.1:0-3570 GCA_964395435.1 uncultured Candidatus Saccharibacteria bacterium
AGGAGAAGCAATAAAATTATGATTTGGATTTCTTGCTAATAAAACTCTCAAATCACTAGCTAAGCCAAAATAAAAAACTAATTCTTCCCTACTGAATGATTCAAGCGAAGAAGAGAAAGATTTGTTCCAAGAATAATTCTTGCTCAAAGGATTAGCAAAATCAGTGTAAAAATTCAAAACTCCAACATTCTTTTCTATGCTGGATGGATTACTTAAATTTGCTCTAAAGATACTTGTAGCCTGCTCTATAATTGTATTGTCTTTTTGCAGGAATAAAGTAGCTAAAATATTTTTTGCATGAGTAATATTTGAATATTGACCTAGGGCAAAACTACTTTGATTAATATTTCCTAGCGTATCTTTTTTAGTAAATTTGTTGGCATATTGTTCTAATTCATCCCAATATGCTGGAGGATAAGCGACACTATTCTCATCCAAAATACTACGATTATAATACATAACCATAGGATTAATTGTGATCGGTAATGCTAATATTCCTTCTTTAGTTAAGAAAACTTCACCCGCAGTGGCAAAATTATTTTTGAAATTAAATAAAGGGTAATTTGTATAAGGAATTTTTGAAATTTTATTTGAATTTTTATAAATTAAATCATTAGCAATTAAAAACAAATCTGGAGATTGTCCTAATGCGATAGCTTCTAATAATTCTCTCTCAAAAGAATCTTCTCTTTTAGCTACATATCTAACACTATAAGTTTTATTTTTATTAAAATCAGAAATAATTGGATTTACTACATTTGAAGGTAATGTTCCCCACAGTACAACAGTCCCAGTAGGACCTTGATTCACAGCTGATTCTTCTAAATCAATAAATCCAGCAAAAACAAAGATACCTAAAACACCTCCAAATATGAAGAGTACAAGCATTATAAGTTGAAAGTTTCCCATATTTTTCATATATTTATTTCTTACTTAAAATCATACCATAATGATGCTCGCCTGTAAAAATTTCTTTATCTAAAATAAAATTATTCTTGGTAAAAAATTCTAAAACTTGTTCTTTTGATAAAACTTTATCTTTAATTTTTGAAATAATTTGTGAATGAGGTACAAAATCCACAAATAAAATTTTGCCATTTGGTTTTAAAATACGATTAACTTCTTTTAAAAAATTTTCTTTATGCTCTAGCTGAAAAAAAATATTTGAAATCACAATTCTGTCAACCAAATTATCTTTTAATTTTGTAGAGTGGAATTCTTCTAAATCACAAGCTATATATTCAATATTATCTAAATGCAATTCATGGGCTTTGTGTTTAATAGTTTTTAAAAAATAAGGATTAATATCAAGTGAATAAACTTTAAGAGAAGGAAACATTTTTGCTAGTAAAATAGTATAAAAACCAGTCCCTGCACCCAAATCAGCTACAATCATATTTGCATGCAAATCTAAATATTTTAAATTTTCTTCTGGTTTACTAAACACGATATAATTATAACACTTTTTAAAAAATAAAATAAATAAAAAACCGAATTAATTATTAATTCGGTTTTTTATTTTTAGAAACAAGTAAGTGATGCTATTCCATCCCCTGCTTTTAGTCTCATAATTGTGACTCCTTGAGTTTGGCGACCCAAAGAAGGAATATCTTTGAGGGCTGTACGAATCACTTGACCTTTCTTAGACATAGCAATTAACTCTTCGTGTTCTTCTCCTACTACTTGAGCTACAATTAATTTACCAGTCTTTGGAGTTATTTTTGCAGTTTTAATTCCAGAACCTCCTCTTTTTTGAACTTTATATTCTTTAAGTGAAGTTTTCTTGCCTAGACCATTCGCACTCATCACCAAGAAGAATCCACTATCACCTAATTCTTTTTTAATTACATCAACACTGATAACTTCATCATTTTTAGCTAATTTAATTCCCCTAACGCCTCCAGCAGTTCTACCCATTTCACGAATATCATTTTCTTTGAAACGAATAGCTTGACCTGAAGCTGTTGCAACTATGACTTGATCTCCTTTAGAAGTTATAAATGCAGAAACTAAATTATCATTTTTATCTAATTTAATAGCGATAATTCCACTTCTTCTAACATCTTTGAAACTCTCAATTGCCATTTTTTTCGCAGTACCGTCTTTGGTAACAAGCATCAAAGAAGCATCTTTTTGACTTGCTTTTGGCATTGATAAAATCGAAGTTACTTTTTCATCTGAAGAGAGAGAAAGGAAATTCATGATAGATTTACCTTTTGTGGCTCTACGACCTACTGGAATATCATACATTTTAATACTATAAGCTTTACCTAAATTCGTAAAGAATAGTAAATCATCATGAGTAGAACCATTAAGAAGTATAGTAATGAAATCTTCTTCTTTAGTTTCTAAATCAATCACTCCTACTCCTCCTCTTTTTTGAGAATGATATTCTTTTGGATCTGTTCTTTTAATATAACCTCCAGAAGTATAAACCAATACAGTATCTTCTTCTGGAACCAAATCCTCTTCAGAAATTTCTTTAACTCCACCTTTAACTATTTTTGTTCTTCTTTCATCTCTGTATTTGTCTCCAATTTCTTTTAATTCTGTAGAAATTACTTTCAAAATTTTCTTTGGGCTTGCTAATAAATCTTTCATTTCTGCTATAAAATCTTGCTTTGCTTTTAATTCATCTTCAATGGCTTTTCTTTCAAGTCCAGCTAATTTTGCTAATTTCATTTCCAAAATAGCAGTTGCTTGTAAATCTGAGAATTTAAACTCTTTAATCAAATTTACTTTTGCAGTAGCACTATCTTTTGAAGAACGAATAATTGTAATTACACGATCAATTTTATCTAAAGCTTTTTTAAGACCGAGCAAAATATGTTCGCGTTCTTCAGCTTTTCTTAAATCATATTGACTACGACGAATAACTATTTCTTTTCTGTGAGAAATAAAATTATCTAATATTGAATGAAGCGAAAGAGTTTGAGGAACACCATCAACCAAAGCAAGCATATTGAAATTAAAATTTGATTCTAGTTGAGTGTTTTTATAAATGTAATTTAAAACTTTTTCAGGATAAGCTCCAGATTTCAAATCTATTACGATACGAATGTCTTTTGTTGATTCATCACGAAGACCTTTTATACCGTCTAATTTTTTCTCTTGAACTAATTCAGCAATACTTGTAATTAAATTTGCTTTGTTAACTCTATAAGGAATAGAAGTAATTATGATTTGATACATTCCCCCTTTTTGCTCTACAATTTCTGCTTCTCCACGACAAACAACTCCTCCTCTACCAGAAGAATAAGCATGCAAAATATCTTTTTGGCCATAAGCAATACCTCCTGTTGGGAAATCAGGACCTTTTACGAATTGCATTAAATCTTCAGTTGTAGCGTCTTTGTTTTCTATTAAGTGAATTGCTGCATCTACTACTTCGCCTAGATTATGCGGAGGAATATTTGTAGCCATACCAACCGCAATACCCAAAGTCCCATTAAGAAGCAAAGAAGGAATAGCCGAAGGCAATACAGTAGGTTCTTTACGAGTTTGGTCATAATTAGGACGAAAATCTACAGTTTCTTTTTCAATATCACGCAATAATTCGCTAGATAATTT
>CAYNAO010000012.1:3670-19116 GCA_964395435.1 uncultured Candidatus Saccharibacteria bacterium
TTTAAGCCATCACGAACATCAGGTAGTGCACGAGAAGTAATAACAGACATCGCATATGCCAAATAAGAATCTTCCATTTCTTTTATGATTTCAATTGGAACTATTTTATCTATTTTTGATTCTTCTTCGTTATTTTTTTCAATTTTATTTTTTGCCATAATTTAATTCTCTAATTTAAATTCTTGTAAGTCTTGATTTATGTCTGTTGTTAATTCTAATATTGGTTCCAATCCTTCGTCCAAATCATCTGTCCTAGCAATTGTATTACTCAAATTAAGACTCCAAACAAGAATTATTAAACAAGCCACAATAAAAATACTTAAATGTAATATATTTCTACGATCTTCTTCTTTTTGTTTTCTTAAATGGTGAATAATTTTTTTCATATTATTTTATTATTTATTATCTGATAAAATAATAACCTCTGTTGCTTTACCTTCTAAATCTTTTCTTTTCAAAGTTAATTTATCTACTTCTTCTGCTTTTTCTTGACCCATTTCTTTTAAGAAAGTTTTAAGTGAGTCTTTGTCATAGTCCATAGGAATAATTAATTTTGGTTCTAAAGAAGAAGAAATTTTGGCTGCTGTTTTAACATCAATCAGTCCTGTATCTTTGCCTCCAACAGGCACAAACAAAATATCTGGCTCATTGATATATTCTAAAGCATCATTTGAAATAGATTCATCGTTTAATGCTCCTAGGAAAGCGATAGTAATATTATCTACGCTAAAAGAATAAATTGTATTTATGTGTTTTTTATTATCAATTAATGCATTAGAAAGGACACCTTTAATAAAAATACTTTTGACTTCATAATCCCCTGGACCAGAAACAGCAAAAGGAATTCTTTCACCGTGCTCTAATTGAGAAAGCCCATTATAATCCGGATGATTAGTAGTCACCAAAGCTATATCTGCTCCGAAATGAGTATTAATACCAGTCTTTGAAGACTTAGAAACAGGGTTAATTGCTAAAACCAAATCACCTTGGGTTATTTTAAAAAATTGTTTGCCGTAATATGTAATTATCATTCTATATATTATAACAAAATTAAAAAGAAAATCTACTTTATTTTTATTGCAATTTTTTCAAAATATGTTATTATCAATATGTAAATATATTATTAGTTAAGCGTCTTAGGCTAACCTTTATTTCCTAAAAGAAATAAATACCTAAACCGAAGTCCGCTTTAGGCGGATATTTTTATTTAAAATGAAAAAAATTATTAAACAAGAAGAAGTTAAAGACGAAAATTTAGTCTTAAAAAGTATTACAGATAGAAGTGTTAGTAAACCAGAAATAGAATCTATAGTCGAAGGTAAGGTTATTTCAATCAAAAAATCTTCAGTCTTCGTAGATTTATCACCTTTTGGAACTGGTATTATCTATGGTAGAGAATTTATTAATGCAAAAGATATTATCAAGAAAATCAATCTTGGTGATTTAATCAAAGCAAAAGTAGTAGATACAGAAAACGAAGACGGTTATGTTGAATTATCTCTAAAAGAAGCAAAACAAGCTCTAATTTGGAGTGAAGCTGAAAAAGCTATCAAAGCAAAAACAGTTATGGATCTTGAAATTAAAGACGCAAACAAAGGTGGCCTGATTTTAGAATGGCAAGGAATTTCTGGATTCTTACCTGCTTCTCAATTAAAAGCTGACCACTACCCTCGAGTATTGGATTCTGACAAAGATAAAATCTTGAAAGAATTAAAGAAATTAATTGGAGAAAAAATTTCAGTTATCATAATTTCTACTTTACCCAAAGAAGGCAAGTTAATCTTCTCAGAAAAAGACAACAATCCAGAAGAGAAAAAAGAAATATTGAATAAATACAATGTTGGTGATGATGTAGAATGTTCTATTGCTGGTATTGTTGATTTCGGAATTTTCCTAAAATTAGAAGACAATCTAGAAGGTTTAGTTCACATTTCAGAACTTGATTGGGGACTTGTAGAAGATCCTAGAAGTATGTTCAAAGTCGGAGACACAATCAAAGCTCGCGTTATTGAAATCAAAGATGGTAAAGTTTCTCTATCAGTAAAAGCTTTGAAAGAAAATCCTTGGAAAGAATTTGAAGGTAAATTAAAGAAAGGAGACATTATCAAAGGTGTAGTTATTAAATACAACAAACACGGCGCTTTGATTTCTATCAAAGAAGGTGTAGCTGGATTAGTACATAATTCTACTTTTGGTGGCGAATCTAAACTAAGAGAAAAACTAGAATTAGGAAAGAATTATAATTTCCAAATTACATTGTTCGAACCAAAAGAACAAAAAATGACTCTAGTTCACCTAGAAGACACAAAATAATTCAAAAGAATTATCAAATCAAAAAAAGCCCCATACGGGGCTTTTTTTGATGTCTTTTTTAAAACTTAAGAATTTGCTTCTGTGCCTAAATCTTTATCTCCTATTGTATCCATTATTTTTATTACTTGCTGCGCATATTGAGGAACAATACTTGGTGGATTATAAGCTTGAAGGATTCCATAAGTGTCTTTATTTGCATAATAACGACTAGTTTTTGGGTTATTTCCTCCCAAATTTCGAGCAATAACTTCAATAGACTCATCATAAGATTTGAAATTAATCTTACAAGAACCCCAACCGAAAGCACTAAAAGAAACTTTCTTACAAGCGAATTTTCCGCCTGTAGATTCACGAACCGATATAGCAGCTAAAAGTCTCCAATCAAGATTATTTTTATCTGCTTCTATGACCATTTTTCGGCCATATCCGTATAGAGGCATATCTCTTTCTTTAAAATAATTATCTATAGCTTCGGCTCTTTTTGTAATTATTTGCTCGTTTTTATCTTCTTCATTATTATCTTGGTTAGGAGACAATAAATCAAAAGAATTAGTATTTAATTGTACAAATAAGGCTTTGGGTGCATTTGTGATTGTTATTTCTTTAGGCAATGTACCGATTGATGTTGTCAAAAATGGTAGTAAAACTAAAGAATGCACGAACCTTATTATTTTTTTGTTTTGCATATTATGATAGTTTTGCTCTATCAACTCCATATCTGCAGAATTCGCCTGAGACGAAAAAAACCTTGTTTTATAAGCTTTACGCCTATAATAAAGGTTATGTTAATATATTAGCATATTTAAAATAAAAGTCAATAGTTAAACCATATTTTTACTATATGTCAAATCTAAAATATCCTTGTAAAATAAGGATATTTTAGATTTAATTGTTTGACAAAAATATTTAAAAATTGTTTAATTTTTAAATATTTTACTATTTGCTAAAAAAGCTTTTTAGAAGTAATATAAGTTAATGCAAGATAAGGTTAAAAACGAAATACAAGAGATAATCATAACCTTAAAAAAACAAGGTAAGACAAATTTAGCCAATAAAATCAAGGACAACTGGGACAAAACACTATTTGAATACTCTAAATCATTAATTAATAAAGAAAGTAAACCTTTAGAGGTTTTTTTTACAAAAGCATTAGAAATAGAACTAAAGCGTTTAAAATATAATCAAAATGAAATTAAAGATATTTTAAAATACATAAAAACCAGAAGATCCCTACAAACTACTCCTCATATATCCCCTGCTCAAAAACCTCGCTACTTTTTTATTAACTATTTAACCAGCCTGACTTTAACGCCTAAAGACTATTATTTAGTAGCTATGTTCTCAGGCTTACCTTTTTCAAATAATACTAAACCTGGAAGACTTATGACTATGGAGGGAGGTATAAATCTTATTTCAAGTCAAAAACAAGATGCTTTAGTTTATGGAAACAAGATAGAACAAAAAACCATAGATGTTTGGACTCATTTACCTCAAGAAATCAAGCAAGTCATACCAAAACCAAAAGAAAACGAAGATTATACAAGTTGGGCTATTTCATCCAGCTTAGCAATAGAGAAACCTTATTTGAAAGGCAAACCTGTTTTCTTTGACTTTAATGAAGTTATTAAGAATTATTTAATATTAGCAATAGAAGATCCAAAAAGTATTTTGTCTCAAATACTATTTGATAAGAAAAATCTCAATATATTAGAGGAGAATTTCAAAGATGAAGTTTTTTTCTACAAACCAAACAAAAAAGGCAAATACGATTTTGTAGAATCTTATTATTTAAAAGGAAATAATTTACAATCTAATAAGAATAAAATTTTGCTCAACAGAGCCAATCTAAAAAAAGAATTACAAGAAAATTATCTTTGTCCCGGCATGCCTCTGAGTTTTTTAATATATGCATTTTTAAATAATTTCTTGTGTTATGGTAGTTTTGCTCAAGTAGAGTATTTGCCAAAATACAAGAAAAATTTTTTAAAAGTTCCTATTTTAAAAAATATAATTTCAAATTCTAAAGACGGAGCATTAACTACTGGTAGTTTTCCTGATAATATTAGTTTACACCCTCTTGATTTATATATAAATAAAAATATTGATTTAGATAAATACAAAAATACTCTTTTTGGCGAAAGTATTATTGCTATTAAAGATGTACTTTTGTATCAAAATTATTCAAATAAATATGAAAATAAAATGACAAAAAACAAAAAAACAAAAAACAAAATTCATTTGATCGGTATTTGTGGCAAGGGTATGTCTGGGCTTGCAATTATGTTAAAACAAAAAGGATATGAAGTTTCTGGCTCAGATGAAGGATTTTATGATCCAGTGGCAAGTATGCTTACAAAAAATAAAATAAAAATCTTAACTCCACATAAAAAAGAAAATATTCCAAAAGATGTAGACATAGTAGTTATAGGCAAACATGCTAAATTAACTCCTGAAGAAAACGAAGAAGTTCGCGAAGCTTTTGCTATGGGTATTGTTATCAAATCCTTACCCGAAGCTATTGGAGATTTAATCAATGACAAAGAAAATACTGTAATTGTAGGAAGTTTTGGAAAAAGTACAATGACTTCTTTGATAACTTATATTTTACATGAATCAAAAAAAGATCCTTCTTATTTCATAGGAGCAGTACCAATAAACTTTAAACAAAATGCTTATTTAGGAAAAGGCAAAAATTTTATTTTAGAGGGAGATGAATACCCTTCTTCGAATTGGGATCATACTTCTAAGATGATACACATGAATCCTAAAAATGCTATTTTCATATCAGGAGAACATGATCATATAAATATTTTTCCAACCGAAAAAGATTATATAAAACCTTTTGAAAAATTCGTAAAATTATTACCCGCAAATGGGCTTTTAGTTGCTTGCAAACATGAAAAAAATGTTTTAAGTATTAGTAAAAAAACAAAAGCAAAAATAGTGTATTATGGAATTCACGAAATAAATTCTTATCATGCTGAAAATATAATTTATGGTAAAAAAACTACTTTTGATTTATACAAAGGAGACAAAAAAATTATTAATTTAAAAACAAATTTATTAGGCAGACATAATATTGAAAATATTATTGGAGCAAGTAGTTTTGTTTTAGAAAAGAAATTAGTTACCAGAGAACAACTCCAAAAAGCAATTTTAAAATTCAAAGGACTTTCAGGTAGATTAGATGAGAAAGTTTCAAAATCATCTGTATTAATTTATGAAGGATTTGGTTCTTCTTACGCAAAAGCTAAATCAGTTTTTGAAGCACTTAATTTACATTTTGGAGAAAAAAGACTTATTACTGTGTTCGAACCACATACTTTTTCTTGGCGAAATGAGGAAGCTAAAACTTGGTATAAAGATATATTTGCTTCTTCTAGTATTGTAATTATATTGCCTCCTCCTACTCACGGAGCTTCAACTCATAATCAAATGAGTCAAGAAGATATAATTAAAATAGTAAAAGAATATAAAGGCGAGAATGTGTATGGACCTAAAAATGAAGAAGAAACATTAAATGTATTAAAAAATATTTTAGAAAAAAATGATTTGATAGCCCTAGTCTCATCTGGATCTTTGTTCGGTTTAACAAAATCAATCCCAGAATTAGTCTCCAAAATTTTCCCAAAATAAATTATTTTAAAATTTTCTTATATTCTTCTTTGTCGTTAAAGTGATGCTTTATTCCTTTGATTTCTTGATAATCTTCGTGACCTTTACCTGCACACAAAATTATATCACCTGCTTTAGCTATTTCTATAGATTTTTTTATGGCTTCTCTTCTATCTATTATAAAATAATTATTTTGTATTTCATTCATAGACAAATCAGTTTTCATTTCTTCAATTATTTTCAAAGGATCTTCAAAGCGCGGATTATCTGAAGTAAAAATAGCAATATCTGACAAACTAGCCCCTAATTTTCCCATAATTCTACGCTTGAGTGGATCCCTATCTCCACCACAACCAAACACAGAAATTAATTTACTATTTTGACTTTTAATATTATTTACAGTTAACAAAACTTTCTCTAAAGCATCCGGAGTATGAGCATAATCTACAATCACAGTAATATCATTTTTAACAAAAGATTCAAAACGACCGGCTGGGGCTTTGATATTATTGATATGATTAATAATTTTTTCTTTTGGAAAAGACAATAAATTACAAACCGCATAAATAGCTAATAAATTATAAGCATTGAATTTACCTAATAAATTTGTATGAATATTGTCTCCATTAAAACGAGCCTCAATTCCAGAAAAATCATTTTTAAAAATCTCTCCATGAAAATCTTCACCTCCTGAAAAACCATAAGTATACTTATTGGCTTTAATATTATTTGTCATCAAAATACCGTGTTCATCATCTTTGTTAGTTAAACTAAAAGCATTTTTAGGTAGAATTTCAAAAAATTTCTTTTTTGCTTTAAAATAATTCTCCATACTTTTATGGTAATCTAAATGGTCTTGAGTTAAATTCGTAAAAACTCCTCCAGTAAAAGAAATTCCAGAAACTCGTCCTTGATCCATAGCATGACTTGAAACTTCCATAAAAACATATTCTACTTTTTCTTTTTTAAATTCTTTGAAAATTTTTCTTAAAGTTAAAGGATCTGGAGTTGTGGGAATTTTTCTTGAAATATTTATTTCTTTATTATTAGCAAAAGTTCCCAGTGTGCCTATTAAACCTGCTTTATATCCTAAAGCCAAAGTAATTTCATAGAGAAGTGTTGCTGTAGTTGTTTTACCATTTGTTCCTGTAACTCCAACAATTTTAAAATCCTTGCCTGGATCACCATAAAAATTAAGAGCAGCAAATAAAGATATCGCTCTCCTTTTCATTTTTAGTTTTTTAATTAAATTCATAATTTAATTATAGCATTAAGTTAGAATTATGCTCCGTGGCATTTTTTGTATTTTTTACCACTACCACAATAGCAAGGATCATTTCTGCCTATTTCTTGATTTACATTATTTATTGTTTGATTTTCATTAAAATTTTCGTTAGTTATGAAATCTTTTTTTATTTCAGGCTCTGCTACAGAAACAGAAATAGTATTTTCAGTATTTATATTCTTGATCAAAGAAGCGACTTCATGTCTAAAAGATTCTTCCATATTTCTAAACATTCTAAGTCCTTCTTTCTTGTATTCAATAATCGGATCTCTTTGACCATAAGCACGCAAATTCACAGAACTACGCAAATAATTCATATCTTCTAAATGTTCCATCCACAAAGTATCAGTAGTATATAATGTAATTCTGCGAACTGTTTCTAAGAAATTTTCTTCTCCTAATTTTTCTCTTTTTTCTTGTATAATATTTTGAATTTCTGAATCAACAGAAGAGACATCATTAAGAACCTTTTCAATACCTTCTTTGTCTGCAAAAAGCATTTTTCGGCGTCTTTCATAAATAGTATTTCTTTGATGATTTAAAACATTATCATATTCCAAAGTACTTTTACGAGCATCAAAATGAAAACCTTCTATTTTTGCTTGTGCTCCTTCTAAAGTATTATTTATTAATTTATTTTGAATAGGTACTTCTTCAGGAATTCCAAAACGACCCATCATATTTTTAATACTTTCAGCTCCAAAAATACGCATCAAATCATCTTCTAATGAAACAAAGAATTGAGTTTCTCCAGGGTCACCTTGACGACCAGATCTTCCTCGTAATTGATTATCAATTCTGCGAGCTTCGTGACGCTCGGTACCTAATACATAAAGCCCACCTAAAGATTTTACTTTTTCATATTCTTCTTTGGTTGCAGGATTACCTCCTAATTTAATATCAATA
This sequence comes from uncultured Candidatus Saccharibacteria bacterium, assembly GCA_964395435.1. Classification (GTDB taxonomy): domain Bacteria; phylum Patescibacteriota; class Minisyncoccia; order Phycocordibacterales; family UBA9973; genus UBA9973. Next base: position 11,790 of record CAYNAO010000012.1, read on the forward strand.
CCACGCCCTGCCATATTTGTAGCAATTGTAATTGCTTTATATCGTCCAGCTTGAGCAATAATTTCTCCTTCTTTTTCATGATTCTTAGCATTCAAAATTGTATGATTTACTCCAGCTTCTTTTAAATAAGCAGAAAGTAATTCATTTTTCTCAATAGAAACAGTACCAATTAAAACTGGTTGGCCTTTTTGATTTAATTCTTTTACTTTTTCGGCAATTGCTTTCCATTTACCTTTTTCTGTTTGGAAAATTAAATCAGGACGATCAAGTCTTTGAACTTTTCTATGGGTTGGAATAACAATTACATCCAAGCCATAAACTTTCAAAAACTCTTCAGCTGAAGTAAGTCCAGTTCCAGTCATACCTGATAATTTTTTGTAAAATCTGAAATAGTTTTGGAAAGTAATTGATCCAGAAGAACGAGTTTCTTTTTCTATTTTTACTCCTTCTTTTGCTTCGATTGCTTGATGAATACCTTCTGACCAGCGACGACCAGGTTGTAATCTACCAGTAAAAGGATCAACTATTACTACCTTGCCTTCTTTAACAACATAATCTTTATCACGCTCAAAAACAGCTTTTGCTTTTACAGCTGTTTCTAAATGGTGGACATATTTTATACCTTTCTCTGTATAGATATTTGTAATACCTAATAAATCTTCTGCTCTATTTATACCTTGATCAGTTAAAGAAATAGCTCTTAGTTTTTCATCAACAGTATAATCTACATCTTTTTGTAATTGATTAGCAATTTTTGAAAATTTAACATAAAAATCTTCTGAATCTCCAGCTTGAGAAGAAATAATCAAAGGAGTTCTAGCTTCATCTATCAAAATAGAGTCAACTTCGTCCACAATAGCAAAAGCATGTTCTCTTTGAACTAAATCTTCTACTCTACTAACTAAATTATCTCTCAAATAATCAAAACCATATTCATGATTTGTTCCATATACTATATCTTTTGAATAAGCTTCCTTGCGAGAAACAGGTTTCAAAAAATCATAAACAACTTTAAATTCACCAACTTGATCTCTTTCTTCGTCTATGTTTTCACCATTTTCATTTTCTAGATTTTTTTGATTTGGATCATAAGCATAAGAAATATTATTACTATTAATAACTCCCACAGAAAGTCCTAAAAAATTATAAATCTGACCCATTAGTACAGCGTCACGACGAGCCAAATAATCATTCACTGTTACAATATGAACTCCTTTTTCTGTTAAAGCATTTAAGTAAGCAGGCAAAGTTGCAACGAGAGTTTTACCTTCACCGGTTTTCATTTCTACGATACTGCCTTTATGTAATGCTAGTCCTCCTAAAATCTGAACATCATAATGTCTTTCATTTAAATTTCGAAGCGAGGCTTCACGCACCAAAGCAAAAGCTTCAGGCAAAATATCTTCTAAGGTTTCACCATTTTTAAGTCTTTCTTTGAATTTATTAGTTTCTAAAGGAAAATCACTATCTTTTAAGGATTTGTAGTTTTCTTCTAATTTATTTACTTTATCTACGATTTTACGGCCTTCTTTCAAGAATTTTGAAGTTGGACTACCAAAAATTGAATCAAATATACTCATCCTTATATTTTAGCATAAAATAAAAGAAAAATCCCGCTTTTTACAGCGGGATTTTTCTTTAAGTGGGAAAAAGAAATTATTTCTTTTTCTTTGCAACTTTTTTCTTTGCAACTTTTTTAACTGGTTTCTTTGCAACTTTTTTAGTTACTTTTTTCACAGCTTTTTTTGTTGCTTTCTTTTTTACTGCCATTTTATTTTTGACAAATTTATAAAAATAAATTTGTTTTAATTTAACTTGTAATAATTCACAATAATCGACCGTAAAAAATATTTTTAAAAAAATTTTGAAAATATTTTTCGAAAAAAAAATTATTGTAAAGAACTAATTTAATTATCTCGCACTAAAAAATAAAAGTAAATATTTTTTTCAAAAAAATTGTGGATAACTCAAAAATATTTTTCTTTTTTAAAAAATAAAAAATAAAATTTGAAAATTAAAAAAAATTTTTAAAAATGTTGAAACAAAAAAAATAAATTAAAAAAATTCCAAATTAAAAATCACCACTTTCGTGGTGATTTTTAATTTATTATTTTCATTTGAAGCGAGTGATGGCTAAACTCCAACATATGTGCCTATGTGAGTGCGACCACTCGCTACAGATAAAAACAACTAATTAGATTATATCAAATAATAATAAAAAAGAAAATTCTATTCTATTTATGTTTTTAAAGCTTTATTTACAAATTGATCTATTATTTCTTCTAAATGTATATTTAAAAACTTTAATGTTTCTCGGAGTCCCTTATTCTCTTTTACATGCAAAGTAGTTTTGAAATGATTTAAATACATTTTACCTTTTGGAGTCAAAATTATTTCAGTTTTTAAATATTTGTTATCTCCTAATAAATTATGCAAATCTTCAATTGTTTTATATAAATTATTTTTATCTGTATTATTTAATTTAGTTTTAAAATATTTTTTATCTTTTTTCTCTAAAGAAATCAAATGATATAAATCATGTTTTCTAAAATCAGCAATAGAATGAGTTTCTATTGATCTACCTGTTATTAATTCTTCAATTAAAATATTTTTTTTCTCTAAAGAATAATTTTTAATGATTTCTATTAATTCAGGATAAGTTTTAATCACATGGAGGGGTTCATTTTTTTCATCAGTCAAACTCTTTACTATCCAAGGTGAACCAAATTTTTCAAAAACTTGTTTAGCTTTTTTCAAGGCAAAAATATCAATATCACCATCTATGTCTTCTTGATAAGCGCCGATAATCATATGTCTAGGAGTACTTATATTATTTTTAGCTAAGTATTCTTTCAGTAAATCTCTATTATTCTCTAAAACATAACTAAAAGGATTAAAAGTAATATGGGGAATATTTAAACCAGATAGTGTTTGATACAAATCACTATGATATTCATTCCAAATAACATCTACTTTGTGATGCAAATCCATAGGCAATATTGGAATTCCTTTGCAATGCCAAACATTATTTTTATCTACAAAAATATCTACAGCTTTATATTTATGAAATAAATTATCTTCTATATAAGTCAAAAAAGAGTTTGCTTGATCAAAATGATGCATTCGGTCTTCATCCATTGTTCGCAAAATTCCAATTCGTATTTTTCCATAATTATTACTTAACATATTAAAATTATAACATTTAAATCAAAATAAAATCTATTCTTTAATTAAATTAATTGTTCCTTTTAACCCATCAATTTCCACAACAGAATTTATGGGAATTTTAAATTTCGCATTAGGATCTATTACGACAGGCATACCAGCTTCTCTTGCCATAATGGCTAAATGAGACAATAAACCACCCTCTAATGAAATAATACCCTTAATTTCTTTAAAATGATTAACTAGAGTAGAGTCTAGTTTTTCTACCAACAAAATACAATTTTTAATATTTTTATCACCTAAAGAAACAACTTTGCCTTTAATAGCACCAGGAGAAACTCCATAACTTTTTTGATTATTGAATAAATCTAAATTTGTTATATTTACTGGAAAATAAAATTTATAATCTTTTTCAAACTCGGATTTTCTATTATATAACTTTACTATATCAATATTATTATTAATAATCTCTTCTAAATTAGCAAAATATAAAATTCTATAATCATCTAAATTTAATTTAATAGCTTGTTTTTTAAGTTTATTCCTTAAAATATTAATGCAAAAAACAGACAACCACCTACCCTGCTCTCTAAAAGATTGTAAATATATTAAAAAAGTAATTTTTTTCTTTAATAATATTCTTTGAAAGAAAGGTAATTTTTTCCACCATAAATCTATCTCTAAATCATTATTTAATTTTATATAATTTATTTCTGTTTTTAAAAATGGATTTTCATCTGAAATATTTAAGGAATTACCAAATAAATCAATATTTAAATTATTAAATTCTAATCTCTTTAAATTAATCTCATTTAAATCATCTATTTTACTATTTAATAGCTCTAATAAAGAATGATCTTCATTTTTAAGATAAAATTGAATATCTTTCTGAGTTTTATCTGTAATTAAATTAATTAGGAAAATTTCAGAATAAACTTCATTTAATAAATTTAAAGTATCTAAAAAATTATTATTTTCGTTTTTATTAAAATTCTCAATTTTAATTTTGAAATCCTCTAAAGATTTAATAATTTTATCTTGATTAAGAGAAAAACTACTGAATTTATAAATATTTAAAAAAGTAGTAAAAAAACCCTTAAAATTTTGAAGATGTGGCTTTGGTTTATTTCCACCAAAATAAGAATACGAAGGGAAAAGCTGTTTCAATTCTTTTTCTTTATCGACATAAATTTCATTTTTAAATCTTAAAAAGATATCAATTGGATTATATAAAACACCTATTTTTTTGTAAGCACTATGTATAGCATTATTTTTAGAATACAAATTCCTAAGGATAGATTCAGTTAAAGGTAAAGGTTTATCAAAAGATTCTTGTAAATCTTTTTTTGAATAAAAATAATTAAATTCTTTTATATTTTGGTCTAGAAAAATAAAATTTTCATAATCGTTTTTAGATAAACTAGTAATATTCCTAGTTTGCAGAATATATATTTTTTTATTTTTAATAACCCATTCAACATCTTGAGGAAAATTATATTTTTGTTCTATACTCTTACAAATATTAACCAAATCAAGCAAAGAAATAAATGGTTTATTTTTAAAATCTTTATTTAAATTAAAAGGAAGTGTTATTTGATTAAAATAACCACCTTGTACCACCTCAAGAGAATCTTTTAGATTCCATTCTATTACAAGATTATACAAATTTAAAGGATTTCTTGTAAAAAGGACCCCGTTATAATCAGGTTTAATATATTCTTGAATAATTACAGAAAAATGGTTATTAGTTTTCTTTTTTGCATCTAATACAATTTCTAAAACAGCATCATAAATCTTTTCAAGAGGAACATTGACTTGACTCATAAACAAACCAGCGTTTGAAGAAAGTGCTCCATCTTCATTAAAAGCACTAGATCTTATAGCATAAGAAGATGCTGGGATTTGTTTTTTTACCTCATTTTCCAGCAATTTTTCAATATCTTTATTTTTAATATTTGAATTAAAATAAGTATTTATTGTATCTTTACTAATACCTATAAAATTTGGTATTTCATAATTAGATAATTTTAATTCAACTAATTTAATAATTTTAGAACCAAAAAGATTTTGATTTTTATAAATAAAATCTATATTTGCCGTTAAACGAATATTTTCTTCCGAGAAATTACTTGCCATATTTTTCATAAAAACCTAAACCATATACATTTTTATAAGCATTATTATTTTTTAAAATACCTTGCACAAAACCATGATTACTTTCAGTAAATAAAGGATTTAAATTAAGAGTCAAATCAGTAATTGAAAAATCTAAAATCGAACCAGAAAAAACAGACTTATCTTCTACAAACAAATTACCACTAAAAGCTTTTTGAGTTAAATTATTATTCTTTTTATTCAGAGCCCAAAAATGAGATTGATAATTAGTATTCAAATTATTTGAGATAGATTGATCAAATAAATAAAATTCTCCTAAATCATCCCACAAAACAAATTGCATACTTTCTCCTTCAATATTTTCTAATCCATCAAAATACAAAGATTCTTTATAATCTATGGAAAAAATACCCTGATGCATTATATTTACTTTATATTCTTTTCCATTAATTGATAAAGATGCTTGCCCTACACTAATATAAGAATTGTATTCTGGTCTATTTTTCACAACAAAATCACTAATTAATTCTTCGGTCATTACTTCAAATTTTTGATCTTGGTTTAAAAATGAAAAAGCATACTTATCCCTAGATGAATTATCAGAATTTTTAATATGCATAAAATCTTCAAACAAAAGATTAGTAATAATATTAGGATTATTACTAGTTTTCTCTTTATTTAATTTAAAAATTTCATTATTATGTATTACATCAACAGAGTAATAATGCAGAAATTCATTATTTTGTTCTCTTCTAATTATTCGTAAATCTAATAAAAAAGGTTTTTCTTCTAAGTTGCCGGCAAGAATAAATTTATCATAATAAAAATATCTACTATTCAGAGTTGTCTGATTTTGAGTATTTAAACCTAAGTCATAAAACAAAAAAGAAAATACTACTATAAAAATAATAAAACTAGCATAAATAAAAAATCCTGGTTTTAAATATTTAAACTTAATAAACATATTTTTTAAAAATGGAACAAATGAAGATAAAATACCTAACAAAAAAATACTCAAACCAGCAAATATTTGATAAATACTACTTCCTATAGAAAAAATTATATCAGGTGGTAAAACAGCTCCTGCTTTAAAAGGATAGATAAAGAATAATAATACCAAAAAATATATTTTTTTATACATAAAAATAAAACTAATTATATAATATCATGTTTTTATTTAATTGTATTGTAAAATAAATAAATGATATAATTTAAACATGCAAATATTTAAAAAATTTTTAATATTATTAGTTTTTATTTTTATTTTTAATATAAACACAATAGAAGTCAGATCAAATATAAATGATAATACCATACAAATTCCTTGCATTGAATCTCCTGGCATAGAATGCCCTGGAGGGTCCAATTATAATTCAAGATACTATAATGAACCGAATCAAGGACCAAATCCCAATATCATACTACTTGCAATAAATTTAATATTAATAATACTATTTTCTTTTTTAATTTATTCTAAATACATAAATGAGAAAAAACTTAATATTGAGAAAATCAAATTAACTATCTTAAGGCAGGTATTTTTTACAGCCTCATTTATTTTTTACTCAGTTTTATTTTATGTAATACTAGATTATTTACCATATATTATAAACCTTTTTGAAGATTTTGATAGAGGATCGTTTCTGATTCTATTTATAGTATTAAGTTTTTTAATATCTTATTACACAACTCTTTTCTTGAGGAAAACTAATAATTATATTTTTATATTATTGCTTAATATTGCAATATTAATAATTGCTTTAATTTCAAAAGAAGCGTTATTTTAAAAAAAATAACCAAAACAAAAATCACCACTTTCGTGGTGATTTTTTACTGTTCTTTATTTTGTTTCGTTCTATTAACCTAAAAGTCTTTCCTTTCTGTCAATATATTTTTTTAAGTCCATAATATATTTAGACTATTGTGTAGTCAATTGAGCTACACAATACCGACTCAATCAATTTCTATTCATCAACCGATGAACGAAATAGTTTTCAAATTGAATTAATCCACGACCAGCTTCCGCTAGCCGTGCCTTGTTACGACT
>CAYNAO010000013.1:0-3067 GCA_964395435.1 uncultured Candidatus Saccharibacteria bacterium
TAGGATTATATGCTACTGCTTCTGGTGGTACTAATAATTATGCGGCTATATTTGAGAGTGGAAATGTTGCAATAGGAACAACTTCACCTGTTGCTTCGGCTCCTTTATTTGTTCAAGGAACTTCTTATCCTCAAGCAATTTTTAAATTAAATTCTGCTACAACAACAGACTTGGCTGGTTTTGATTTGTATAATAATAATAACGCAATAGGATCTTTTAGTTTTACTCAAAATACAAGAACTCCAGTTAATAATATAAAAGCAGCACAATTGTCTATGACAACTAATGGAGCTGGTGGTGTTTTATTGAATGCTGCTAATGCAAGTAGTACTATTGATTTTGTAACTAATGATTACGCTTCAGCTTTCGGTTCTGTTTTGGCTATGAGAATTATTGCTTCAGGTAATGTTGGTATAGGTACATCAGCTCCAGATAAGGCTTTAGAAATAAACTCATCAACAGGAGCTAATTTGAGATTAACTTATAATGACTCAGATGGCTCAGCAACAAATTATGCAGATTTATCTACTACAAGTAGTGGAGATTTAAATATTAGTCCTTCAGGTGGGGATGTTGTTGTTTCTGGTAATATTGCTTTTTCTTCTGGTGGTTATCTTTATCATGGAACTACTGGAAGTTCTTATCTTAGAATTGATAATGCTGCTTATTCTGAATTAGGTTACTCTTCAACAACAGCAGTTCGTGCCGATGGAGGTGCTGTTACATTTAGAGGAACTTCAGGCCTAGAGAGAATGAGAGTTGAAGCTGGGGGTAACGTAGGTATTGGAGATTCATCTCCAGCCTCATTATTCACAGTAGGTAATGGTGACTTGTTCCAAGTAAATAGCTCAGGAGCAATAGCAGCAGCAACAGGTATAACTTCATCAGGAACAATTAGATTTTCAGGACTAGGTGGTGGAGGCACTCAATGTCTCCAAGTAGACAACTCAGGCGTAGTCTCAGGTACAGGTTCTGCCTGTGGTAGTGGAGGTTCATCATCTTGGAACGGAATCACAAACCCAACAGGAGATCAAACCTTAACATTTGATGCAGGAGAAGAAACAACCTGGACAATAGGAGCAACTACAGCAACAAACTTTGCAATGAATGCTGATTCATTAACTTCAGGAACAATACTATCATTAACTTCAAACGGTACAGGAGCATTAACAGGACAAAAAGGATTAAACATTGCACTTTCAGGTGCCAACGGTACAGGTTCTCAAACAACATACGGTGCATATCTTTCTAACACTCATAGTGGTAGTGGAACTAATGTAGGACTTTATGCTACTGCTTCGGGGGGGACAACAAATCTAGGACTTAATGTAGATTCAGGTCAAGTTTTAATAGGTGGAACAACTCTAACTTCTGGAACTCTTGCTAAACTAAATATAGTATCAACTAATTCTTCAAACGGTGTAACTACTGCAATTGCTGGTATTCATGGAGATTATACTTTTAATAATGGTGGAAATTCAGGATATGTTCAAGTTGGAAATCGTTTTGTATTTAATAATTCTCCAACTACAAATTCTAATACTATGGTAGGAGAAATTATTCGTGTAATAGACAATACTGCACTTGCAAACTTGGTTCGTGGTATAGAAATTACAACAAATGCGGGAAGTAACACAAGCGGTACAAATACAGGTATTCGTACAACAGGAGCAACTTTCGGTATTCAAGCAATCACCAATGGTTCAGCTGGTAGTGTGTCTTTGCCTGCTGCTATTTATGGAGAAAACACAGGAACAACTCAAGGAGATATTTTGAGACTATATACTAATAGTATGACCTCAGCTCCACAAATGGCATATTTTTATCATGATAATACTACCTTCTCTGGTAATGGTTTGGTTATGGATTTTGCTACTGGTTCAGGAACTTTTTCTGGAAATTTCGTAGATTTTCAAAAAAACAATACAACATTATTTAGAGTTACTAACGGAGGTGTTACAAGTATAGGTTTTTCAACAAATCAAACTTCAACTTCAGCAGTTTGTTCTACTTTGGCAAATGCAACAGCTCCAACAGCAGATACTTTGTATGAGCTTCGTGATTGTGGAAATACTCCTGTGGCGGACTATGCTGAAATGTATCCAGTCGAAGAAGGCATAGAATTTGGTGATATAGTTATTACTGGAGAAGAATTGGTAAATACTTATGATACAACAAATGGTGTTATTGATTGGAATAAATTAAAAGGAACCATAACTAGACTTAAAAAATCAAATAAGGCATACCAAAGTAATATTATAGGTATTGTTTCAGATAACTACGGAGATTTTTCTTCAACTGGATATAACATAAAAGAAGAAGATCGTCCTATGCCGGTTGCGCTCGTTGGTCGTGTTCCTGTAAAAATCTCTCAAACTTCTTTTGATATAAAAGCAGGGGATTATATTACTACTTCAACAGAAGAAGGTAAAGGAATGAAAGCTATCAAAGCAGGTTTTGTGATTGGTAAAGCTCTTGAAGATTGGAGTAGCGCAAGTGGCAAAGAAACAGTCATGGTTTTCGTAGAACAAGGATACTACAATGGAGTTAGTTCAACTAATTTCTTGGGCATTGATGTGAACAATATTTCAGAAGATGAGATTAGTAAAGAAATTCTAGCTAAATTAATTATAGAAGAGAATAATATTGATATTTTAAATGCAAATGAATTATTTACTGATAGAGTAGTTGCAGGCCTTGAAATGATAACCCCTAATTTGATTGCTTCTTCTATACAAACTGATATTTTGATTGTAAATGAGAAAGCAACCTTCACAGGACTTTCTTTCTTTGAAGGTGATACAGAATTCTTGGCAAATGTTACATTTAGTAATACTGTAATATTTAAATTGCCTCCAGTATTTAATCGTGACACTGCAGGATTTGCTTTGATTAAGAAAGGAGCTCGAAGGGTAGATGTGGTTTTTGAAAAAGAGTATATGATGCAACCGGTGGTCACAGCTTCTATATCTTTGGAAGAATTAGAAAATACTGAAGAGAATTTAGATGATAGTGAAATAGATTATTTATTAAATAATAATTTGAGTTATTTTGTAACTAATAAAAA
>CAYNAO010000013.1:3167-11063 GCA_964395435.1 uncultured Candidatus Saccharibacteria bacterium
GTGAAATAGATTATTTATTAAATAATAATTTGAGTTATTTTGTAACTAATAAAAATACAAAAGGTTTTAGTATTAGATTAAACAAAGAAGTAGAAAAAGATATTAAATTCTCTTGGATCGCGCTTGCAGTAGATAATGCCAATACCTTTGAAAGTATTTTACCTGGATTGATTATAAATGATAATTCAAATATCACTCCAAACAATAGTCAGCAACAAAATAATACAGAAGAAAATTTAATTACTGAAATTGTTGATAGTTCAATAGATACTACTATAGAAAATACAAATACTGAATTAGAAAATATCTCAGATGAAAATCAAGAAATAGAACAAGCCCAAGTTTCAGAAAATACCGAAGAAGTGATTGTTAATAATGAACCAGTTCAAGAAATATAAAATGAAAAAGAATCTTCATAATAAAAATTATATTTTAATTATTATTATAATTATTTTAATTATTTCTAATGTATTTTTTATTTTAAAATTCAATCAAAATAATTATATTAAAGTAGTTAATCAGTATCCTTATATTGATTTTTCTAGAAATTTTTCTTTGCAAAAAGATTATATAACCAACATTCAACCACTAAGAGAAAAATTAAATGAATTAGCTTTGAATTATCCAAAAGATAATATATCTATTTATGTGGAATATTTAAATACAGGTGCAAACATTTCTATTAATCCTGATACATATATTTTTCCAGCAAGTCTTCTTAAATTACCAATCGCTTTGGCTGTGATGAAAAAAGTAGAAATAGGAGAGTGGAATTTGGATAGTGAGCTTGTTTTGTTTGAAGAAGATAAAGATGGAAAATCTGGAGACGAAGAACATCTGTTGTCGAAAGATGCTACAGGATCTCGTTATAGTATTCGTGATTTATTGATCTATTCTTTAAGAGACTCTGATAATACAGCATTTAATATTTTGTATAGAAATATTTCTGATTCTGAATTAGAGTCTTTTGTTTTAGCTACTGGTTTGGACAAAATTACAGACAAAGATGGTAAGATTTCTGCAAAAGAATATTCCCGTATTTTAAGGTCTTTATATGCAGCAAGTTTTCTTAAAAGAGACAATGCTCAACTTGTTTTAAAATGGTTAGATGATTCTAATTTTGATAAGTTTTTGTCATCTGGTTTACCAAAAGAAATTAGTTTTTCTCATAAATATGGAGAGAATTTGGAACAAAGAGTTTTTGCTGATTCTGGAATTGTTTATATTCCAAATCGACCTTATATAATATCAGTAATGATAAAAGGAGACGACAAAAATGATTTATTAGAGGAGAAAAAGAAGGCAGAGAATTTAATGAAAGAGATTTCAGAGTTTACTTATAATTACTTTTCAAGCTATAATAATTAGAAATGAATTTTTTATTTAAAAAACAATTTATCTTAAAATTATCATCATCCTTGATGATTTTTATGATGTTGTTTTTTAATATTCCTTTTGATTATTATTCAATAATAAAAGAGAAAATTGCTAATAGGAAAATTGTTGATAAATTATGGTTATCTCAAAATTCTAATAATGTAGTAGATAATTTTAGTACTGCTCATGCTCGTACTTACCAATACGGTGTTAATTCCCAAACCCTAATAACCGGGACAAACGTAAACATAACCTCAGCCACAGCCGCCGCAGCAGCAGGAACCAACGTAGGGTCTTGGAGAGGAGTATTAGGTAATGATAACTTTCATTGGTCTACTCAATCAACTACTTCAGGTGCTGATATTCAATTAAACACAGACGGAGTCTACTTAAACGGAGCAAACAAAATAGAAATACAAACTGAAGTAGACCTAGATGCTGCTTTGGCTTTGGTTGTGCAAATTTGTGATTGGGTATCTACTACCGGAGTAGATAATGCCGCTGATGCACAGTGTACAGGTGGAGGTTGGAGAACATTAAATACAAGAAATATTTCTAATGCTGCTGTGGGACTCACTACCGTTACAACTCCAGTTGCATTGCGTTGGCATATTTATGATGGATACTTTGCACTAAACGGAACAACTCCAGGTACACCAGTCTCAACTCCACTTACAAACTTTGTATCTTCAGACTCTAATAGAAGAGTAAAAATTAGATATTATTCTACAGTAAATAATGTTAGTAATATTGATGTTGACATGCTAAGAGTTCAACCATTCATAGATTCTGTATATGAACCAGCAGATTTTGTGAGACTAAATACTGGTAATGCAACCACTGGATTGTATATTAATGCTCAAGGACCTTTTGGAAATACTACCACAACAGTCGTTTCTGTAACCGCTCACGATGCTGTATATATTACAGTTCCAGGTAACACAACTCCTTCAGAATTTTATTTCAAATACAAAAATATTAAAACCTATGAAGGTATGAATACTATTTTAGTTAAGTCAGATTATTCTTGTGCTGCTACTGGAGTAAACATCACTCCAAGAATTTACAATTTTAACACTTTATCTTGGGAGAATTTAACAAATCAGACTATTGCTTGTGCTACTGGAGACGCCTTTAACCAATGGGCAAAAAACAATATTAATATCAGTCATTATATTAATGAAGATAATGAAATTTGGGCAGGCTGGATAGCGTCAGCAACTCATGCTACTGCTCATCCTAGAGTAGACTCTATGTATATTATGCTTGGTACTACAAATACTGATACTACTAATTGTGAAATACCAATAGGTACCGGTACAGTTGCTGATTGTGCTAATACGAGAGATTTAGATACTTTAAACGGTTCACCGTCTGCCTGGACTATTGCTCGTGAAGATGAGTCTACAAATATGGGAACAGGTGAAGAAAATTCATATTATCCTTTTGACATTGATAATGATGCTACAGCAGAAGAAGGAGGCTCAGGCCATATTCCTTTCTCTGTAACTGTTCCTTCTAATGCTCAAGTAGTTGGAAATCATTTTGCAGGGAGAGTAATATCAAGAACAACAGGTAGTACAGCTTCGACTCAATTAGGTATGAGAGACTATTCAGGCTACAACACTTCAGGTACTGGTAATTACTTAGGTATTGGTCCTACTTTGAGTAGTACTACTTATACATACACAGATTCTGTTTCTGCTATCTCTGCTACTGCCTATGGTCAACAACAAAACCCAGAAGATTATGTGCATACTGGACTTAATGAAATGAAATTAAGATTAAGAACATTAGCTGATGGTGCTACTTCTGATAACAGTTCTTTGGTTTGGGATTTTGCTATGGTTTCACTTGCTTGGATAGAATCTGATACTCCAACTAGAACATATCAATATAACTCAACTTCTCAAACATTAATTTCTGGTTTAGATCTTGCAATTACCTCAGCCACAGCCGCCGCAGCAGCAGGAACCAACGTAGGGTCTTGGAGAGGAGTATTAGGTAATGATAACTTTCATTGGTCTACTCAATCAACTACTTCAGGTGCTGATATTCAATTAAACACAGACGGAGTCTACTTAAACGGAGCAAACAAAATAGAAATACAAACTGAAGTAGACCTAGATGCTGCTTTGGCTTTGGTTGTGCAAATTTGTGATTGGGTATCTACTACCGGAGTAGATAATGCCGCTGATGCACAGTGTACAGGTGGAGGTTGGAGAACATTAAATACAAGAAATATTTCTAATGCTGCTGTGGGACTCACTACCGTTACAACTCCAGTTGCATTGCGTTGGCATATTTATGATGGATACTTTGCACTAAACGGAACAACTCCAGGTACACCAGTCTCAACTCCACTTACAAACTTTGTATCTTCAGACTCTAATAGAAGAGTAAAAATTAGATATTATTCTACAGTAAATAATGTTAGTAATATTGATGTTGACATGCTAAGAGTTCAACCATTCATAGATTCTGTATATGAACCAGCAGATTTTGTGAGACTAAATACTGGTAATGCAACCACTGGATTGTATATTAATGCTCAAGGACCTTTTGGAAATACTACCACAACAGTCGTTTCTGTAACCGCTCACGATGCTGTATATATTACAGTTCCAGGTAACACAACTCCTTCAGAATTTTATTTCAAATACAAAAATATTAAAACCTATGAAGGTATGAATACTATTTTAGTTAAGTCAGATTATTCTTGTGCTGCTACTGGAGTAAACATCACTCCAAGAATTTACAATTTTAACACTTTATCTTGGGAGAATTTAACAAATCAGACTATTGCTTGTGCTACTGGAGACGCCTTTAACCAATGGGCAAAAAACAATATTAATATCAGTCATTATATTAATGAAGATAATGAAATTTGGGCAGGCTGGATAGCGTCAGCAACTCATGCTACTGCTCATCCTAGAGTAGACTCTATGTATATTATGCTTGGTACTACAAATACTGATACTACTAATTGTGAAATACCAATAGGTACCGGTACAGTTGCTGATTGTGCTAATACGAGAGATTTAGATACTTTAAACGGTTCACCGTCTGCCTGGACTATTGCTCGTGAAGATGAGTCTACAAATATGGGAACAGGTGAAGAAAATTCATATTATCCTTTTGACATTGATAATGATGCTACAGCAGAAGAAGGAGGCTCAGGCCATATTCCTTTCTCTGTAACTGTTCCTTCTAATGCTCAAGTAGTTGGAAATCATTTTGCAGGGAGAGTAATATCAAGAACAACAGGTAGTACAGCTTCGACTCAATTAGGTATGAGAGACTATTCAGGCTACAACACTTCAGGTACTGGTAATTACTTAGGTATTGGTCCTACTTTGAGTAGTACTACTTATACATACACAGATTCTGTTTCTGCTATCTCTGCTACTGCCTATGGTCAACAACAAAACCCAGAAGATTATGTGCATACTGGACTTAATGAAATGAAATTAAGATTAAGAACATTAGCTGATGGTGCTACTTCTGATAACAGTTCTTTGGTTTGGGATTTTGCTATGGTTTCGATGAACTGGGTAGATACAAGTTGCGTTGTTGATGTAACTGGTTCTTGGTCTAATAATTTATCTACTACACCTTTTGATCAAGGTAGTGGTTGTAGATCAAATGAAAGTGGAGTTTTAAGAGCTGGAGCAAAAGAGAATTTGGTGATTAATGAAGGTATTACTTTGACTTTAGATACTAATACTCCAATTTTAGAAAAAATAACTATTTATGGAACTTTAAATACAAATGGTTATACTTTGAATGCGAAATATATAGAAATAGCAAATGGAGGTAGTCTTGTTTTAGGTAGTTCAACTGTGAATTTGTATGGAGATGAAAATACTATTATTACTAATAGTGGAACAATCACACCAAATACTTCTGCTGTTAATTTTTTGGCTAATGGTAATTTTACTTTAGCATCAAGTAATACTACTTTGAATAGTGCTGTAATTTCAGGTACAGGTACAAAAACTTTTCCTTCAAATTTAATTTTTACTGGAACTTTGACTTTGGAGAATGGTACTGTTTTGCTAAATAATCCATTGAGCGTTGGCAGTCTTGTTGTTGATGGTGGAGATTTAGATTTAAATTCTCAAGATTTATTTATAACTGGATATGGGACAATTTTTGAACATACTGGTGGTACATTAGATGCTTCCGGCTCAATTATCAAACTAACTGATACTTCATCTAATGGAAAAACTTTTAATGGGGCTGATGGGGAATATTATATGCTTTGGCTTGATGGTGGTTTTGGCGGAGGCTCTTATGTTATAACTGGAAGTAATACTTTTGATACATTTAAAGATACTGGTACGACTGCTCATAGTGTTCGTTTTGAAGCAGGCTCAACTCAATCAATTAATAAATTTGAAGTTAATGGAAATTCAGGACAGAGAATTACTATAACAAGTACAAATACAAATACTCATACTTTGACAAGTACAGGAGGAAATATTTTAGTTGATTATGTAATTGTTGAGCATTCTGTTGCTAATGGTACAGGAACTTGGACTGCGGATAGTAATAGTATAAATAATAATAGTGAAGCCTCTTCAGGTAGTGGTTGGATTTTCTTTCAATTTTTAGCTAGAGGTGGTGGAGAGCCAACTGAAGCAGGCGCTACTCCTGATCCAGATCAAGGCGGCGGTGGTGCAGGCGGCGGTGGAGGTTCTGAAGGAGAGGGTGAAGGTGATGATCAAGGCGGCGGCGGAGCTGGCGGCGGAGATGATCTGGAATAATTACCAAAAAATAAAATAATTATGCTATTATATTTATATGAAAAGTTTTATTAAAAAATATGCTTTATATCTGCTTGTCTTTTTTGTAATTCTTGTAATTATTTTAATTTTTTTATTGATTAAATTTGTTTTCCTTAAAAAGGATAATATAAAAACAGAAGTTGAAGTTTTAGTTGAAGAAGTAGGGGAGATAATGTTCCTTCCTTATGGAGAAACTCCATCTTTGGCAACAGTAACAGAGCCTGAAAAATTAAAAGGTCAAAGTTTTTTTGAAAATGCAAAAGAAGGAGATAAGGTTTTAATTTATTCAAAATCACAAAAAGCAATACTATATGATCCAAAAGCAGGCAAAATAGTTAACATTGCTCCAGTTGCTCTTGATTCTAGTCTAGATAATAATCTTAATAATTCATCACAAGAATTTTAAAATGTATCAAAAAGTTTTTAAAAAAATTATAATTTTATTTTCTTTTTTGGTATTAATTTTTAATTATGTTGTTTTAGCAGAAGACCTAACTAGTACAAATTTTATTATTCGAGATCCTGTTATTGGAACTGGAGGGTCTTATGGTAGTTCTACTAATTTTAGGCTTTATGGTTCTGGAAATATAACTTTTTCTGGAGATAATTCTTCAACGAGTTTTATTGGTCGTTATGGTTTTTTATATTTTCCTTTTATTGATGTAGGTACTTTGACTGCTGTTCAAAATGGAGTTGATGCTGATTTGTCTTGGACTGCTTCTAGTGCAGGTCTTGGGTATAATGTTTCTGGATATAATACAGGTATTGCAAGCGTTTCAGGTGGACCTTATATATATACAGATGTCAGCAATGTTACAAGTTATACTTATGAAAATCTAGAACCAGGTGAATATTGTTTTATAGTAGAAACTTTAGATGCTTTTGATAATGTGATTGGAACAAGCAATGAAGATTGTATTACCATAGAACCAGTTTTAATTTTTGATTTAGATACTGGTGTTTCTGATGGAGAAAATTCTGCACCTTATTCTGTAGATTTAGGAACTTTAACAATTTCCGATGTAAAAAATTCTGGAACAACTGATAATATCAATATGATTATTTTAGAAAGTACCACAAATGCTCCAGACGGAGTTTCTGTATCTGTAAAAAATCAAAATGGTTCAAACGGGCTAGTTTCTTTGTCTTCTCCGTCTGATAATATAAATAGTGCTGATGGAACTATGGCTTCTTCTGTTGAAAATTACGGGCTTTGTGTAATAACAAGCTCTCTTTCAGGTTTTACTCGATTATCTCCATACAATACTGGGACTTGTGCTACCAATAATAACACAAATGATATACAAGGTTTAACAAATACAGGCGAAACTATAATAGGTTCAGCTGGTGTTTTAGTTGATGGACATGCTGAGATATCGGTGAATGCTAGTATTTCATCTTCAACTCCTGCCAAGAATGATTATTCTGATACAATAACTTTTATTGTTACTCCAACTTTTTAAAAGTGTGGATAACTAGACTTTTATTTTAAATAATATGATATAATTTATGTATAAAATTATTATTAGTTTAGTTTAATTATTTAATTTAAAAATATGCAAAAAATTAAAAATGTTTCTAAAAGTTTTTTAAGTAGTTTTTTGATTTTTGCTTTAGTTTTTGTTTCAGTTT
This sequence comes from uncultured Candidatus Saccharibacteria bacterium, assembly GCA_964395435.1. Lineage (GTDB taxonomy): Bacteria > Patescibacteriota > Minisyncoccia > Phycocordibacterales > UBA9973 > UBA9973. Next base: position 10,967 of record CAYNAO010000013.1, read on the forward strand.
TGCCTATCTTGCCGGGTAGAGTAGAAGCTGCTTCAATTTCTTCAGCAAAAGCAACCTTTGGGAGATTAAAAGCAAGTACGGCTTCTGATTCTTTGGT
>CAYNAO010000013.1:11163-18002 GCA_964395435.1 uncultured Candidatus Saccharibacteria bacterium
AATTTTGTTTGGCTTGATTTAGGAACAAATGCTTCTGGTGGGGCTACTGTAACAGTTAAAAATGCAAATGGTGCAAACGGATTAGTTTCTACTTCAACTCCAGCTGATAATATAAATAGTGCTGATGGTGCTATGGTTGATGGTACTGAAAATTACGGCCTTTGTGTTGTTTCTGTATCTCAAACAACAGGAACTCTATCAAAAGCATCTCCTTACAATACTGGAACTTGTGCTGGTAACTCAGAAACAAATGATGTTCAAGGATTGACTACAACAGGAGAAAATATTATAACTTCTACAGCTCCATTAGGAGCAGGAAGAGCTCAAATTGCTGTAAATGGTGCAATCTCAACATCTACTCCAGCACATGCAGACTATACTGACACTTTGACTTTTGTCGCAACAGCTACTTTCTAGGCTAATTTTTAAATTAAATGAAAAATAATTTTAGTTTTAAATTAATAATAATACTTTTTATAACAGTACTTGGATTTGCTTTAAATCTAAGTACTGTTAGTGCTATTACTTTGTCTCCAACTAGATTTGAAATAGAAGGGAATCCTGGAGATGTGTTGGAATATGAACTTTCTATTATAAACGAAAATCAAAAAACTGAAATTTATTATACTTCTTTTGCTAATTTTGAAGCTCAAGGAGAAACAGGTGATCCTAGTTTTACTGAACCTACAGAAGGTTTAGGTACTTGGATTAAAATGGAATCAAATACGATAGGTGTTGGTCCTCAAGAAGAAAAAAAGGTTCCTTTTAAAATTGAAATTCCTAAGAATGCTATTCCGGGAGGATATTTTGCTGTTATATTTTTTGGTAATCAACCTTCTAATATTGGAGGAAGAGAGGTTGGTGTTGGTTCACAAGCTGGTGTTTTAATACTACTTTCAGTTTTAGGTGATGTAGAAGAAAAAGCTGGAATTTTTGATTTTAATACTAAAAATAAAAAATTCTTTTACAAAACTCTACCTGTAGATTTTGAATACAGACTAAAGAATGAAGGAGCTGATAGAATTAAGCCTACTGGTAATATTGTAATTCACAATACTTTATTCATACCTACTGAAAAATTAAATGCAAATCCTACTGCTGGTAATGTTCTACCTAATAGTACAAGAAAATATAATGTTAGTTGGATAGAATATGAAAGAGATGAGAATTTTAGAGAAAAAGAATCTTTCTTCGGTAAATTTTTTGATAATGCTTCTTATCAATGGAAAAATTTTGCTTTAGGTTTTTATACAGCTAATTTAAAGGTTTCTTATGGATTAGAAAACACAAAAGCAAGTGATTTTACTTTTTTCTTTGTTTTCCCTTGGGAGCTTGTTGTTGTTTTGATTATCTCTATTTTAATTATTTATTTAATAGGTAAGAAATTAATTACTCGTTACAATAGATATATTATAGAAAAAGCTAGAAACTCTTTAAAAGATAAATAATATGTTTTATAAAAAATATTATTATTACATTTCTTGTATTCTTTTACTATTGTTTTTATTTCCTAATAATTTATTTTCTTTAACTTTAACAGAAGAAGACGATGTTGCTATCAATGCTTCTGTTTTATCTGATGTTGTGGTTACTTCATCTTCTTCTGTTGGTGGAGGAAATATAATTTTTCCAGAAACTACAGTTCAATTCAAAGGTAGAGCTTATCCTGATGTAGATGTTATTTTACTTAGAGACGGAGTAGAGATTTCTTCTGTGAAAGCCTCTAATGATGCTTATTTTACTTTATCTCTACCAGAAGAAAATATTGGAACAAATATGTATACCTTGTATGCTGTTGATAAAAATAAACAAAAATCTTTATTTTTAAATCTGCCAACTAAAATAGAACAAGGTTTTTTGACTTATTTAAATAATATTTTATTTGCTCCAACTATTAATTCCTCAAAAATAGAAGCCAAGCAAAATAGCCCTATTAGTTTCTATGGATATTCTTATCCAAATGCTTTACTTGAACTTACTATTAAAAATAATTCTTTTAGTAAAAAATTTGTATTAACATCAAAAAAAGACGGATACTATGAAACAGAAATTTCTTTAAATGGTTTTCCTCAAGGAGATTATAATGTTTTTATTAACTATAAAAACGATACTAGATTAAGCAAAATATTGCGTCTTTCTGTTTCTGAAAAAGATATTTTAAATAAAAAAGAATTAGAATTTTTGCCTGGAGATTGTAATAAAGATAGTGTTATAAATTTAGTAGATTTTTCGATTTTGGCTTTTTGGCATAAAAAAGATAATGTGCCTGATTGCGTAGATTTAAACAAAGATGGCTTTGCTACCTTAGTAGATTTTTCAATTTTAGCTTATTATTGGAATGATTAATTTATGAAATATTTAATTTTATTTTTTAGTTTAATATTTAGTTTTTTAATAAACACAAATTTAATTTCTGCCCAAGAAATATATTTTGAAGCAAAAAATGAAATTCAATTAGAAGAAGTTTTTGAGGTTTCTGTATTTTTAGACACAAATAAAGAATTTATAAATGCTGTAGATTTGGAAATTTATTTTAATAATGAACTGTTGGAATTTCAAGGATATGTAGAAGATAAAACTTTAATCAAGAATTGGATTACTAGTCCTTATTCAAAAGAAAATAAAATTTATTTATCTGGAATTTTCCCAGGAGGAATTAATGGTCTTTATGATGCAAAAAATCAAAAAATAAACTCTCTTCAATTAGTAACTTTATTATTTAAAGCAAAAAAAGAAGGAAATGCTTCTTTTGTTTTTATACAAAATACAATTTTAAAAAATGATGGCTTGGGTACTGTTTTAGATGTTTTTAAAAAAGATATTAATTTAAATATAAATAATATTGTTAATAATAATTTTTTTGACAATAATCCTCCAAAAAAATTTGAAATAAATTTAATTAAAACAGATGAAAATATTGAATTTGTTTCTTTAAATGCTATTGATGATGAGTCTGGAATTAAAGAATTTCGAATAAAGAAATGGAATAGGTGGGTTGTTGCTGAAAATCCTTATCAAATAAAATCAAATTTATTTTCTAAAAATTTAAAATTTAGAGCTTATGATTTTTCTTCAAATTACAAAGAAGAAATTATATATGTTGAAGGTATTTTGTCTTTAAACAATTTTTTAATATTTTTATTTTTTATATCTTTGGCTGGTTTTTTTGTTCATAAATTGTTAAAATAAGTTTATGAAATTTAGAAAATTTTTGTTGTTTTTGCTGATATTTCTAATGTCTTATGAATTAGTTTCTGCTAGTTCTTCTTTGTATTTTTCTAATATTCCAAAAGAAGTTGAAGTTGGAGACAGGTTTTCGGTTTCAGTAAGAATTAATGCAAACGATCAGTCTATTAATGCTATTTCAAGTATAATTTCTTTTCCTGAGAATTTATTAAAACCTATTTCAATCAATAAAGATCAAAGTATTATTAATCTTTGGACAGGAGAACCTAGAATTAGCAAAGGTAGAATATCATTTGAGGGAGTAGTTTTGAATCCTGGTTTTTTTGGCAATAATGGACTTGTTTTAAGGGTTAATTTTGAAGCTCGAGCAAGTGGTGTGGTTAATATGAATTTTATAGAAGGTTCGGTATTGGCTAATGACGGCTTGGGTAGTAATGTACTAGCTTCTTTTATAAAGAGTAATTTTAGAATTAATGCACCGACATTAAAAGAAATACCACCTAAAAATATTGCAGAAAATAAAGTAGAAAATAATGTAAAAGAAAGTAAGCTTGTAAAATTGCCAGTAATAACGAATGCTCCAGATAATATATATGCAAAAGATAGTCTTGTTATTTCTGGACAAGGAGAACCTAATTTGTTAACTAGAATTGTTTTCAAAGATGTTTCTTTGCGTTCTTTAGGAGAAGAATTATTAACAAGATTACAAAATAAAAAAACAAAATTAGATACAGTTTTAGTTAAAAATGACGAAATGGGTAATTTTGAATATGTCAGTAACAATAATCTTATTGCAGGAGTTTATAATGCGACTCCGTTTTTGGTGGACGAAGAAAGTAATATTGAAAAACCCGGTTTAGGTAAAGAAATTTTAGTTAAAGATAGTAAAATTGTAAAAAATTTAATTATTCTAATAAATGTTTTAGGCTTATTTATTCCGATAGTAATTCTTTGTGTTATAATTTATTTTATACCTTGGTATTCTTGGCTTAGAATGAGAGTTCTAAAAAGAAAAATTAATTTAGAAGAAGAACAATTAGAAGTTTCTGCTAAAAATTTAATAAAAGAAGAAGTAAAAAAAGAAATAAATAATTCAATAATCAAGGAACCAGAATTACCTAATTTATCAGTCGATACTAAAACTGAGGTTGATAAAAAAATTAATACCTCTTTTTTTGAAAAAAATTATTTAAAAGATATAGATATAAAAAATGAAGATTAATACTAAATTATTTTTAATATTTTTTTTGCTAATTATTCCTTTTTTTAATGTTGGTGCTCAGCAAAAAGATTTATTAAGTGAAGAAGAGAGGTATTGGTTGTCTTCTAGAAATAATACCATTGTTGTTTATCCAGAAAAATCTTTTGCTCCTTTTTCTTATCAAACAAGTTCAGGAATTCCTCTTGGTTTGTCGATAGATTATTTAGAATTAGTTTCTCAAATTGTTGGTTTTAAAATTGAATATTTGCCAGCTAAATCCTTGGTGCAAATACTTGAAGATATTAAGAATGGCAAAGGGGATTTAACTGTTGCTTTGATTGAAGATCAAGAAAAATCAGATTTTTTGTATTTTAGTGATGAATATATAGATATTTCTTCTGTTATTGTTGTTCGTAAAGATTCAAAAATAAAAAATGGAATTACTTTAAATGATTTAACTGGAAATAAAGTTGCTATTACTGAAGGTAGAGCAATTCATAATTTTATCTCTAAAAATTATCCTAGAATTATTTTAGAAGAAGTTACAGATGATGAAATTGCTCTGCAACAATTAGTTTTAGGTGAGGTTGATGCTGTTGTTTTGGACATTGCTTCTCTTTCTTTTTATCTATCGAAACAAGTTTTAAGTAGTGTTCATATTGTTGGTAATGCAGGATTTTCTTATAAATTATCTTTTGCTGTTCCAAAAGATAAACAAATACTACAATCAATTATAGACAAAGGACTAACTCAAATAAGTAAAAATGAAAGAGCTATTTTAAATGAAAAATGGATTATTTCTCCCGAAGAACAAAAACAAAATTTTGGATTAATGATTAGGAATACCTTAACAAATGATGTTTTTCAGTATACTTTTTTCTTGTTAGTTATTAGTATATTGTTTTTTATTATTTTTAAAAATAAAAAGAAAAGTTTCCTTTATAAAAAAGAAAAAATTAAAAGCATAAAAAATGAAGTTGAAGAATTAGGGGAAATGAGTGAGATACTAAATCAAGAATTAGAGCATATTAAAAAAACAGAAGAAGAATTAAAAAATAAATTAAAATCATTAGATTAAAATACATGTTAAAAACAGCCGAATTTGTAAGCCCCATGCATCCCGATAAGATTTGTGATTTTATTGCAGATTCGATATTAGATGCTTATTTGGAAAATGATATTGATAGTAGAGTTGCCGTAGAAGTTATGGGAGGTCATAATTTAATTACTATTAATGGTGAAGTTACTTCTAAATCTAAAATAGATATAGAAAAAATTGTTTTAGATATAGTAGGAGAGAATTACAAAGTAATTACAAATATAAATTTACAAAGCCCTCAAATTGCCTTTGGAGTAGATACTGGTGGAGCAGGAGATCAAGGCATAATGAAAGGTTATGCTACAAATGAAACTGATATTTTAATGCCACTTGAATATGTTCTAGCTCGTAATTTATGCCAAAAAGTTTTTGAAGTTTATCCTTATGATGGAAAAACTCAAGTTACCGTAGAAGACGGAATTGTCAAAGTGGTAGTGGTTAGTTTTCAGAATACAAAAAATAATGAATTGCTGGAATTGGTAAAGAGTATTATTTCATCAGAAGAATATTTAATTAATCCTGCTGGAGAGTGGAATATTGGAGGTTTTGACGCGGATACTGGGCTTTCTGGTAGAAAATTAATAGTTGATAATTATGGACCTGAAATTCCTATTGGTGGAGGTTCTTTTTCTGGTAAAGATTATACAAAAGTAGACAGAAGTGGGGCTTATATGGCTCGAAAAATTGCGGTAGAGTTGTTAAAAAAATATAATGCTAAAGAAGTTTATACTAAACTTGCTTATGCTATAGGTAAAAAAGATCCAGTTATGGCAACCGCTTTGATTGATGGAAAAGAATATCAAATCACAGACTATGATTTAAGTCCAAAAGGTATAAGAGAATATTTAAAATTAAAACAAGTTAAATTTTCTGAAACTTGCAAGTGGGGACACTACGGCAGGGGTTTTAATTGGGATTAAAATACTATACAGCAAATATCGCCTTGTGTTATAATAATAGATATGAAATTTTTAAATAAAAGAACAAGTAAAATATTTATTACTTTATTTTTTTTATTACTCTTTTTATTTTCACAAACTAGTGTAAATTCTGCTACTTTATTGTCAGATGATTTTACGGGAACAGCTATTGATACTAATAAATGGATAGAAATAGATACCGCAGGAGCTGGAGGAGGTAGTGGAAATATTCAACAAAATGGACCTTAACTGTTGCAAATAGTTATGCTGGTTCTGTTTGGGGAACTAATGCTTTAGTTTCTGTTGATACTTTTGATTCGGATGCTTTAGAAATTTCTGCTGTTATGACAAATAACTCTGATCAATTGCTTGGGTATGGAGATTATAATTTTCAAAGTGCTGGTACGAAAGCTTATATTTTAGATATGGTTGG
>CAYNAO010000014.1:0-2559 GCA_964395435.1 uncultured Candidatus Saccharibacteria bacterium
GAAGAAAATTTAAATAATGCAATAGAATTATTAAAGAAAAATAATTGGGTAAAAAATGAAGAAGGATTCTTGCAAAAAGAATTAACTGAAAATAACAAAAAAGTTACAAAAATACTAGAGTTTTCTATCTCAACAAGTAATGCCGAAGAATTAATAACTACAGCAAATTTAATTAAAGAAGATTTAGAAAAAATAGGCATAAGAGTTGAAATTAAAACTTTTGACTTAGGAAATTTAAACCAAGTAGTTATTAGACCGAGAGATTATGATGTTTTATTGTTCGGTCAAGTTATAAATACAGAAGCTGATTTGTTCGCCTTTTGGCACTCTTCTCAAAGAAAGGACCCAGGGCTAAATATAGCTATGTACACAAATCCAAAAGTTGATAAAATTTTAGAAGAAGCATTCGTTACAATTGACGAAAAAGAAAAAATTAAAAAATATGCGCAATTTGGCGAAGAAATACGAAAAGATAATCCTGCTGTCTTTTTGTACAGTCCAAATTTCATATATGTAATATCAAAAGATCTCCAAGGTTTCAAAGCAGATCACATTATAAGTTTAGAAGAAAGATTCAAAAATATTTCAGACTGGTATCTAAAAACAGAAAAAGTTTGGAAAATATTTGCTAATAATTAATAATAAAATATGAACAAAAAAAACAGAGTACCATTCAGTACATTCAGCATAGAAGAAAAAAAAGAAGATAATTCAACAAAAAGTATTCAAAAAAATACTCACAAGAATGATGATAAAAAGAAAATCAAAAGCTCTACTTATCAATATTCAAAAAACAGATTCTCTGGTGCAAAAAACAAGCCAATTTTCAAAAAAAATGACAATAATAAAATCGAAGACCCACAGCCAGGAGTAATTCGTATTATTCCATTGGGTGGAGTTGAAGAGATTGGTAAAAACATGACAGCTATCGAAATTGGTAACGATATTATCGTTATTGATGCTGGTATGTATTTCTCAAATGAAGAAACTCCAGGAGTTGATTATGTGATTCCTAATACAACTTATTTAGAAGAAAGAAAAGATAAAATTAGAGCTTTGATTATAACTCACGGACACTTAGACCACATAGGTGGAGTTCCTGTTGTACTGTCTCGTATTGGAAATCCTCCAGTTTATTCAAGAAATCTTTCTATTCTTTTAATGCGAAAAAGACAATCTGAATTCAAAGATTTACCAAAAATGAATGAGAATATTGTAGAAAAAGATTCTGTGATTAGATGTGGAGATATTACTGTAAGATTTTTCGGAGTAACTCACACTATCCCGGATTCTATGGGAGTAATTATTGAAACTCCACATGGAGATATCGTAACTCCAGGAGACTATAAATTAGATCACATAGACGGCGTAGTTTCTAAAGAAGAAGAAAAAGAATATGCTATTTTTGATAAAAGAAAAGTTTTATTATTAATGACTGATTCTACAAATATAGAAAACGAGGGTTATTCCCTACCAGAAATCAAAGTCCATCAAGGATTAGAGAATTTATTAAAAAAAGTAAATGGTAGAATGATTATTGCAGCTTTCGCTTCTCACATTACGCGTCTTGCTCATATAGTACAAACAGCCGAAGCTATGGGTAAAAAAGTAGCTCTAGATGGACGCAGTATGAAAACAAATATCGAAGTAGCTATCGAAGCAGAATATTTCAAACCTAAAAAAGGCACAATAATCCCAATCGAAGATGCAGACAAATATCCTCCAAACAAAGTTGTGATACTTATGACTGGAGCTCAAGGTGAAGAATTCGCTGCACTTAATCGTGCTGCAAATAAAAGTCATGCAAAGTTCTCTCTACATAAAGGAGATACTATTATTTTATCTGCTTCTGTGGTGCCTGGAAATGAACGCGCAGTAGAGAGAATGAAAGACGGACTTGCTCGCCAAGGTGTGCATGTTATTTCATATCGTACAGCTGGAGAAGATTTCGTGCATGCTACTGGTCACGGAAACAAAGAAGATGTAAAATGGCTACACAAAAAAATAAATGCAAAATTCTTTATTCCTATTCACGGAAATCATTATAGATTGCAAGCTCACAAAGATTTGGCTGTTGAATTAGGTATGCCAGAAGAAAATGTAATTGTGCCGGACAATGGTTCTATTATAGAAATTTCAGCAGATGGGCAAAAAATAGTTAAGAGAAAAGAAAAAGCTCCTAGTAGTCTTATGATGGTGGACGGACTTGCTGTGTCTGATATTCAAGATGTGGTGATTCGTGACCGTCAAATGCTTGCTCAAGACGGAATGTTTGTAATTATGGCTATCATTGATCAAAAAACAGGCAAATTAAAAAAATCTCCTGATCTAATTTCAAGAGGTTTCGTTTATCTAAAAGAAAATCAAGAATTATTACGCCAAGTTCGTATTTTAATCAAGAAAAATATTGAAGAAGCAAATTTAATAAATATTGATAATTCTAATATGGATAATATCAAAGCCAAAGTTGGAGAAACTTTGTCTAAATTCTTATTCCAAAAAACTGGAAAAAGACCACTTGTAATACCTGTAATTTTAAGCATATAATATAATAATGAG
>CAYNAO010000014.1:2659-9362 GCA_964395435.1 uncultured Candidatus Saccharibacteria bacterium
AGCATGGCTTGGGTTTTGTCTCAAATAATTTCAGGTAGTATTATTGCACGCAGTAGTTTTATAGGGATATATCTATTTTCTTCTTTCTTTATGATTTTAGTAGTATTCCTTTTTGCTAATAATTTTCAAAAATTCAAAGACCGCATATATAATAAAGTTCAAATTACAAATACCATTAAAACTTTTTGGCAAGATAGGGATTTGTTAAAAATCTATTTAGTAAACTTTATTTTAAAATTTTTCTTTTCTTGGATGGTGATTTATTCTACTATTTATTTACATGAAAATATTGGTTTTTCTTGGCAAGAAATAGGATTTATTTTTGCTATCATGCTTACCCCTTTTGTTTTCCTGTCTTATCCTTTGGGTAAATTATCTGATAAAATTGGTGAGAAAAAATTATTAATTTATGGTTTTATTTTTACTATTATTGCTACATTATTAATTCCTCTAATCAAAGTAAAAATTCTTTGGGTTTTTGCTTTTGTATTATTTTTATCTAGAGTTGGAGCTTCTACTATTGAAATTATGAGTGAAAGTTATTTCTTCAAAAAAATTAACGAAGAAGACGCCGACGAGATGGCTTTCTTTAGGAATACAGGACCTATGTCATTCTTGGTTGCTCCATTTTTAGCAACAATATTCCTATTATTTATCCCCTCTTTTGAATATTTATTTTATATATTAGGAGCAATTTTAATGCTAGGATTATTTATTTCTATGCGAATAGAAGACATAAAATAATTTATTTTTTATTTAATAAACTATTCTTAAAAATGTTTTCTTTGTAGGGTTTGAGGCGGCGGATTTTTGGATTTATGCCTCTTTTTTTTAATTCTTTTTTCAAGTTTTCTGTATAGTGGATTTGATCATAACCTAATGCTATAAATTGAGGATTTTCTTTAACTATATGATCTAGATAATTATTTAAACTGCCTAGAATTACTTTATCAGCGAGTTTGGTTTTTTTGATTAAATTTTGTCTTTTCTTTTCATTATTAAATGGTAGTTTATTTTTTATTTTTAAAACATTCTGATCACGAGCAATCGAAACTATTAAAAATGGATTTTTAGATAATCTGCGAGCTTGATTTAGCATATTCAAATGCCCCTTGTGAACTCCGTCAAAAGTTCCAAAAACAAGAATTTTTTCTAATTCTTCTTGCATTAATTTTTAGCTTCTTCTAAAACAACTCTAATAGTTTTCTCAAAACCCTTACTAAGTAATCTCAAAGAAATAGTTTGTCCGACTTTTTTACTTCTAATAATTGAAGCAAAATTATTATTTTCTGTAATTTTTGTGCCATCAATTTCTAAAATAATATCATTCTCTAAAATACCAGCTTTTGATGCAGGAGAATTAGGCAATACTGCTACTTGCCCATCATTGCCTTTAACTAAAATTCCATAATCAACACTTAGATTATTTTTAACTTGAATATCTTTGTTGATTGGTATATATCTAATTCCTAAATAAGGTCGGATTATTTTACCTGTATTTTTCACAGAATCAATCACACTACGCACAGTATTAATAGGCAAAGCAAAACCAATATTTTGTGAACCTTGCGCTACAGCAACATTTACTCCAATAACTCTACCATTCATATCAAGGAGCGGGCCTCCAGAATTACCTGGATTAATAGCTGCATCAGTTTGAATAACTTTATCTAAAAATTCTGTTTTACCAGTACTATCTCCAGCTACAATTGATCTAGAAAGCCCAGAAATAATACCAACAGAAACACTATTATTAAATTCAGCTAAAGCATTCCCAACCGCAATCACACTTTGTCCCAACTCCAAAGTATCACTATCTCCCAAAGAAAGTGGAGTAAAATTACTTCCTGAAACTTTAATCAAAGCAATATCGAGGACTGGATCACGAGCAACCACTGTTGCAGTATATTTCTTGCCCTGATCTGTTAAAACTTCGTATTCGACATCATCACTAGCTACAACATGCTTGTTGGTAACAATTAAACCATCACTAGAAACAAAGAATCCACTACCTCCTCCAATTTGTTTTCTTTCTGTTCCATTTTGACGATATTGTGGAATATTAAAAAAGAAATTAGGAAATAAATCTCCAAAAGGATTTTGATTTGGAGCAGTATAAACTTCATAAGTAGGAACTTGTTTATAAATCACAATAGACACAACACTAGGATTTACTTTTTTAACAATATCAGTAATAGATAATTTATTTTGAACTGGAGAAACATTTTCTGTATTTACCAGTAAAGGCAAAATATTATTAGTATTTTCGCCTAATACAGAGCTCTCGTTTTTAGCTAAATTTTCTTGGGTATTTTTAATATATTCTTGTGCAAAAAAATTAAATATTTCTCCACGAAAATTCCAAATCAAAACACCTAAAATACTGAATACAAAAATTACAGTTAATAAACTAATTAAAAAATAATTTAAAAAATCTTTATTTATTTTTTGAAATAAAAAGTTTTTCATATATTTATTTTAAATTAAACTATTAATCTTTCTTACCGTAAAAATGCGCAACGATAACTACAACAAAAATAGCAAAGAAATTTGTTAAAGCAAGCATTGGAATAGAAATATAGCCATTAAAAACAGAAACTAATTCTTGATAACAAGAAACTCCTGAAGCATCACAAGGCAAGTCTGAAGTATCAGCGAAATAATACATAAAATTATGATATACAGTCAAAAGGAATCCTCCAGATAGTAATGGTAAAATGTATTTTATTACTTTCCTGTCTTTATTCCAAAGAGCAATTCCAAAAAGAATTACTTGAGGGTACAAGAAAATTCTCGCCCACCAGCAAAGATAACAAGGAGCAAAACCAATAACCTCAGAATAAACCAAAGAAAACATTGTTCCAATCAAAGAAAGAACAAATCCTAAAACCAAGAAATTTTTATCTATAAAATCTAGCAAATAATTTTTCTTAAAAAAATTATATTTTCCAAAAAACAAAGATAATAAAGCAAATACAGAAATTACTTGAACTAAAATTGCTCCTAACCCTAAAAATATATTTAAATTATTAATTGCTTCGAAATTCATATTTATTCAGTTTCAGTTATTTCTGGAGATACTTGTGTTTCTCCTCCTTCATTTAATAAAACATTTTCTTCTCCATCATTATCAGTAGGCAAAACACAACCTGTTTGAGCTGCTAAATCTTCCAAAGAAACTTTGCCTGAGAAAGGACGAGACCCATCAGCAAATTCCCAAGTAGGATAGCCTTGAATTCCTTTATCAATACAAATTTGAGTTTGACCATTACCATTAGGCAAAGAACATTCTACATAAGGTAAATATTTTTTAGAACTACCAAAAATATTCTTTTGATCATTACAATGAGGACACCAAAAAGCTCCATAAAAAGTAGCGCCCTTCTCTCCTAAACATTGAGCGAATTGATCATATTTACCAGGACCTTGCTCTCCTTCTTTTACAAAAACCGCTACTAAAATTAATACTAAAACAACTACCCCCAACACACCAAAAAAAATTTTCTGTTTATTTTCCATACAAATATTATAGCATATTTTTAGTAGAACAAAATAGCGAAAATCTTAGGCAAAAACACAATCATAGCAACAATTAGAGATAATATAATAGACAATAAAACAGCCCCGGCCGCAATGTCTTTGGTGTCTCTTGCATAAGGGTGATAATTTGGAGAAGTTAAATCTATATCTACTTCTATAGCAGTATTAACAGCTTCAGTTATCATAACTATAAAAATAGACAATACAACAGCAAGCCATTCTGTATTTGAAATGTCTAAAACAAAACCTAAATAGATAGCAAGTAAACCGAAAAATATATGTCCCCAAAAATTATGAGTAGTTTTAATTAAAATACCTAAACCTCTCCAAGCATGAGCAGAGCTTTTAATTCGAGCTATGATTGAAAATCTTTTGTTTTGTTTCATCCCGTTAAATATTTTTGATTAATTTTTAATTTTTATAAAACGTTATTTTTAAAAAACATTTTATTATTAATACCCGTTATTTAAAATATTTAACGGGATTCATTTCTAAATAATATCACACAAAGAGAAAGGCCGGCAAACTGAAAGTTTGCCGGCCTTTTAAAAAACAATTTTATTTATGATAGAATTTTTCGTGTACAATTTTACCATCTTTCCAGTGCTGAACAGCTACTTGAGCCATTTTCATAACTCCCCATTCTTTATGAGTTACATCCATAGATGATTCCATAGTCACATATCCATTATCACCATAAGCAATACCTAAAATATTCATTTCGCGAACTTCTGTTACTCCATTCACAAAAGCTTCTTCATAAGCACGATTTGCTTCTTTACCTATGCGTGGAGTATCACCTACTTCTTCCATAACAACATCATCAGCATAATATTTCTCAAAACCTTCTAATATCTTACCTTCTTTGATCATATTTGCTAAATCTTCTACATTCTTTTTTAAATCTTCCATATTTTTATTTTTTCTTTAATTTAATAATTTTGCCTTCAATCAAGGCAAATGAAACTTTTTTATAAGCAGAAGAGAGTATTCTTTGAAATGTACTCTGAGAAATACCCATTTTAAATGCACTTTCTTTTTGATTTAGACCAAGAATATTTTTCAAACGCAAAGCTTCTGCTTCTTCGCGTTCTAATTCAATAGGCTCTGTACCTTTAGTGCAACCTTCGGGTTTGAATTCTTCATATTTAGGGCAAGTACCCATTTTCTTTTCACATTTTGGCCTAACCATTTTTTTAAAAAACTTGCTTTTAATTTCGACCTAGTATATTATGAATATATACCCATAATGTTTTTAAGTCAAATTTAAAAATGTGGATAAAAAAATTATAAATTAATATATATAAAAAAATGAAAAAAGAAGAAATATTAAAAAGCTTGAATTGGAGATATGCTGTAAAAATTTTTGATAAAAACAAAAAAATAACTGATGAAGATTTAAATACTATCTTGGAATCAGCTAGATTATCCCCTTCTTCGCTCGGGCTTGAACCTTGGCATTTTTTTGTAGTTAATGATGAAAAAACCAGAGAAGAAATTTATAAATACAGTAATCAACCTAAAATACTAGACGCTTCACATTTAATAGTTTTGACTTATAAAACAAATTTAGAAGAAATTATAAAAGAAAGATTAGAACGCACAGCAAGAATTCAAAATCAGAAAATAGAAGATTTAGAAAAATATAAATTATTTTTACAAGACGCCACAAAAAAAGAAAATCAAGAAGAATTAGAATCCTGGCTCAAAGCTCAGACTTATATTGCTCTAGGAATAATGGTGCAAACTAGTTCTTTATTAGAAATTGATAATTGCCCGATGGAAGGATTCCAAAATGAAAAAATAGATGAAATACTAAATCTAAAAGATAAAAATTTGAAATCAGTCAGCATTCTAGCACTAGGCTACAGAGGAGAAGATCCATATTCAGAAAAACCAAAAATCAGAAAAGATTTTGATCAAGTTATAACTTTTATTTAATTATTGATATTGAATATAAATAGGTCTAGGATTTAATTTCAGTAATTCTTGAGGCTCGAAAATTGTTGTGCCTTTTTCTTTGATATCGTTTTTATAGAAAATTTTAAAACCGGTAAATTGAACTGGTTCGGGATAAATATATAATTTATGAGTGCTTATTTTATGTTGCTTGCCTCCCCATCCGTCCATATGAATTACAACTTGCACATCTTCAGTTGGAGTAATTTTTTGAGAATTAGTTAGCATGTTGCGAGTATATCTATGCACAACCAAAACCTTTGGAGGTAGATTATTTTCTTTTACAATTTTATCTAAATAATTAATTGCAAAATTTATATCAGTTTCTCCGTCCATAGTCCCTACTATTTTCCCAGGCGCGGCTTTGCCTTTCATTGAAAATTCTGGATCAAGTCCTAAATGAACATTTGGTAATTTTAAATATTTTAGAAGTAAGGGTATTTCAGTCTCAACATCAGAATATCCAGTTTGAATATCTAAAAACACAATTGCGTTTGGAATTTTCTCTGCAATTTTTAGAACTTTTTCAATTTGAGAATCTGGCATTCGGAGCCTGTATTTTCCGTCTTTACCCGGAGCTCCTTGAGCCACCACCGCAATATAATGAAGAGCTGGAATTACAGGAGTCTCGGGGTCTGCTAATTCCCATTTTGAAACTTCATTATTTAACTTCTCAATCATAATAGATTCTTCATATTCACCTAATACACCCATCTTTTTAGAGTATAAATTGCCGTAATAAGCGACTATTCTATTGAAAGGTAATAATGCTCCAAAATTAGGGTAAACGGTCTTTTTAGGCCATTTATCAACCCTCAGAGGAGCAGGTATTATCTCTTCTTTTATAGTGCCGTCTGGTTGTTTTACTTGCTTGATTGTGGGCTTTGGTTGAGGCGGATTATTTGCAAGTAATATCATTCTCCTATCATAATCTTCTTTGTCTAAAGTCTGCTTTATTTCTGATTTTTCTTCTTCATTTACGATATTAATCCCTGAAACAGAAGCTAAATTATTTTGATTAAAAGTTATTTTTCCTAAACTAGTTGGGAAAATTAAAAAGAAAATAAATAAAATAAAGAAGCACAAAAAAATATACAATATTTTTTTGTGCTTCTTCCAAAAACTCTTTTTTATATCATTCCCTTCCACCTTAAAAGTATAACAGAGTTTGATAAAATTGCATTTTTGTAATATTGTTTAGAAG
>CAYNAO010000014.1:9462-17757 GCA_964395435.1 uncultured Candidatus Saccharibacteria bacterium
ATTGCTAGATCGTCTAATGGTAGGACAACGGTTTCTGGAACCGTTTATCTTGGTTCGAATCCAAGTCTAGCAACAAAAATGAGAGTTTGTTTAAATAATTACTCCTTCTCTAAATCAAGACAAACAGAATTAAGGCAATATCTTTTACCGGTTTCTGTTGGGCCGTCGTCGAAAACGTGACCTAAATGCGAATCACATTTTGCACATTTTATTTCTGTGCGAATCATACCGTGCGAATAGTCTTCTATATATTTTATGCTTCCTTCTATCGCATTATCAAAAGAAGGCCAACCTGTCCCCGAATCAAATTTTGCATCTGAATTAAAAAGATGATTTCCGCAAACTTTACAATTATAAGTTCCACTACTTTTCTCGTATAAATAAGAACCCGAAAAAGGAGCTTCGGTCTTCCCTTCTCTTAAAACTTTATATTCCTCTTCACTTAATTTATTTTTAATTTCTTCTTCGTTCATAAATTTTTACTTGCCCCGTCAGTCGAGACTGACGGGGTTTTTAAAAAACTCTCATCAAAATATAATTCATGGCAAGTATATCCTCCAGGATTTTTGACTAAATAATCTTGATGATATTCTTCGGCTAAGTTAAATTTATCAAATTTCTCTAAAGTCGTCACCACAGGATTTTCCCATTTTTTACTTTGGTTTACTAAATCTATCATTTCTTTGGATTCATTTAATTCTTTTTCATTTTGATAAAATATAACTGAGCGATATGAATCCCCGATATCATTCCCTTGTCTATTTGGTGTAGTTGGATTATGAACTCTAAAAAAATAATCTAAAATATTTTTAAAATTAGTTTGATTAGCATCATAAATAATTTCTAATGCTTCAGCATGACCCCAGTGATTCTCATAAGTCGGATTCTCTACCGAGCCTCCCGAGTAACCAACATTAATATCTAAAACTCCTGGCAAAGTCCGGAACATCTCTTCAAGTCCCCAAAAACAACCTCCCCCTAAATATGCTTTTTTTGATATTGTTTTCCATTAATTTAAATTAAGTAATTTTAGCACAAAAGGAGCCAAAGGATCAGCTGTTGTTCCGTGAACCATAACACCTCCCAAAAGCCCAGTTAAAAATAAAGAAATTACACCTAAAAGTGCTAACAATATTACTAAATTTTTATTAGTTAAAATTTTCTCTACCCACGCTAGAATTTTCGGTAAATAATTTATTTTATTTATAAAACTAACATTCTTAGTATTTAAATAATTAGCAAACTCTCCTATTAAAATAAATAAATACATACGAGTAGAAAAATTTGCAAAAAATTCATGAGCTCCTACCAAGTCTTCATCAGGGCGAGAGAAATCTTCGGCTTGCTCTCCAGTAGACAAAGATATAAATGCTCCCATTACACCAATCAAAAGAAGCAATCTTTCTATATCTCTCCAAGCTACATTCGGGAACCATTTATAAAAAGGTAAAATTTTAATAATTGAATAAATAACTAATAAAGCTATTGGGAAATGCACTACAATTGGATGAATATTATACATAAAATAATTATACTACTTTAAATAAATTAATAATACTTTTTAATTAAAGCTTTGTGCTCTTCATAGGTTTTAGAACAATGGATTTTTTTCTTTTTATCGTGGAAATAAAACATACATTCGGTTTTCTTTGGATGATAAGCAGCATAAATTGCGTCTTTGCCAGGATTTGAAATTGGCGCAGGAGGAAGTCCTTTGTTTAAATAAGTATTGTATTCTGATTTAATTTTTTTGTCTTCTGGATAAACTAATTGCCACCAGCCTTCTTCTTCATTACCTTTTGCGTATTGAAGAGTTGCGTCGATTTGCAATCTCATACCTGCCCAAATACGATTCCAAATAATTCCAGAAATAAGAGCCATATCATGCTTGCCAGCGGCTTCCCTCTCTATTAGAGAAGCAATTTTCAAAGCAGTTTCTTCGTTTGTAATTTCTACTTTTTTATCTTTGTTTATTTTTTGAATTTGTTTCTCGTATTCATTTATCATTAATTCTCCTACTTCTTGTGGATCTTTATCTTTGTCTATTAAATAAGTTTTAGGGAAGAATTTACCTTCTTGATCTGTGGTTTTTAAAGCTAAATGCAAATTCACAAAATCTTCTTTTTCTTCTGTAGTCCAAAATAATTTATTAGCTAAAATTTCTGCAATTTGTTCCTTGCGAAGTCCGGGATAAAATTTGACTACTTTAACATTTGGATTTGCTAAATCTAAATAAAAAGAAAGCTTAGTCAAAGAATCTTTATCAAAATAAAAAGACATGACAGAAACAAATCCAATAAATAAAACAATCATTAAAATAGATAAAAAACTCCATTTTTTCATCCCGTTAAATATTTTTGATGATTTATATTTTTTGTACATATTTATTTAGTTAATAATGTTTGATTATGAATTCACATTATTTAAAATATTTAACGGGATTCATAATATAATTTTAACATAAAAATTAACATCATGTAAAAAACCTGAGAATCCTCAGGTTTTTTACATATTTATTTAGCTTTTACTTTAGCTTTTTTAGGTTTCTTAACTTCTTTCCTTTGACTATTATTTCCTTTTGCCATTTTAAAAATTTATTATTATATTTTATGCTATATCGACTATTATATTTTAAAACATTTTTTTAAAAAACAAAAATGGTATAATATATATTATTATAAATAATTTTTAAATTTATGAAAAAACAATTAAAAATCACAAGTTATGTTTCTATAATCTTAGGTTTTATTTTAGTTATAGCTGGAGTTTGGAGTTTATCTTTTACTTATAATAGTGTAAAAAAAGAAAATATTACTACTCCTGCCGATGCAAGTATTCCTAATCAAAAAGTACTAGGACCACTTACTCTAAAATCACAATCTGACATAATTCGTTTTCATACTCTAAACACAACAGGAGGAAAAACTTATGCCGAAATGCCAAGACAAATTCCGAAACTAGATGAGAATGGTAAAGAAGTTTTAGATAATGAGGGTAAAGTAGTTATGGTTGACAATGGAGCTCGCAATCTATGGATAACAGCAACATCTTTGATGACTGCCCTACATTTAGCAATAATGGCTTATGGCTTATCTATTTTGGTAATAATTTTTGGTATAAGTTCTATCTGGAATGGTTATATATTCTGTCTATTATCTAGAAAAGAAAATTAAAAAATAAGTAAATTTAAAAAACCTTGCATTATGCAAGGTTTTTTAAATTATTTCTTTTTGTTCACACAAGCTTTAATAAAAGCATTGAAAAGTGGATGAGGGTCGAGCGGATGAGCTAGGAATTCTGGGTGGAATTGAGCTCCTAAATAAAATGGATGTTTTGATTTTGGTAATTCTGCTATTTCCATCAATTCTCCATCTGGGGATTTACCTGAAAAAACTAAACCTTTTTCTTCTAATTGTTTTATATAAACAGGTGAAACTTCATATCTATGACGATGTCGTTCTAAAATTTCATTTTTGTGGTAAGCATCATAAGCTAAAGTTCCTTTTGTTAAAATAGCTTTATATTCACCTAACCTCATAGTTCCCCCATAAGAATTTTTCTTCAAAATATCTTTTTGAGATTCCATAACATCAATAACTATATTTTTTGATTTAGGATTAACTTCACGAGTATTTGCATCTTTGAGTCCTAATACATTCCTAGCATATTCAATCACAATCATTTGCATACCATAACAAATTCCAAAATAAGGAATCTTGTTTTCACGAGCATATTTTGCAACAGCTAATTTTCCTTCTACTCCTCTCGCTCCAAAACCTCCAGGAACCAATATCCCATCAAACTTTTTCAAATCTTTTAATTTGGATGGATTTTTTTCAAATTCTTCAGCTGACAACCAAGTTAAAATTGGTTTTCTTTTTAAATCATAGCTAGAATATTTCAAAGCTTCAATTACAGACAAGTAAGAATCAGACAAAACATAATCCCCTGTTTCAAAGTATTTACCGATAACAGCAATATTTACTTTTTCTTTTCCATTATGAGCATGACCTGCAAAAGTTTTCCATTTATTCCAAAGATTATTATTTGGTTTTGTATTTTTAATATTCAATAAATCACAAACTTTTTTTGATAAATTTTCTTTTTCAAAATTTATAGGAATATCATAAATACTATCTACATCAGGACCTGAAATGATTCGATCAGGGGAAAGTGAACAAGACCAAGCAATTTTTTCTTTTCTCTTTTCATCCAAAGATTTATCAGCTCGGGCGATTAGAAAATCTGGACTAATACCAGAACCATTTAACATACGAACTGCATTTTGAGTTGGTTTAGTTTTCATTTCTCCTACTTTTGAAGGAGTTGGCAAATAAGAAACCATAACAAAAAGCACATCTTTTGGATATTTAATTTTCATCATACGAGCAGCTTCTAAGAAAATCATATTTTGATATTCTCCTACTGTTCCTCCTATTTCTACTACAACAACTTGGGCTTTTGCTTCACTACCTGCTCTCTCTATTCTATGAATAACTTCAAGAGGAATATGAGGAACTACTTCTACACATTTACCTTTGTATTCTAGATTGCGTTCTTTGTCTATAACACTTTGATAAACTCGCCCAGTAGTCATGTAATTCAAACGATTAAGTTTAATACCGAGGAATCTTTCATAATTTCCCATATCTTGATCTGTTTCATCACCATCAGAAAGCACAAAAACTTCTCCATGTTCAGTCGGATTCATTGTACCTGCATCTACATTAATATATGGATCTATTTTAATAGCTGTTACATTAAGCCCCCTATTTTTCAAAGTCAAAGCAAGAGAAGAAGTTGTAACTCCTTTACCTACTCCAGAAATAACTCCACCAACAACAAAAATATATTTACAGTTTTCTTTTTTCATCCCGTTAAGTATTTTAAATTAAATTTATAATCATTTTATACATTATCATTTACTAATTACTTTCATTTATATATACCCATTATTTAAAATTTTAACGGGATTCATATTACTTATTTAAATACTTTCTCACAGCTAATAAACTAGAAATAACTCCAAGCAAAACTCCAGAAACAAGTAATATTCCAAAAATTTGCAATATGTTATTTAAATAATAATCTCCTAAATTAATTCCTAAAAATGAAGTCATATTTCTACCAAAATAAGAAGTTATTGGGAAGAAAATAATCAAAGCTAAAATAGACGAAACCACACCATAAATAATTCCCTCAACCATAAAAGGTCCTTGTACTCGAGATTTTGAAGCTCCAACTAAACGCATAATACCTATCTCTTCTTTAGAGATAAAAATAGTAAGTCTAATAGTATTATAAGTAATAATGATAGAAATAATCACCAATAAAATAGTAATTAAAAATCCTAATCTCTCAGCTCCATTAATAATAGAAATTAATCTCTCTATCACATCTTTGTTTTGATAATAATTGATTTTATCAATAATGTTTAAAGATCCAATCACCAAAGCATTATCAGATTTCAAGAAATTCGCTATGCTTTCATATTGAGAAACTTCACGAGCCCGAACATTGAGATACGCCCCTAAAGGATTTTCTTTAATTTCATCTAAGGCTTGGATAGTTGGATAATCATTTTCATGTCTTTTTCTAAAATTCTCCAAAGCTTCAGTCGAAGAAGTATAAGTAACAGAAGCCACTTCTGGTAATTTCTCAATAGAAGATTTTAAAGCTAATATTTTTTCTTCTGGAGCTTCAGTTACAAAATAAATACTAATATCAACTTTTTCTTGAATTTGTTGTAAAGAAAAATTTAATACAGTTTGAAGTAAAATCAAAACTGTAATAACTGACAAGGTAATCGTCATAACGAGCAAAGAAGCAAAAGAAACCAAACCTCCTCTTTTGAAATTTAGAAAACCTGATTTTAAAATACTTTTAAATATTGCATTCATAAAAAAATTAAATTAAATATTAAATAACATACTTACCATGTTTATCATCACGGATAATTTTACCTTTTTCCATAGTCACAACTCTTTTACCAACAGCTTCTACTACTCCCCGATTGTGAGTTGTTAGGATTATTGTTGTACCTAAATCATTTATCTTTTTGAAAATTTGCATAATTTCATAAGTACTAACAGGGTCTAAATTACCAGTCGGCTCATCGGCAATAATTAATTCTGGTTGATTTATAATTGCTCTTGCAATAGCTAGTCTTTGCTTCTCACCACCAGATAATTGTCCTGGAAAATTAAAAATCTTTTCACTTAAATCAACTAATTCTAAAACATGAGGAACATCAGAAGTTATTTCTTCTTCGGTTTTACCTACAGCTTCCATAGCAAAAGCAATATTTTCATAAGCAGTTTTATTTGATAAAAGTTTGAAATCTTGAAAAACTACTCCTATTCTTCTTCTTAATTTTGTAATTTCTTTACTATCTAATTTTGCAATATTTAAAGACTCAAAGAAAACTGTACCTGAAGTAGGTTTTTCTTCTCCTAAAATCATTTTAACTAAAGTAGTTTTACCAGCACCGGAATGTCCAACAACAGAAACGAATTCACCTTGAGAAATAGTCAAAGATATATCAGATAGAGCTGTTGAGTCTTTATTATAAACTTTTGAAACATTGTTAAAATAAATCATTCTATATATTTTAACACAAAAAGAAAGCTAGCCAAATAAAAAACTATTGCCAAAAACAAAAAATAATACTTTAATTAAAAATTAAGTCCAAATCGCCATCTAAAACATCTTCTATTTTAGCAGTTTCTTTATTATTTCTATGATCTTTGACCATTTTATATGGATGTAATACATAAGACCTGATTTGATTCCCCCATTCTATGTCTTTGTCTTTTGTTATCCTCAAAGCTTCTTCGAAGGTTTTTTGATTTTCTTCAGCTACCTTAAAAAGCTTGGCTCGTAATATATTCATAGCTTTTTCACGATTTGATTCTTGAGAGCGTTCTTCTGAAGAAGAAGCCGAAATATTACTAGGCATATGAACTATGCGAACTGCTGTTTCTCTTTTGTTTACATTTTGCCCTCCTGGTCCTCCAGAGCGAGTAAATTCTATTTTTAAATCTTGCTCTGGAATATTAAAATCTCTTTCATCTATTTTTGAAAACTTTGGTAAAACTTCAACCAAAATAAAAGAAGTGTGGCGGAGTTTTTTTGCATTAAAAGGAGAAATACGAACCAATCTGTGCACTCCATTTTCATTTTTTAATTTTCCATAAACATTTTTTCCAGAAATTTCAATTGAAACATTTCGAAAACCTCCATGATTATTTTTGTTTTCATGAATAAGCAATACTTGCCAATTATTTTTATTAGCATATTTCAAATACATATTTAAAATAATAGAAGCAAAATCTTCTGCATCATCTCCCCCAGCTCCGGAAACAATACTTAAAATTGCAGAACCTTTATCCCATTTACCCAGACCATCTCTTTGATTTTTCAAATCCTCTAATTCTTTGATAACTTTTTGAGCATTTATTTTATCTTCCCAAAAAGAAGTATTATTCATAGATTCTTCTAATTCCTGTATTTTTAATTCAATTTCTTCTTTATTATTCATTAATTAATATAATAATAAAATAAACTCCAAAAAGCGAATTTATGATATAATGTTTCTATGAATCCCGTTAAATATTTTACAGAACGGGTATATATAAATAAATACACTGAGTAAATTAAAACATGCAGTAATATTATAAGTTAATCAAAAATATTTAACGGGATGAAAAAAAGAATAGCAAAATATATTGGAGATTTAGTTTATGGAGCAAATGATGGTATTATTACTACTTTTGCAATTGTGTCTGGAGTTGCCGGAGCAAATTTAGCTCCTTCGGTTGTTATTATTTTAGGACTTTCGAATGTATTAGCTGATGGTTTTTCTATGGCGGCTTCGAATTATTTAGCTCGTAAATCAGAAAAGGATTATTTAGAAAACCAAGGAGAAGAAAATAAAAATGTAAACAATCCTATTAAAAATGCTATAGCTACTTTTGGGGCTTTTATAATTGCTGGAATGGTTCCATTACTGCCTTATGTTTTTGGAATTAAAGAAAATGTTTTTGGTTATGCAATTTTATCTACAGGACTAATTTTATTTACTGTTGGTAGCCTACGAACAAAGATAACAGGAGGAAATTGGATAAAATCAGGAGTTGAAATGCTACTAGTGGGAGCGCTCGCTGCAGGAGTTGCTTACTTTATAGGAGCGATGCTTGCAAATATAACTTAAAAATTTTTGGAGCCGTTGCGCGGGATTGAACCGCGGACCTCCCCATTACCAATGGAGTGCTCTACCAACTGAGCTACAACGGC
>CAYNAO010000015.1:0-16290 GCA_964395435.1 uncultured Candidatus Saccharibacteria bacterium
TAAACGCATAACTAAACCGAAGTGTGGATAAAATTCCCTCTTCCGGCTCCAAATATACATCTAATTGTAATCTTATAAACGCATAACTAAACCGAAGTGTGGATAAAATTCCCTCTTCCGGCTCCAAATATACATCTAATTGTAATCTTATAAACGCATAACTAAACCGAAGTGTGGATAAAATTCCCTCTTCCGGCTCCAAATATACATCTAATTGTAATCTTATAAACGCATAACTAAACCGAAGTGTGGATAAAATTCCCTCTTCCGGCTCCAAATATACATCTAATTGTAATCTTATAAACGCATAACTAAACCGAAGTGTGGATAAAATTCCCTCTTCCGGCTCCAAATAAACATCTAATTGTAATCTTATAAACGCATAACTAAACCGAAGTGTGGGTAAAATTCCCTCTTCCGGCTCCAAATAAACATCTAATTGTAATCTTATAAACGCATAACTTACACAAAAAAACGCCCTTAAGGCGTTTTTTTTGTTTGCTATTCCTGTTTTAGCTCCTCTTCTTCGTCTAATTTTTCAAGACCGAAGGCTTGGTTTACTTTTTCTTCTAAGAATTCTTTTTCAGAAAATCCAGTATAAACTTCATCCCCTAATACCAATGCTGGTAATTTTGTATCTTCAATCTTAAAAATATCTAGCATTGAACGCACAGGTGAAATATCAATACTGTAATCAAAAGAATAAATACGAAGTTCTGGGTAAGATTCTTTTAGAGAAGAAAGTACTAGACTTTGATTTTTACACTCACTACAATTCTCAGCTGTTGTATAGAAGTACAAAATGAAAGCAGATTTTACTTTACAGCGATCAATCATTTTTTTCATTAAAAGATAATCTTTGATTTGAAGAAGAGAATAATATTTTTTTAAAGTTTTAACTTCTTCTGTTTTACCTAAATTCTCTTCTCCCCAAGCAAGCTTACCGCCTAATTCGTCTAATTCACTAGAAAGCCCAGAAGGGTTAATATTCTTACAAGACAATTCAGAAAGCAATGAGAATTGTGTTTCAGAAGATAATATATCTATAGCAATATTATCTTGAATATTTTTTAATTGATTAATTTTTTTATCACTAAAATAATTACTTAGATATGATGCTGTTAAAAACAAACCTAAAGTAATTAAAAATACTAAAAAGTATTTCTTGAAATCTACATTATTATTTTGATTATTATTGTTCATATATTTATTTTATCTCCAAGATGGCTTCTTGGATACTATTGTGTTAAAAATTGCTCTCATAAGCCAAAATGGAGCTATTATGCTGTAAATAAAGAAGAAATAAAGCATATCTATAGAAAATCCCCATTTATTACGAGCGATTCGACTACCTAAAACCATTGAAAAAATCACCAAAGAATACAGTATTATAGCAACAAACAAGAAGGCTTTTGTATTTATAAAAAATGGATCGAAGTTAAAATCACTGTTAAACTGAAATCCAATTATTCTGTATTCTAAAAGTCTATTATACAAAGAGCTAATTAAATAGTATATTGCCCTAAAGAATAAATAACTCGCGGCCAAGATAGATATGACTCCAGACGGCACCGTAAACAAAGAAAAGTTTCCATATTTTTTCTTCATTATTACATCTTTGTAATCAATAGTATTATTTATAAAACCATAAATCCAACGAAGTCTTTGTCTATATAATTTATAAACAGTAGCTGGAGTGTTTGTGTAAACATAAGCATCGTTGCATTGCTCTATTTTGTAATGATTCTTTTGCATACGATAAGCTATCTCCATATCTTCGGTATTGTGAGCATGATGATAAGGACCTAAATTATCAAAAACTTCTCTTTTAAAAATTGTCAAAGGACCTGGAGTAACATGAATAGCATTCAAGAAACCGAGCATTTTTTTAATATATACAGCCATATAATATTCAGCTTTTTGAGCTTTTTGCAAAATAGTTTTTGCATTTGTAACAATGATAGAAGGCGCCACAGCCATCACTGTTTCATCTTTTTCAAAATAACTCATAATGCGAATCAATGATTCTTTGTCTGCTACAGAATCCGCATCCAAACAACCAATATATGGACTTTCTAATTTATCCAAACCTAAATTTAGAGCTGTGTGTTTTCCCCCATTTTCTTTAGTAAAAACTTTTACATTTTCATATTTTTCAAATTTCAAAATTTCAGCTAAAGTATTGTCTGTGGATCCGTCATCAATCAAAAATATTTGTAATTTATCTTTTGGGTAATTAATAGAGAGCAAAGACTCTACTGTCTTTTGGACTGTTTTTTCTTCATTCCAGCAAGGCACAATAATAGTAACTTTTGGATAAAATTTAAGATTTATTGAATTTTCTCTAATTAGAATTTTTTTACGATTTTCTAAAAAAGTAACCAAAAAAAAGACCTGTACATACATGGCCAAAAAGGTTAAGATATAAAAAATAATTTCAAAAAATACTCCCATAAATATTCTTAAATAATAACATGTTTTAGATAAAAAGTAAAATACCCTTTTTGGGGTATTTTACTTTGAATATTTAACTATTTTACTTTACAATCAGCGCAAACTTGTGCATTTTTACACTTTTTACACTTGCAACCCCATACCATACTCAAAGCAGACAAACCTACTAACAAGTAGATAACTGCTTCGAATTCTGGCATAACTCCAAACATATACTTTACTAGATTAAAATTAAGAGGACTATTAGAAAGCATTCCTATTCCAATAAAACCCCAATTCAAAGCACCAATAATAACTAAAGCTTTTGTGATTTTTGAAATTGAGCAACCAGCCCACATGCTATTACAATTTTTACAATCTTTACAATTTGTACACATATATAAAAAATTCCTAATTTATAAATTATCTTACGACTAAGATAAACATATACTTTAATTATATAACAAAGTTAAAAATAAACAATTTACTAAAAAATGCTATAATTAGGTATTAGTAATTAATTATAAAAAAAATGGATAATAATATAGAAAACAATCAAGAACAAATAAATACACCAAAAGATTCAAACAATAAAAACATTATAAGCGTAATAATTGTAGCTGTTGTTATTGTGGTTTTTGCAATTCTACTTAGAGGAACTACGCCGAATCAAAAAATTAACAATAATACTGCTAATAATGAAGATTTGAATGTTAGCATAAGAGAAATCTCAGGAGAAGACCATATCTTAGGAAATCCAAATGCAAAAATAAAAATAGTTGAATATTCTGATACTGGATGCCCATTTTGTAAAATGTTTCATTCAACAATGCATCAAGTTGTAGAGGATTTTAATGGAGAAGTTGCTTGGGTTTATAGACATTTCCCTATTTTATCTCTTCATCCAGAAGCTTTCAACGAGGCACTAGCTACTGAATGTGCTTGGGAACAAGGAGGAAATGATATGTTTTGGGATTTTACAGATCAAATTTACACAAGAACAGAGTCTAATAATAGCTTCACAAGTGAAGACCTAAATAAAATTGCAATAGATTTAAATTTGAATATGACTCAATTTAATGAATGTTTAGCAAGTGAGAAATATGCTGATAAAGTAGAGCAAGATATCTTGGACGGGCAATTAGGTGGAGTTCGTGGTACACCATCTTCTTTCATTGTAGTTGATGGAGAAGTTGTAGATCAAATCGAAGGCGCAGCTCCTTATCAAAGTGTCAAAGCTCAAATAGAATATTATTTAAGATAAATTAAATTTAAAAAACCTCCATATGGAGGTTTTTTAAATTTAATCAAAATAGTTTTTAAGTCTTGCTATTTTTTCATGGGAGCGAAGCTTGTCGTGAACTTTAGCTTCAATTTGACGAATACGCTCACGAGTAACTCCGAATTCTTCTCCTACTCTCTCTAAAGTATGTTGAATTCCATCAAGTAAACCGTAACGCATTTCTAAAATTTTTCTTTCTTTTGGATTTAGTTCTTCTAATACTTCTCTAATTTGATCTGATAAAATCCTGCGAGCAGATTCTTGGTCTGGGCGGAGAATCTTGTCATCTGAGATAAAGTTTTCTAAAGTTGACTTGTCATCATCATCCCCAATTGGTTGCTCCAAAGATACAGTATCTTGAGAAATATTTTCAATTACATGGATTTTATCAACAGACAAATTCATTTCAGTAGCAATCTCTTCAGCTAAAGGCTCGCGTCCTAAATCTTGGCTCAATTTTCTATAAACTTGTTTATATTTTGAAATTGTTTCTACCATGTGTACAGGAATACGAATAGTTCTAGATTGATCAGCTAGTGCGCGGGTTATAGATTGTCTAATCCACCAAGTAGCATAAGTTGAGAATTTAAAACCTTTATTCCAATCGAATTTTTCTACAGCTTTGAAAAGCCCTAAATTACCTTCTTGAATCAAATCAAGTAATGATAAATTAGCACTTCTACCAACATATTTTTTAGCAATAGAAACAACTAAACGCAAATTAGCACGAGCAAGCAAATTCTTTGCTTCTTCATCCCCTTTTTCGATTCTTTTAGCTAATTCTTTTTCTTCATTAGCATAAATCAAAGGATATTGCCCAATTTCTTTTAAATACATTTGAATTGAATCATGAGTATTTGATTTTAACAAATCTTTTATATCTTGATCATTGTCTAAATTAAGCAAATTTCCTCCTTCTAAAACATCAATACCAGCTATAGAGAATTTCTCATACAACTCATCCAAAAACATAATATTGTTTTCTATGTCTGGAAAACTTTTTAAAATTTCATCATAAGTTATAAAACCTCTTTTTTTACCCTTTTCAATTAATTCATTTGCTTTTTGTTCTAATTCTAAAGCCTTTTTCTCAGCCGAAGATAATTTCACTTGAGGTGTTTTATTTTCTTTGATAGTCTTTTCTTTTTTGACTACTTTGGGAGCTTTTATTTTAGCTTTTTTAATTACTTTTTTAGGAGTAGTTTTTTTGACTACTTTTTTTGAGACTTTCTTATTTGGTTTTTTAGATAAAACTTTTTGTACTTTTTTTACAGCTTTTATTTTAGCTTTTTTAATTACTTTTTTAGGAGTAGTTTTTTTGACTACTTTTTTTGAGACTTTCTTATTTGGTTTTTTGTTTTTATCTTTTTTACTCATAATAATTAAATTAACTTATAATCTTTTATTTTTAATTTCTTCTAACTTTATATTTAAACTATTAATTTCTAATAAAACTTCTCCTTGTTTTTCTTTTGACAAAAAAAGTATTTCTTTTTCTTTTTCTTTTTTTAATTCTTTATAAACTTCTTCTTTTAAATTTAAGATAAGTTCATCTATTTCCTTGTCCAAAGATTCTATATCTATATCATTTTTTTCTATTTTAAAAATTAATACATCTTTTTCTTTTTCTAAAGAAAGTAAAGTATCTCTATCTACAAAGTCTTTTAACTCTAATAATATATCATCTAATTTAAAATTAGAATCCACCCTACTTTCTTTAAAAAACAAAATTCCAAATAATCTTTTTAAAATATTAGTTTTTCTATCTACAAAATCGTTTTTAGTATTTTCGAAAACTTCTTCTTTGTTAAAATACAAATTATTCACTTCTTGTTCTTTTTTATCTAAATCAGTTTTCAAAGAATTTAATTCTATTCCAGTCTTATCACTAATAATTTTTAAAAAATAGGACCTTTCTATTGCACTTTGCAATAATAATAAATAAGGGAAAATTTTTTCACGAATTTCTTTTCCTATTTTTAATAGATTATTAGGAAAACTTAAAATTATTTTTTCTAAAAAGAACACAATCACATGTTTACTATTGCGAATAACTTCGCGGAAACTATCCACCCCTTCTTTTAAAATAAAATCTGCTGGATCAAGACCTTCTTCTAGAGAAATAACTTTTACATCCATGCCTAAACCTAGGGCAATTTTTGATGCTCTGTCTGTGGCTTTTAGTCCTGCATTATCTCCATCAAAAGCAAGTAAAATATTATTTGAAAGCCTTTTAATTAAACCCAAATTCGAAACAGTATTTTCTTTTGAAACCAAACTATCTGAAAGAGCTGTGCCCGAAGTCGCAACTGTATTTCTAAAACCAGACTGAACTGACATAAGTAAATCCATTTGACCTTCTACTAAAATAGAGAAATTATTTTTTCTAATAGATTCTTTTGCTAAATGTAGTCCATATAAAACATTGGATTTGATAAAAATTGGTGTTTCAGGACTATTTAAATATTTTGCTGGTTCTATTTTATCTTCTCTATCATCTTCTTTAAAATATCTACCAGAAAAAGCAATAACTCTACCAGAGGAATCCATTATTGGAAACATAATTCTAGAGCGAAATCTATCATAAATATCTTCTATTTTAGAATTTTCATCTTTCTTTTTTGCTAGTCCTGCTTTTTCAATTATTTCAAAAGAAAAATTTTTCTGTTTTAAATGATTAGTCAAACTTCTCCAATCATTCAAAGCAAAACCTAATCTAAAAGTTTTAATTGTTTTATCTTCTAAGCCTCTTAGTTTTAAATACTTTAAAGCTTTTTCATTTCTCAATAAATTATTTTCAAAAAACAATGTCGCTTCTTCCATTACAGCATAAAGTAAATCTTTCTCCTCAGTATTTTCTAATTTAAATTCATTTAAATTAATATTAGCTCTTTCGGCTAAAAGTTTTAAAGCCCCCTTAAAATCAAGTCCTTCGAACTCCTCCACAAAAGAAAAGATATCACCACCCTTCCCGCAACCAAAACAATAGTAGCTATTTCTTTCTTTGGAAACAAAGAAAGATGGTGTCTTTTCATTATGAAATGGGCATTTTGCTTTTAAGGTATTTCCTGCTGTAATTAAAGGTATATAAGATGAAATAACTTCATCAATACTTAATCTATCTTTAATTTTTTGTACAGGAGAATCAATCCCGCGAGCATTTTGCATGAATTTAATCCTTAAAATTAAATAATAATAAAACTTTTAGAAGAATTTATTATTCTTCAGTAGGCAGAGAATCTTCTGTTTTGAAATTATTCTTAAAACCAGTTCCAGCTGGAATCAGTCTACCGATAATCACATTTTCTTTTAACCCTCTCAAAGTGTCTACTCCTCCTTTTACAGCATTCTCAATCAAAACACGATTTGTATTTTGGAAAGAAGCCGCTGAAAGCCAACTCTTAGTACGAAGAGAAACTTCGGTAATACCCAAAACAATAGTTTCTGCTTTTGCTTCTTTTTTATCTAATTCTTTAACTCTAATATTTTCTTCAACTAAATGAGTGTTTTCTACAATATCTCCATTTGAGAAATTTGTATCTCCACAATCTTTAATTCTTTTTCTAGAGAACATTTGTCTGATGATTATTTCTGTATGCTTACGAGCAATTGAAGCACTTTGTAATTCGTAAACTTTATTAATTTCACGAATAATATATTCTTCTACTGCGTCTTTACCTGCGTATTTGAAAATTTCATTAATATCAGCAGAACCATCAGTTAATAATTCTCCTACTTTTACCTTGTCTCCACTTTTCACTACTGGAATTCTGTATGCTGGAATTGGATAAACCATTTCGTTTGATTTACCATCAGCTTTTGAAGTAGATAAAACTTTAATGTAACGATCTTCTCCAGCTTTATCTTTAACCTCATAAACTTCACCTTCTGTTTGAGAAACAACAGCTGGATTTTTTGGAACTCTTTTTTCAAAGATTTCTTCAACACGAGGCAAACCTTGAGTAATGTCAGTACCCGCAACACCTCCAGCGTGGAAAGTTCTTAGAGTCAATTGAGTACCTGGCTCACCAATAGCTTGAGCAGCTACGATACCTACAGCTTCTCCTAAATCAACTAATTTATTTCTACCCAAATCAAGACCGTAACACATTCTACAAAGACCATGTGCTGTTTTACAAGAAAGAGGAGAACGAACGAAAGCTTCGGTAATTCCTTTTTTCTCTATAATATCAGCGTCTTCTTTAGTAACTAAAAATCCTTTTTTGTATAAAACTTCTCCATTTTGATCTTTAATATCTTCAGCTAAAATTCTTCCACGAATATTTTTTGAGAAAGAAATTTCAATACCACCAATATTTTCTGAATGAACTAATTTACTTTCTTTTGTATTACAATCTTCTTCTGTGATAACAACATCTTGAGCCACATCAACTAATCTACGAGTAAGATAACCCGCTTTTGCAGTGTTTAAAGCAGTATCAGAAGCACCTTTACGAGCACCGTGAGTAGTAACGAAATATTCTATCGGAGATAGTCCTTCTTGGTAAGAAGGTATAATTGGGAATTCCAAATTTTTACCTTGGTTGTTTTGAATAATACCTTTCATTCCAGTCATTTGAGAAAGTGAAGTCATTGTACCTCTTGCTCCTGAAGTGAACAGATCATAAGTAGAACCGTTTTTATCCAAAGTATTTGGCAATACTTTTTCTAAATCTTTTTTAGCTTTTGTCCAGATTTCAATAATTTTTTGGTATCTTTCATTATCAGACAATAAACCTTCTCCCCATTGAGCTCTAATTTCTTCTTCTTGTTTTCTAGCATTTGCAATAATTTCTGGTTTTTCTACTGGAACTTTAACATTATCCAAAGCCCAAGTTGTACCAGATAAAGTTGAATACTTAAACCCGAAAGCTTTAATAGCATCCAAAACAGGAGGAGTAGCATCAATACCATAATGCATAATAAGCTCATCTACCAAAGAAGATAATCTCTTTTGATCCATTTCATCTCCAATATATTCAAAATCATTTGGCAAAATACTATTGAATAATAATTTACCAACAGTTGTTTCAAAAATATTATTTTCAAATTTTCTGTATTTAGGAGTATCTGTAGCTAAAACTTTAATTTTTGCTCTTAGAGAAACTACTCCATATTCAAATGCAGTAATAGCAGCATTTGGACTTGAGAAATATTTTCCTTCTCCTTCTTCTCCATCAACTCCTTTAGTCATCCAGAAAGAACCCAATACCATGTCTTTACTTGGATGCACAATTGGATTTCCGTTTTGTGGTTTTAATAGATTTTTATTAGCAGCAATTAATTCACGAGCTTCCCATTGAGCTTCTTCTGAAAGTGGCAAATATACAGCCATTTGGTCTCCGTCGAAGTCCGCGTTGAAAGCAGCACACACCAAAGGATGAACTTGAATAGCATTACCTTCAATTAAAGTTGGTTGAAAAGCTTGAATACCTAAACGGTGAAGTGTTGGAGCACGGTTAAGTAATACATATTTTCCTTCTATGCATTCTTCAAGCATTGCCCAAACTTCTGGAGTTTGTTCTTCAATTAATTTATTTGCACCACGAATGTTGAAAGCTAATTCATTTTGCAAAATTTTTGAAATTACGAACGGTTTGAATAATTCCAAAGCCATATGTTTTGGTAATCCACATTGATTTAATTTCAAAGTAGGACCAACCACAATAACAGAACGAGCAGAATAGTCCACACGCTTTCCAAGCAAATTCGCACGGAAAAGACCTTGTTTTGATTTCAAATTATCAGCTAAAGATTTAAGCGGTCTTTTTTGAGACTGACTTACAGCTTGAGAATCATTTTGTTTTGCAATTGAGTTATCAATCAATGCATCTACAGCTTCTTGAATAATTCTTTTTTCATTACGCAAAATAACATCTGGAGCATTAATTTCTTTTAATTTCTTTAGACGATTATTTCTATTGATAACACGACGGTAAAGATCGTTTAGATCACTAGTTGCGTGACGACCTCCATCGAGGGCAACCATAGGACGAAGCACAGGAGGAATAACAGGAATCACAGATAAGAACATCCATTCAGGACGCAGATTCGCATACATCAAAGCACGAATCAAAGAAAGTCTTTTTTGTAATTTATCTTTCTCCAAAGTACTTGCTTTTTGTAGCATTGTTTCTGTGTGAGCTTCTAATTTTTTCAAATCTAAATTTTTGAAAATAGAATAAATAGCTTCAGCTCCGATATTTGCTTCAAAACAAGCTCCGTATTTCAAAGAGAAATGATGGAAAGAAATTTCATTTAAAACTTTACCTTCATAAATTTCTCCAATTTCTTTTTTAGTTTGAGATAAAAGATTTTTTAATTTTTCTTTTGTTTCTTCGTCATTAGTATTTTTTAATTTACTCTTATATTCTTTTTCCAAAGATTCAATAACTGCTTGTTTTTCTTCTTCATGAACTTTTGTAATAATATATCCAGCAAAATAAATAACCTTTTCTAAATCAGAAACTGGAATATTAAGCAAAATACTCATTCTTGAAGGAACGCCTCGCAGAAACCAAATATGTGCAACCGGAGTAGCAAGCTCAATATGTCCCATTCTTTCACGACGCACAATAGAACGAGTAACTTCAACTCCACATTTTTCACAAATTATGTCTTTGTAACGAATTCTTTTGTATTTTCCGCAATAACATTCGTAATCTTTTTCTGGACCGAAAATTTTCTCGTCAAAAAGACCACCTCTTTCACTTCTACCTGTACGATAATTAATCGTTTCAGGTTTTGTAACTTCACCATAAGACCATTCACGAATTTGCTCAGGAGAAGCTAACTTTATTTCTATATTATTAAAATCTGTTGTATTTAATGTTTTCATATTATTTTTTTAGATTAATATCAAGTGCAAGTCCTCGTAGATAATTTAGCATTACATTGAATGATGCTGGTGAAGACGGTGGTCTGATAATTTCATTTTTAATAATAGAATCAAATGTTTGAGAACGACCTTGTATATCATCTGATTTAACTGTTAACATTTCACGAAGTGAATAAGCTGCTCCATAACCTTCAAGTGCCCACACCTCCATTTCTCCGAATCTTTGTCCTCCACCTTGAGCTTTACCTCCTAATGGTTGTTGAGTGATTAATGAGTACGGCCCGATAGAACGCATGTGAATCTTGTCTTCAACCATGTGGTGAAGTTTAAGCATATACATATATCCAACAGCAACATCTTGGTTAAAAGATTCTCCTGTTCGTCCATCAAACAAAGTCATTCTTCCATTTTCTGGGAAGCCTGCTTTTTTAAGTTCAGCTTGAATTTCTTCTGTTTTAACTCCCAAGAAAGGAGGAACGATAGCTTGATATCCTAAAGTATTAGCTGCAAGACCAAGATGAATTTCTAAAATTTGTCCCAAGTTCATACGAGAAGGAACACCCAAAGGAGAAAGGATAATATCTACAGGAGTACCATCAGCCATGTATGGCATATCTTCTTCTGGCAGAACTGTTGAAATAACACCTTTGTTTCCGTGACGACCTGATAATTTATCTCCAACTGAAATATTTCTAATTTGAGCTACTTCAATTACAATTTTCTTTATTATTCCAGCTTCTAGAGTGTGACCCATTTCACGAGAGAAAACTTTAACACCAATTACGCGACCTCTTTTGCCGTGTTCCATTCTTAAAGAAGTATCTTTTACATCACGAGCTTTATCAGCAAAAATAGATCTAAGCAAGCGCTCTTCTGGAGTCAATTCTGTTTCACCTTTTGGAGTAATTTTACCAACTAAAATATCATTTTCACGAACTTCAGCTCCAATACGAACAACACCGTCTTCGTCAAGATCTTTTAATTTTAATTCTCCAACATTTGGTATATCACGAGTAGTTACTTCTGGTCCTAATTTTGTATCACGAACAACAGCAATAAATTCTTCTACATATACAGAAGTAAATTTACTTTGTTTTACTAATCTCTCTGAAAGAATAATCGCGTCTTCATAGTTACTTCCAGACCAAGAAAGAAATGCTACTAAAATATTTTGACCAATTGAAACTTGTCCATTTACAGTACTTGTAGTATCAGCCAAAACATCACCTTTTTTAACTTTATCTCCAATATTAACTATTGGTCTTTGGTGAAAAGCTGAGAAGTTATTGTTTCTTAAGTAATTTACTAGATCATAAGTTTTTTCAGTTTTACCTTTAACAATAACTTTTTTCGCATCTACATATAATACAGTTCCTTCTTCTTCACTGAGTACCAATCTACCAACATCACGAGAAACTAAATCTTCAATACCAGTAGCAACTAATGGAGCTTCTGGTAATACGCAAGGCACAGCTTGTTTTTGCATGTTTGATCCCATCAGTGCACGGTTAGCGTCGTTGTGTTCTAGGAAAGGAATCATAGAAGTTGCAATAGAGAAAGCTTGATTAGGAGCAACATCTATAAAATGCACTTCTTCGCGACTTACTTCACCTGGTTCTGTTTTGATTCTAGCTGCAACTTTTTCTTGTGTAATTTTTCCAGTTTCATCATAAGCAACACCAGCATGAGCTATGTTGTATTTTTCTTCTTCTAAAGCATTCAAATAAACAATTTCTCCTGTAATTTTTCCTCCTTTAACTTTTACATAAGGAGTTTCAATAATACCAAAATCATTTAATCTTGCATAAGTAGACAAGTGAACGATCAAACCAATGTTCGGACCTTCTGGAGTATGAATAGGACAAATACGTCCATAGTGAGAAGGATGCACATCACGAACTTCAAGACCTGCTCTTTCACGAGTTAAACCTCCTGGACCTAAAGCAGAAAGCAATCTAATATGTTCCATTTCAGCTAGCACATTTTCTTGACTCATGAATTGAGAAAGTTGGTTTGTAGTAAAGAATTCTTTAATACGAGCTTGAAGTGGTCTTTGATTAATTATATTTATAGGTAATGCAGTATCAATATCAATAATAGACATACGGTCTTGAATATTTCTCTTGATTTGCATCATACCTGTACGGATTTTTTGTTGTAGCATTTCACCAACAAAACGCACTCTTCTTTGACCTAGGTGGTCAATATCATCTCCTTTTGCATAAGGATCATTATTTAAATCAATAATATGCTTAACAATAATTATCAAATCATCTTTAGAAATAGTTCTTATTTCTAAATCTTTTGCGTCCATTGATTTTTCAAATCTTTTATTAAAACGATAGCGTCCTACTGGAGATAGGTCATAGCGTTCTTTTGTAAACAAAGAATCTATAAATTCACGCGCATTTTCAGCACTCGCCATGTCTCCATCACGCAATCTTTTATAAATTTCTATATAAACATCTTCTAGACTTTTATCCCCTTCTTTTTCGATTAAACTAGTTAAAACTTTTGTTGTATTTTCGTCTTTAGAGAAAACTTTCAAAATTTCTTCATTAGTTTTAAAACCTAAAGCACGCAATAGAGAAATAACAGGGAATTTTCTTTTCTTGTCTATTCTTACATAAATACCTCCGTCTGCTTCAGATTCTATTTCAATCCAAACTCCACGAGCTGGGATTATTTTTGCACCAAAATATCTTTTTCCTTTATTTTCACTTTCAGTAAAAAATACTCCAAAACTTCTTGCAAGTTGAGGAACGATGACTCTTTCTACTCCGTTGATAATAAAAGTTCCATGATTAGTCATCAAAGGAAAATCAGACAAGAAAATTTCTTGTTCTTTTACAGAACCCAAAACTTTATTAGTTAATTTTACTTTTGCTTTTAATTGACCTTGGTAAGAAACTTTGTTGACTTTAGAATAATTCTCATCTTTCAGTGATGGTGATAATGAAAAAGAAACAAATTCTAAATCAAACTTTTTTCCAGAGTAATCCGGAATTGGAGAAAATTCTTTAAAAATTTCCTTCAAACCACTCTCAACTAGCCATTCAAAAGACTTTAATTGAGCTTCTATTAAATTAGGAAAAGGTACCAATGGTTCCTTATACCTTGCAAAATACTTTTTTGGACGCTGTATATTTTTTTGCATATTATATTTACTTATCTTTTAATAATAAATAGTTTTAAAATAAAAATCCAAAGATAAATAAAAAATCAAAAAGCATAGCTTTTCTCTGTTAAGTATTTAATTTCGGATACTATTTTAAAACTTTTTAAGCTTATAATGAGATTGCATCCGATACTCAATCATTCAATCTAAATTAACCCTATCATAAAACACTTTAAAAATCAAGTCTTTTTTGTGGAAAAATTATTTATTATTTTTCTTCCATTCTTCTATTTCTTTATGGTTTCCTGAAAGCAGGACTTTTGGAACTTTGTAGTTTTTTATGTCTTTACCCTGAGTTTTGTCGAATGGGTATTTTAAAATTTCAGGTCTAGTATAAACTTCACTACTTGAAACCCTTTCTTCTTCTAATGATTCGTATTTACCTAACACTCCCTTGATTTGTCTTGATACAGAATCGATTACAATCATCGCAGGTATTTCTCCTCCAGTTAAAACATAATCCCCTACTGAAATCTTTGTAGTTTTTAGAATTTTATCTACTCTAGAATCTATGCCTTCATATCTACCGCAAATCAAAATTATATCAGTGTATTTTTTAGCAGTTTTTTTCGCAAAATCTGTTGTAAATTTTTCGCTACTCGGTATAAAATTTATTATCAAAACTTTACTTTTATTTTTGTTTTTCTTTTCTATATTTTTTAAAGCCTTCTCTACTGCTTTTAAAATAGGCTCTGCTCGCATTACCATGCCAGGCCCCCCTCCATAAGGCTTATCATCTACTGGTTTATAATTAGTTTTATTCTTTTTTATGAAATTTCTAGGATTGTAAAAAAAATAGTTAATTAATTTATTCTTTTTTGCCCTACCCAAAATCGACTCATTTAAATATGAGTCAAACATTTCTGGAAATATGCTAATAATATGAAATTGTATCATTATTTTTAGTTTATATTTTTAAATAAAAAAAGCAAACAAAAAACTCAAGATGTCTTGAGTTTTTTGTTTGTAAAGTTTTATAACTTTAGTTTAAATTCCTTTCAAATCTTCCATTGCTTGATCAACTGTATTTACAGAAGAAGAAGTTTTATTGCTTCCTTCTGGTTCGTTGATTTTTAGATTCACGCGAGCATTACTTTTCATGCCGATGATTCTTAGAAGAGTTCTAATTGCTTTAGCGGTATTTCCCATTCTTCCTATGATTTTACCCATATCAGCAGGGTTCACAGTCAAAGAAATGAGGACTCCCATCTCGTCAACGCTACGATCGATTTTTACATCGTTCGGATTATCAACAAGAGCTTTTACTACATATTCTAGAAATTGACTATCAGTATTCATGTTGTAGAGAGCTAAATTTTTAATTATGCAGTAGTCCGACCAAGTAAAACTTTTTTACTGCAACATTTGTATTATATAAAATTAGCTATCAAGTTTCAAGTAATAAAAAATAAAAGCTCAGTTTATTTCTGAGCCTTTACTTCTTTTCTTTTTAGAGTAGGTTTTTTCTTAGGTAAAACATTTACTTTTTTTCCATCA
The DNA here is from genome assembly GCA_964395435.1 of uncultured Candidatus Saccharibacteria bacterium. Classification (GTDB taxonomy): domain Bacteria; phylum Patescibacteriota; class Minisyncoccia; order Phycocordibacterales; family UBA9973; genus UBA9973. Next base: position 15,229 of record CAYNAO010000015.1, read on the forward strand.
ATAATCTTTTGATGAACCAAAGTATTGTGAACTGTTTCAGAAACTTGAGCTCCTTGAGACATCCAATATTTTACTCTGTCAGCTTGAAAAACTGTTTCTCCACTTTTTGGATTGTATGAACCAATGATTTCTAAAAACTTTCCACTCTTAGGTCCGTTTTTTGAATCAGTTAAAACAACTCTAAAAGAAGGATCGTTCTTTCTACCTATTCTTTGTAATCTAATTTTAAGCATGAATGTAGTTTAACATAAATTTTTAAAAAGGCAAATACTATCCCCTAGTTGTATAACTTCCTGATTTTTTAGTAGAACCGTTTGTTTTATAAGAAGCATCACTATTATATGAGGAAGAAGAATTGTAAGAAGCATTTGTTTTTACCGCACCTGAAGTATTATACGAACTAGTACTACTATATGAAGCATTATTTGTATAACTAGCCTTTGATTGATAACTTGAATTTGCATTATAAGAAGCATTTGTGTTTACTGAAGCTGTTGAAGTGTATGCTCCGTTTGACGCATAGCTACTATTTGCTTGATATGCTCCGTTTGTATTATAACTAGAATTTGCAGAATATGTTCCATTTGTCGCGTATGCTCCATTACCATAATACGAACCGTTCGCATAATAAGAAGCGTTAGTATTATATGCGCCGTTAGCATAGTATGAACCATTAGAGTAATAACTACCGTTTGCATAGTAAGCGCCATTATTTGTATAAGCTCCATTTCCATAATAAGCTCCGTTTGTCGTGTATGCACCGTTACTGTAGTATGAACCATTCGCATAATAAGAAGCGTTAGCATTATATGCGCCGTTACCGTAGTAACTACCATTACCGTAATATGAACCATTAGTATTGTATGCTCCTTGACCTGTATACGAACCAACTCCTGCATATGAACCGTTTCCTAAATAAGAACCTTCACCTGTATAAGCTCCATTAGTATTATATGAACCAGTGTTAAGATAACTACCATTTGCATTATAACTACCATTTGCAACAAAAGATCCATTCACAAAATATCCACCATTAACATGATAAGCGCCGTTAGCATAATA
>CAYNAO010000016.1:0-14681 GCA_964395435.1 uncultured Candidatus Saccharibacteria bacterium
GCTAAAATTGATTGGTTTTTGTTTTTTTGTGTTTTACCAATTGTTTCTTTTGGTTTAATAACAATGAAATCTTTTGCGCCTTTAGAGAATTCTCCGAATTTTTTTGAAAAACAATTAATCTGGGCTTTGATTTCTTTTATTGTTTTCTTTGTTTTTTCATTTATTGATTTTTCTTTTTTGAAACAGGGGAATATTTTGATTGTTATGTTTTTGTTTTTTTCTTTTGTTTTATTATTGCTTTTTATTTTAGGAAATGTGGCAAAAGGAGCTCAGAGTTGGTTTAATTTTGGAGGATTTTCTTTTCAGCCAGTAGACATGATGAAATTAACTTTGGTTTTGGTTTTAGCAAAATATTTTTCTCGTCGTCATGTGGCCATTCGTGATTTTAAACATATATTTATTTCTGGTTTTTATGCTTTAATTCCTTTCGTTTTAGTTTTCTTTCAACCTGATTTCGGTTCGGCTATGGTAATATTTTTTATTTGGCTCGGTATGGTTTTAGTTTCTGGAATTTCTAAAAAACATTTATTGGTTGTATTTGGTGTTTCTTTTTTGGTTTTTTTAGTATTATGGACTTCTGTTTTTGAGCCTTATCAAAAGAAAAGAATTTTGAATTTCTTTAATCCTCTCTCTGATGTGCAGGGTTCGGGGTATAATGTTTTGCAATCCACTGTGGCTGTTGGTAGTGGGCAGATTCTAGGCAAGGGAGTCGGTTTTGGTAGTCAGTCTAGGCTTCAGTATTTACCTGAATCAGAAACAGATTTTATTTTTGCTTCTTTTAGTGAAGAATGGGGTTTTGTGGGTTCTGTGATTTTACTGATTTTATTCTCTTTAATTATTTTAAGAATTTTATATTTTGCTTCTCATGGAGCTTCTAATTTTGAGACTTTATTTGCTTTAGGTTTAGGAATTTATTTTATTACTCATATAGTTATTAATATTGGAATGAATTTAGGTATAATGCCTGTTACTGGTATCCCGCTTCCTTTTATGAGCTATGGAGGAAGTCACCTTGTCACTGAATTTGCAGGTTTAGGTATTCTTGTTAGTATGAATAATAATCACAAAAGAAGAGTTCATAGGGATGATATTAAAAATGAATTTTTAGGATATTAATAAATAAAAATAGTATAAAATATGCAATTGATTGATGGAAAGAAAATAAGCGAAAAAATATTTGAAAATATTAAACAAGAAATTAATTCTTTGTCTTTTGGACCTGTTTTTTGTGATATTTTAGTTGGGAATGATTTTGCCTCAAAAAAATATGTCTCTTTGAAAAAGAAAAAAGCTTTAGAATTAGGTATAGATTTTCACGATGCTTGTTTTGAAGAAAATATAACTACAGAAGAATTAGTAAAAGAAATAGAAAAAATAAATAATATTCCTAATATTTCTGGAATTATTTTACAATTACCTTTGCCTTTACATATAGATAAAACAAAAGTCTTGAATGCTATTTCTCCAGAGTTAGATGTGGATTGCTTGGGACAGATTGCAAGTAAGAATTTTTATAATGGTAATTTAGAAATTGCTCCACCTACAGCGAATGCTTGTTTTATGCTTTTGGAATCTTTGAATTTGGATTTGAATAATAAAAAAATAGTAATTGCAGGGGAGGGTGATTTGGTTGGCAAGCCTTTTGCAAATATTTTGAAATACAAAAATATTAGTTTTGATATTGTAAATTCTGAAACTCTAAACAAAGAAGAAATTATAAAAAATGCTGATATTTTAATTACTGGAATTGGTAAAGGTAAAATGATAAACAAAGACATGATAAAAGAAGGAGTTGTTATTATCGATGCTGGCGCTTCAGAAGAAGATGGAGCTTTGGTAGGGGATGTAGATTTTGATTCTGTAAAAGAAAAAGCAAGTTTTATTACTCCTGTAATAGGGGGAGTAGGTCCTATGACTATTGCTAATCTTTTCCTGAATATATTAAAGGTAATTAAAATGAAACATTATGAATCCCGTTAAAAAATTTAATATCATGCTATATTTAATTATGAGTTTTATAAATTTTAATTTTTAACGGGATGAATAATTTTTTATTTTTTAATTTACATAATCTTTCAAATCAACATTTCTTTTTTGATGTTTTGATTATTTTTTTTGCTGAAATAATGCCTTATATTATAATAATTTTTACTTTCTTCTTTTTATTGCATCACCATGAAATTTTTTATAAAGAAAAACCAATCAAAGCAATCTTGCAAAAATGGCATGAAGTTTTCTTGGCTTTTATTGTTAGTATTATTGCTTTGATTAGTGTGGATATTTTAAAAAAATATTTTAATATACTAAGACCTTTTCACGAATTTCCAGAAGTAAATAATTTGTTTTTTGCAACCGGTAAAGCTTTCCCGTCAGGTCATGCTACTTTTTTTATGGCTTTAGCTTTTGCTGTATATTTTACTCACAGAAAAATAGGATTGATTTTAATATTTTTAACTTTTATTATTGGTACTGCGCGGGTTATTTCAGGAGTTCACTATCCGGTAGATATTTTAGGAGGCTTTGTTTTAGGTATTTTGATTAGTGTATTTTTAAATTATTTTTTAAAGAATAAATAAATGAATTTTTTTGATGTTTTAATTTTTGGAATAGTAGAAGGCATAACAGAGTTTTTACCTATTTCTTCGACTGCGCATTTGGATTTTACTAGGATAATTTTGAATTTAGAATTAACTAATTTTATAAAAAGTTTTCAAATTGCTATACAATTAGGAGCAATTTTAGCAGTTGTTTATTTATATAGAGAGAAATTATTAAAACAGAGAATGTATTGGAAAAAAATTCTAATTAGTTTTTTGCCTACTGGGATTATAGGATTTTTATTATACAGTCTAATCAAAGATTATTTATTTGGGAATACTTTGATCATGATTTTGAGTTTGTTTTTAGGAGGAATTTTAATTTTAATTTTTGAAAAATTATATAAAAAAGAAGGGGAGAAAAATGATATTTTGAAGTTTTCTAATAAAGATTTAATTTTACTTGGTTTTTTTCAAGCTTTTGCTGTTGTTCCTGGCGTATCTAGATCACTGAGCGTGATTTTGACTGGAAAATATTTAAATATAAATAAAAAAACTATTACTGAGTTTTCTTTCCTGCTTGCTATACCGACTATGCTTTCTGCAACGGTTTATGATTTGTATAAAAATGGCCTGCATTTTGAGTCAAATGAATGGAGTAATTTAATTTTAGGTTTTATTATTTCTTTTATTGTGGCTTTGTTTGTGGTGAGATGGTTGCTTGATTATATTTCAAAAAATTCTTTTGCAGTTTTTGGTTGGTATAGAATTATAATTGCAGTTATATTATTTTTGTTTTTAATCTAAAAAACTCCCATACGGGAGTTTTTTAGATTTATTTTTATTTAATTTCGAAAGTTGCTTTGACTGTGACGAAAACTTCTTTATTAATTTTTGAAGTATCATAAACTCCATAATCTGAAACTTCTACAGAATTAGGTGACATAACTTGAACTACTCCAGAAGATGCTGATTTTAAAACACCAATATTTTTGCCTCCAGCACGAGCAAGTTCTCCGGCGCGAGCTTTTGCGTCTTCAACTGCATTTGCTAATAATTCAATACGAGTTTCTGGTAATTTAGAGTAGTAGAATTCTAGAGAACTTGTAGTAAACAAAACTCCTTTTTCTGTAATTAAAGAATTTGTATTTTTAGATAAATTATCAATCTTGTTAACATCAGTATCTGTGATTTCAATATTTTGTACTAAATTGTATTTCTTGTCTGCACTTGGATATTGTTCCCAGACTTCATTTAAATAAATTGTTGAGATGGTTATATTTTCTGGTAAGATTCCGTTATTTGCAAGAAAGTTTTTAACTTCTTGTAAATCTTTTTCCATTTTCTCATAACCACTTTTTAAATTAGAAAAAGTTGTGTTTCTGTTAATACTTGTAGTCCATTTTACTTTGTCCGCTACTACTAATTTTTTAGCACTACCAGTAGAAGATATGGTGTCGTTAGATCTTAATTTATAAAATGTAAAAGAAGCAATACTTGAACTGATTATTAATGATAAACCAAGTAGGGCGCCTAATACTATGTAATTTTTGTTATTTTCCATCCCGTTAAATATTTTTGATTAATTTGTAATTTTTATAACGCTTAATTTTTAATTGCATTATATTATTAAGACCCGTTATTTAAAATATTTAACGGGATCCATATTTTAATTATACATATATTTATAATAAATATCAAATTTTAAAAAATTTGCATATTTTAGTAAAACCGTATAGAATAAGGCTATCTTATGTGGAATATATTTAAAAAAATAATATTATCTTTATTCATTTTAATGGTTGCAGGGCTTTTAGTTTTCTTTGTTTATAAATCAGAACCAAGATTAAATACTAATTTTGAAAATGAAACATCTTTTTTAAAAAAATATCCTTTTCGTTTAGGTCTTGATCTTTCTGGTGGAAGTCATTTGATTTACAAGGCTGATGTGAGTGCTGTTACTGGGAATGTTGATGAATCTATGGAAGCTTTGAGAGATGTTATCGAAAGAAGAGTGAATCTTTTTGGAGTAGCAGAGCCTTTGGTTCAAGTTCAAAAATCTTCTTTTGTCTCTGGAGAGGAGGAAAAATTAATTGTTGATTTGCCTGGAATTACTAATTTAGATCAAGCTGTGGAAATGATTGGTCAAACTCCATTACTTGAATTCAAAGTAGAAAGTCAAAACGCTAATGATATACAAGTAGGGGAAGATGGTAATGTTAATTTAGACTTAGCTAATTTATTTACTTCAACTGAATTATCTGGGAGATATTTAAAGAGAGCTGTTTTAGAATTTGATCCAAATACAAGACAACCTTTGGTTAGTTTGCAATTTGATGAAACAGGAACAAAATTATTTGCAGACATAACTAAAAACAACATTGGTAAAATGGTTGCTATTTATTTAGACGGAGCACCTATTTCAACCCCTGTAGTTCGTGAAGAGATTATAAATGGTGAAGCAGTAATTTCTGGAAACTTTACTCCAACTGAAGCAAAACAATTAGTAGGTAGATTAAATTCTGGAGCTCTACCTGTACCGATTTCTTTATTATCTAAACAAACAATTGGAGCGACTTTAGGAGAGAGTGCTGTAAATGCTGGAGTAAAAGCCGCTATTATTGGTTTTCTCCTAATCTCACTATTCTTGATTTTGTGGTATAGATTGCCTGGCATAATAGCTATTATTTCTTTGTTTATTTTTGCTTTAATTGTATTGTCTTTGTTTAAATTAATTCCTGTTACTTTGACTGCATCCGGTATTGCAGGATTTATTGTTGCAATTGGTATTGCTGTTGATGCGAATATTTTGACTTTTGAAAGAATAAAAGAAGAGTTAAGAAATGGTAGAACTATTATTGATGCTGTGAATGCTGGATTCTCTCGTTCATGGACTTCTATTAGAGATTCTAATTTATCAAGTTTAATTACTGCAGCTATTTTATTCTGGTTTGGAACTTCACTTATTCAAGGATTTGCTTTGACTTTAGGAATTGGTATTTTGACTTCTTTGTTTAGTACAATGATCATTACAAAAGTTTTCTTAAAAACATTGTCGTATTTACCAGAAAACAAATTTACTAGATTTTTATTCTCTAGTGGTCTTAATAGTGGAAAAGTAAAATAATATAAAAATATGTTTATTATAAAATACAAAAAAATATTTATTGGTATATCAATAGCTTTAGTTCTATTATCTATAATTTCAATTTCAGTTTTAGGAATAAAAATTGGTATTGATTTTAAAGGAGGATCATTAACTGAAATTGTTTATGAATCAAATAAACCAGATCAAAATTTAATTAATGAAGAATTAGCAAAGCTTGATTTAGGTTCAGTTTTGGTTCAACCAGCAGGAGAGAATGGATTTTTAATTAAAACAAGAGATATTACTGAAATAGAACATGATAAAATGCTTGAAGTTTTGTCTTTTGGGGGTGCAAGTGTTTTGAAAGAAACTTCTTTTAACTCTATTGGACCTTCTGTGGGTAGTGAATTAGCTAGAAAGTCAATAATATCAATTGTATTAGTTGCTTTAGCTATTATTTGTTTTATTGCTTATGCTTTCAGAAAAGTATCTCGCCCTGTTTCTTCTTGGAGATATGGTTTTATTGCTATTATTGCTTTGGTTCATGATGTTGTAATATCTATCGGAGTATTTTCTTTATTATCTTATTTTGTTGGATTAGAGATGGATACTTTGTTTGTGGTTGCTATTTTAACAGTATTAGGTCTTTCTGTGTCTGATACTATTGTGATTTTTGATAGAATTAGAGAGAATTTGAGTGAAGAATCTGATTTGAGTAAAGAGCAATTCGCTAATATTGTTGGAATGAGTCTTAATCAATCTTTTGTGCGTTCTATTGCTACTTCTTTGAGTACAATATTAGTATTAATTGCTTTGTTCTTCTACGGACCTATAAGTACTAAATATTTCTCTTTAGTTTTAGCTACTGGTATTTTCTTTGGTACATATTCTTCTATTTTCCTAGCTTCACCTCTTTTGGTTTTAGCTTCTAATTTGAAAACAAAAAAATAGTTTTGTGCTATAATTAAATAGTTAGTTATTATCATTTATTTTAATTTTATATGAGTACATTTTTAATTTTTATAATTATTTTAGTTGTAATTATTCTTTGGGTAGTTATGGCTTATAATAGTTTTGTTAGTTTAGTAAATAGAACAAAAGAAGCTTGGTCTGATATTGAAGTTCAACTAAAAAGAAGATATGATTTAATTCCTAATTTAGTTAATACTGTAAAAGGTTATGCAACACATGAATCAACAGCTTTTGAAAAAGTAACACAAGCTCGCGCAGAAGCAATGCAAGCAAAAACAGTAGGTGAGCATTCTAAAAGTGAAGCATTATTAGGGGGAGCTATTTCTGGAATTTTCGGAATTGCAGAAGCTTATCCTGATTTAAAAGCGAATGTTAATTTCTTGGAATTACAAAGAGAGCTTTCTGATACAGAAAATAAAATCATGGCTTCTCGTAGATTTTATAATACCAATGTCCGTGATTTGAATATTAAAATAGAGCAATTTCCAAGTAATATAATTGCTTCTATGTTTAAGTTTGCAAAAATGGAATTGTTTGATTTACCAGACAATGATGTGGCTCAACAAAATGTTGAAGTTAAATTTTAGTAGTTAATTTTTAAAAAATATGACAAAAACAGGAAAAATTATTTTATGGTTAGTGATTATTGCTCTAATAGTATTAGGAATATTATTCTTTGGTAGAAAAGTAGATAATACAGAAAACCAAATTACAGAAACTCCAAATTATGAATTTGTGAATGAAATTTTAGGTAAAAAAGAAGATTTATTAGATTTTTCTATTTTGCCTGGAACAAAAGTTCCAAATGGAATACTTTCTTATAGAGGTACAATACAAGGTGCTTGGTTTTTTGAGGGAAATATTTTAATTAATATTTTAGATAAAGATAAAAATCCTCTTCTGCAAAGTAATGCTGTTGCAACAAGTGATTGGATGACTGCGGGACCAGTTGATTTTGAAGGAAATATAGATTTTACTAATTTACCAAAAGGTAATTTGTATTTTGAAATCAAAAATGACAATGCTTCAGGGGAACCACAATTTGATAAAAATATCTTGATTCCAATTGTTTTAGAATAATAAATGGCAACATTATATACACAACAATCTAAAAATATCGCAAAAACATGGATTTTAATGTCTGTATTTTTTGTAGTTGTGATAGCACTAGGTTGGTTTTTTTCTTATTACTATCAAAATCCTAGTATTTTATATTTCTTTGTAATTTTTAGTATTGCTATGAATATCACTTCTTATTGGTATTCAGATAAAATTGTAATTAAGCTCTCTGGTGCTAAAGAAGCCAAAAAAGACGAATATTATGATTTGTATACAATAGTAGAAAATTTATCTATCACAGCCGGACTGCCTATGCCAAAAGTTTATGTGATTGCTGATCCAGCTCCGAATGCTTTTGCTACAGGACGAGATAAAAAACATGCTGTGGTGGCTGTGACTACAGGACTTCTTTCTATTTTAGAGAAAAATGAACTAGAAGGAGTTGTGGCTCATGAATTAGCTCATATCGGAAATAGAGATATGCTTATTTCTACGGTGGCTGTGGTTTTGGTTGGTTTTGTTTCTATTATTTCAGATATATTTTTAAGAAATATGATTTGGGGTGGAGGAAACAGAGATAGTGATAATAAAGCTCACGGTGTATTGATTATTGTTGGAATTATTTTTGCTATTTTAGCTCCAATTTTTTCTACTTTAATTCAATTAGGAATTTCAAGAAAAAGAGAATTCTTAGCAGATGCTACAGGAGCATTACTTACTCGTTATCCAGAAGGTTTAGCAAATGCACTTCGTAAAATTTCAGAATACAGTCGCCCAATGCAAAAACAATCAAGTGCTATTTCGCATTTATATTTTGCAAATCCTAAAGGTTATAAAATTGGCCAGAAAATAAATAATTTATTTTCAACCCATCCTAGGGTGGAGGATAGAATAAATGCTTTATTAAATCAAAAATAAACAAAAAAAATCTATTTTTATTTTAAAAATAGATTTTTTTTGTTATAATAAAATAGATGTTTCTATTTAGAAAAATATACAAAATATTTTCCTTTTTGCTAATATTTATAATTTTAGTTGGGGTTATTTTTATACCTTTTAGTACTAATGCTGTTACTTTATTGCAAGATGATTTTACCGGTACTTCTATTGATTTGAATAAATGGAATTTGGTTGGAGGTACTGAAGGAGTTGATTTTATTCAAAATGGAAATGTCCGTGTAAGTAATTCTAGTACAAATGGTTCTAAGTCTTTAAATAGTGATTTGAGTTTTACAAATTCTGACGATTTAACTATTTCTGCAAATATTTCTGGTGTTTCTGCTTCTAACTGGGCTTATTTTGGTTATGGAGATTATAATTTTTTAGGAGGAACTAGTAATGCTTATTATATTTTTATTCACAACACAAATCCAATAACTTTTTTTACAAAAAAAAATGGAACTAATGGTAGCTCTACTCTTTGTGGTACTTACACGTCAGGAGCAAAAATGTCTTTAAAAATGAAAGCAACTTCAGTTGAAGTTTATAAAAACGATGTTTTAGCTTGTACAAGAAATTTTACAGGTGTTGACCCCGCTATTACGAATAAGCCTATTTTTTTACAAGGTTCTGGAGCAGCAGGTGTGTTTTATGATAATATTTTAGTTGAAAATTCTGCAGTAGCGCAGCCTGATACAGAACCAGACGCAATAACTGATTTAGACGCTTCGGAGTGGGGTAATACAACTACAACACTAACCTGGTCAACTCCAGGAGACGGAGGAGATCCTATTACTGATTATACTGTGGATTATAGAGTCTCCGGAGATATTCCTTGGATTAATTTTAATGATGGAGTTTCAACTTCTACTAGTGTTTTGGTTACTGGACTAACTAATGGAGTAACTTATGAATTTAGAGTGCGTGCTATAAATGGAATAGGAACTGCTCCTGATTCTAATATTGCTTCGGTGACAGTTTTAGCTCCGACAGCTCCAAGTACTCCAACAGCTCCGACGGCATCTTTGATTTTTTATCCTCAAGGAGGTAGGGTTTCTGTTGCTTTTTCTGCTCCATCTGCAAATGGTTCTCCAATAACTTCTTATACTGTCACTTCTTCACCTGGAGGAATACAAGCAAATGGAGCAAGTTCTCCTATTGTTGTAACAGGCTTAACTAATAATCAAGCTTATACTTTTACTGTAACTGCTACTAATGGAATTGGAACTTCAGCTTCATCTCCTGCATCTAACCAAGTAACTCCTGTAGCCTGGCCAGATGGTTTAGCTACTTGGAGCGAAAAAACAAATTCAGCTCAAAGAGATTGGCGAGATATTGCGACTTCTTCTGATGGTGGAGAAGTAGCTGCTATTTCAAATAGTGATTATGTTTATACTTCGACAAATGGAGGTGACAACTGGTCTCAGAGAACTAATAGTGGAGTTCGAGTTTGGAAAGCAATAACTTCTTCTAGTGATGGTTTATATTTAGCAGGTATTGTTACTGGTGGTTATATTTATACTTCTTCTGATGGAGGAGCAAACTGGACCGAGAGAACTAGTCCAGGCCAAAGACAGTGGACAGACATAACTTCTTCTTTGGATGGACAATATGTTTTTGCTGTGGCTAGTGATCATAGTCTTTATCGTTCGGTTGATTATGGAGTTAATTGGTCTTCTGTTTTAACTCAGCCACTTGATTGGAATACTGTTGCTTCTTCTGCTGATGGATCAAAAGTTTATATTGCCCCAGCTGATGGAGCTAGTTCTTATATTTATTATAGTACTGATTATGGTCAAACTTTCGGTAGTAATTTTAATTCTCAAAGTAGATTATGGTCATCTATTGCAACTTCGCAAGATGGAGTAAATATAGTAGCTAGTGTTAATAATGGTTATATTTATACATCTTCTGATTCTGGTTTAAACTGGACAGAAAGAACGGGTTCTGGTAGTAGGATATGGGTTGGCGTTTCCTCTTCTGGAGATTTTGGAGTGTTAGCTGCTGCTTCTCCTTCTGGAATCTTTACTTCTGTTGATAATGGGGTAACTTGGGTCCAAGATACTAATAGTGCTGATTGGAGATCTGTTGATGTTTCAAATGACGGTTCTACTGTTTATGCTTTAATTGCAAGTGGATATATTTATAGAGGAGATATAGATACCACAGCCCCAACCCTAGCCGAAGTAACTCCAGTCTCAACTCCAACAAATGACTCTACTCCAAATTACACTTTCTCAAGTAACGAAGCAGGAGATATTATATACGGAGGTTCTTGTACATCTGCTACAACATCGGCTACAGTAGGAAACAATACAATTACATTCACAACTCTTACCGACGGAACTTACTCTAATTGTACTATTACTGTAACCGACGAATCAGGTAATGAATCGACCGAATTAGATATTACGACTTTTGTGGTGGACACAGCAGCCCCAACCCTAGCCGAAGTAACTCCAGTCTCAACTCCAACAAATGACTCTACTCCAAATTACACTTTCTCAAGTAACGAAGCAGGAGATATTATATACGGAGGTTCTTGTACATCTGCTACAACATCGGCTACAGTAGGAAACAATACAATTACATTCACAACTCTTACCGACGGAACTTACTCTAATTGTACTATTACTGTAACCGACGAATCAGGTAATGAATCGACCGAATTAGATATTACGACTTTTGTGGTGGATGCAGTTGTTGTTTCAAATCCTGCGCCAACCGTAGCACCAGGAGCTGTTTCTGTAGTTTTTTTGCAAGAATTATCTGAACGATTAAGAAATGAAAATAATAATTCTGTGATAAAAGATAATGAAGATAAAAAATGTTCTATCGTTCCTAGTTTGCCTAGATTAATGAGACTTAATTTAATAAATCCTAGTGTAAAAATACTGCAACAAGCTTTGAATTGCAAAGGTTATATTATTTCAAATTCTGGCGCAGGAAGCATAGGAAAAGAAACAACTTTCTTTGGCTCAAAAACTAGAGAGCAGGTTTTGAAATTCCAAAAAGATAATAATTTGACTATTGATGGTATTGTAGGTCCTCAATTTCGGTCTTTTATTAATAAATAATAAAAATTTCTAATTTTTACCTTTTTTTGCTATACTTTTTGTATGGATCCCGTTAGAAGTTGCTAATGGGAATCATTGTTGAAATTATTATTTATTTAAACTTCTAACGGGATGGAAATTAAAGATGTAGAAAATTTAGCAGAACTGGCAAAAATCGATTTATCAGATGCTGAAAAAGAAAAACTCCTTAAAGACATGGAAGGTATTTTGAATTATGTTAAGCAAATAGAGAATGTTGAGGTTCCAGATGTTGATTTTGATAATTCTCATATCAATAAATTTCGTGAAGATGAATTAGAGCAAAAAGATTTTGATAATATCATAAATCAATTTCCAGATAAATATGAAAATTTTGTAAAAGTTAAGAAAATATTATAGTATGATTGATTTAAAAAATTTAGATATACAAAAAGCTCATAATGCTTTTAAGAATAAAGAATTTTCTATCAGGGATTTGGTAGATGCTTATTTGAAAAATATTGAAGAAAAAAATAAAGAAATAAATGCTTATTTAGAAATTTTTAATGATTTGGATTTGCAAATAAAACAAGCCGAAGAGATTTTCCAAAAAGGAGAAGAGACTTTATTAACTGGTATACCAATTGCAATTAAGGATAATATTTTGTTTCAAGGCCACAAGGCTTCTGCTTCTTCAAAGATTTTAGAGAAATATATTGCTAGCTATGATTCTACTGTAATTAATCATTTAAAAAAACAAGGAGTGATTATTTTAGGTAGAACCAATATGGATGAGTTTGCTATGGGCTCTTCTACTGAAACAAGCGCTTTTGGTATTACTAGAAATCCTTTAGATTTATCTTTGGTGCCTGGAGGATCAAGTGGTGGCTCTGCGGCGGCTTTAGCTGCAGATATGGCTTTGTTTACTTTAGGAACTGAAACTTGTGGTTCTGTGAGAGAGCCAGCAGCCTTTTGTGGATTGGTGGGACTTAAACCTACTTATGGAGCCGTTTCTCGTCATGGAATTATTGCTATGGGAAATTCTTTGGATCAAGTTTCTCCTTTTACAAAAAATATAAATGATTCAAAAATTGTATTTGATGCTTTGTCAAAATATGATCCAAATGATAATACTTCAATTCTAGAGAATCAAAGAAATTCAAATTTGAAAGATAAAAATCTTAAAAAAATTGGTATACCTTGGCATTTATTTGAAGAAGGGGTGGATCAAGAAATAATGGAAAATTTTAAAAATACAGTAGAGAAATTAAAACAAAATGGTTATGAAATTTCTGATATAAAATTACCTTTTTCTGTGTATTCTTTGGCTGTTTATTATATTATTATGCCGGCTGAAGTTTCTACAAATTTATCTCGTTTTGATGGTGTGCGTTATGGAACTAGGGTAGAAGGAAATAATATTTGGGAGAGTTTCAAAAAAAGCAGAGAATATGGTTTCGGCGAAGAAGCAAGACGGAGAATTATATTAGGGACTTATGTACTCTCTCATGGATATTATGATGCTTATTATAATAAAGCTTGGAAAATAAGAAGAGCAATCATGAAAGAAATTAATCAAGCTTTTGAGAATGTGGGTTATATTATGACTCCGACTGTGCCCGTATTACCTTTTAAATTAGGTGAGAAGTTATCTGATCCTGTTTCTATGTATTTGTGTGATATTTTCTCTGCTCCTGCGAATTTAACCGGTGTGCCTTCTTTGGCTTTGCCTACTGGTAAGAATGAAAAAGGCCTACCTTTTTCTGTGCAGTTTATGACTCCTCATTTTTGTGAAGACAATTTATTTGCTATTGGAAAAGTAATAGAAGATATTATTTAATTTTGTGATATAATTTTATTATAAAATTATTTTATGAATTTAGAACAAATTTTAAATTCTAATATGCAGGCTCAAGCCAATTATCTTTTTGAACCAAGATTTATAAATTTAGAGTATTTATTTTATCAGTTTTATTTATTTCTAAGGAAAATAGGTATTATTGGTGGTGGTTCTTATTCTGGTAATTCTTCTGGCTCTTCGGGAAATACAAATGGTAATAATATTTCAGATTCTTCTGCGGGTAGTTCTTTATTTGATTCTTTTTTGGGTTTTTTGGAAATTTTATTTTATATTTTGCTTGTTTTATTTGTCCTTTTAATTTCTTATATCATTGTGAGAATGTATGAACTACGAAAAAGAGAAGGTATGTATCTAGAAAGTGAGATGAAAAAATATCAAGAAAAAATGCAAGAGAAAGAAAAAAGTAGCATGTCTAATTCTAAAAATCCTAGATGGAATGCTGTTGTGGATTATATGAAAAATGACAATCAGAATGATTGGAAGCTTGCTATATTAGAAGCAGATACTATACTTGATTCTCTTTTGGATAGTTTAGGATTTGAAGGAGAGAGTGTTGGGGATAAATTAAAAAAAGCTGACCCTGTAAAATTTAAGAATTTAAACACAGTTTGGGAAGCTCATAATATTCGCAACAGGGTAGCTCACGAAGGAAGCGATTTTGAGATATCTAAAAATGAAGCAAATAGAGTTATCTATATATACGAACAAGTTTTTAGAGATTATAACTATATTTAATTATATTGTTGCGGGATCTGGAATCGAACCAGAGTCTCAAGGTTATGAGCCTTGCGAGATACCTCTTCTCTATCCCGCTATTTGATAGTTAAAACTATACTGTATAGAGTATACTATATTATAATATTTTTGTAAATAGCTTGAAAAAAAGCTTAAATATGTTAATATAATAAAATGCAAGTGCTAAAAACGACGGTTTGGCTTCGCCTCACAACGTCGTCATGCTTTTGTCTTTGGTAACGCCATTGACATAGAGCAAATAGCTTGCTTTTTGTCGATGTAGCTCAGTTGGTTAGAGCGTGGCACTCATAAAGCCAAGGTCGGTGGTTCAATTCCACCCATCGACACAATATAAAATTAATAGATTTTTTTATTATTTTATGTTAAAGTTTTAAGGTTGTTTTAAAATTTAATTATATGCAGACGTAGCTCAACTGGTTAGAGCACTCGCCTGT
>CAYNAO010000017.1:0-14507 GCA_964395435.1 uncultured Candidatus Saccharibacteria bacterium
TTTTATTTAAGTGTTTCATACCTATAGTATATCATATTTAAATATATTTGTCAAGTAGTTAAAATAAACTAAAAAACCGACTGAAATAGTCGGTTTTTTAGTTTTATGTGGGCAAGGAGGGACTCGAACCCTCAAACCTTGCGGTACTGGTTCCTAAGACCAGCGCGTATACCAATTCCGCCACTTGCCCATATGTGCACCCTGTAGGGATCGAACCTACGACCTTCTCCTTAAGAGGGAGCAGCTCTACCAGCTGAGCTAAGGGTGCTTTTTGTCTGTGCCCAGAGTGGGGGTCGAACCCACATCCCTTGCGAGACACGATTTTAAGTCGTGCGCGTATACCAATTCCGCCATCTGGGCATATTTATTTTTAATAAACGATACAAAATTTATTCTACCTTTTTTTTTATTAAAATACAATCCCTAAAAAGGTAATGAGGCCTGGGGCGGAATCGAACCGCCGTATGGAGATTTTGCAGATCTCTGCCTTACCACTTGGCGACCAGGCCGTATTATTTAATAATCTTACTTTTCTCTAAGCAATTCGTCAATTTTTTGTCTGTTCTTTTCACCTTTATCTATTTCTATATCTATAAAAGGAATTACTTTGGTTTCCATATTTTTCTTTAAATACTCTCTAATTTCACCTCTTTTTCTTTTTGCGAAATCTAAAGCTGCTTTTTCTTTGGATTCTGGTAATACAGTAATAAAAATAGTCCCTCTTTTTAGATCAGGGGAAACAGTAGCTTGAGTGATTGTAATCAAAGAAGTTTTATTATCTTCTTTCATTAAAAATTCTGCTGTGTGTTTTCTTATTAAATTACTAATTTTATCTTGTCTGTCTGTCATTTTATTTTAAAGTTTTATCAAAAGATTCAATAATGTCTCCCGGTACAATTTCTATTTTTGATTCTATCATCATACCAAATTCTGCACCTTCTTCTACTGTAGAAGTTTTAGTTTTACCTTTTTCTAGGTTTATTAATTTACCTTTTGTGATTTCATTTTCTCTTCTTAGGATTCTGACTTGGCCTAATGAAATAGTGCCTTCTATTACTTTTCCTCCTAATACTTGTTTCTCTTTGGTTTTACTAAAAGCTTTTAATATTTTTGCTTTACCTTTTACTTCGGTTGTTTCAATTTTTGGTCTTCTTATTTCCATTTCTTGTTCTAGCCATTCTGTCATTTTGTAAATAATATTAAACTCCATCACTGTTACATTCATTCTTTGAGCTAAGTTTAAGGCATTATTGTCTGTTTTTACATTAAAACCTAAAACAATAGCTTCTTCTCCAGCTGAAGCATTTTTAATATCATTTTCTCCAATATTTCCTTCACCTTTTTGAATTACTTTAAATAAAGCATTTTCACTTTGAATTTTATAAATTTCTTTTTCAATTGCTTCTACTGAACCTGAAGTATCGGCTTTGATTATTACAGGAATTATTTTTTTATTTGTATAGTCTAAATTCTCTTCTGTATTATTTTGATTTTCTTTATTTTCTTTTGTGTAGTTTATTGCTTCATCTTTCTTTTCAAAACAATAAAATTTATTACCAACTTTTGGCATTTTATCAAAACCAACTAAGCGAATAGGGGAAGAAAAAGAAGCTTCGTTTATCATTTTACCTTTAAAGTCTTCAAGAATTCTAATAGGACAAATACTTTCTCCAGAAGCAATCCACATTCCTTTTTTTAAATAGCCATTTTTAATTACTAGGCTTGCTTCGATTCCTCTTTTTTGATCCAAGTTTGCTTCTATAATAAAACCTTCTGCTTTTTGGTTTAAGTCTCCAGTGAAGTTTTCCATCTCTGCAACAAGGTTAATTATATTTAATAATTCTTCTATATTTTTTCCTGTTTTTGCAGAAATTTCAACAAAAGGAATATTTCCTCCGTAATTTTCTAAATAAATACCATTCTCAGCTAAATCCATTTTTGTTTTTTCTGGATTTGCGTCTGGTTTGTCTATTTTGTTAATTGCTACTATAAAAGGGATTTGGCTTTCTACAATAGTTTTCCAAGCTTCTAGGGTTTGAGTTTTGACGCCGTCTTCTGCGGAAACTATAAGTATTGCTATGTCAGCAGTATTAGCACCCCGTTCTCTCATTTTAGAGAAAGCAGCGTGACCAGGAGTGTCTAGAAAAGTAATTTTTTTATCTTTATTATTTTCGTCTTTTATTAAAACTTCGTAAGCAGAAATATGTTGAGTAATTCCTCCAATTTCTTTATCAACTACATTTGTTTTTCTGATATAGTCTAAAAGCGTAGATTTACCATGATCCACATGACCCATTATCACAACCACAGGAGGCCTCTCTGTTATTTTGTTGTTTTCTTTTTTCGTCATTAATTAATTTACTTTTGCTTTGTTTATAACTTCTGTCTCTTCTTTTGTTAATTCATATTCAGATTTGCCTTTTTTGATTGGTTTTGCAAAAACACTCATTCGATCTCTTGCGTAAAGGCTAGACATAACAATACCGTCGCCTTCTTCGTTTTGCATTCCTATTGCAAAACTTTGCATACCGCCTTGGTCTGGAAAAGGATTGAAACGAATTAATTCTAAGCCTCTAATGCTTTTCTTTAACTTTTGATTTATTATATGGAGTTCTTTTTCGGCTTTTTCTTTGGCTAGCTTTAAATCCTTGATATCTTCACCTAAAAGTATTATATTATCTTCTAAGTTTCGAGCTTTTTTGCCCAAGAAAAACCTTTTCAATCTTTTTTCAGTTTTAAGAATCCAAAAGGTATTTATTAGTAAAATAATAAAAATTAAAATAAAAAAAGCAATTTGTAGCTTGGTATCCATACTTTTCCAATATATACTATTTTTATGGTTAAATCAAACAAAAATAAATTAAAGAATAATAAGAAAGAAATAAATAAAAAATATTTCGTGTATTTAGATAATGCTTCGGCTACTTTAATTGATAAAAATATTTTATCGAAAATGCTTAAAGCCTTCAAAGATAATTTTGCAAATCCGAGTTCTTTGCATAAAGAAGGAGAATTTATCAAAAATTATATTTCTGAAATAAGATCAAATATTTTAAAACTTTTAAATGGTCAAAATGGTGAGATTATTTTTACTAGTGGAGCTACTGAATCAAATAATTTAGCAATTTTAGGAATTATAGAAAATTATAAAAAGCAAAATAAAAATTTACCTCATATTATAATTTCCAGCATTGAACATTCTTCTATTATAGAATTATGTAAAGATTTGGAATTAAATAAAAAAATTGAGTTAACTATTTTACCTGTATCTAATGAAGGTATCGTTGATTTAAATATCTTGAAAAAAAGTATTACAAAAAATACTCTACTTGTTTCTGTTATGTATGCTAATAATGAAATTGGAGTTATTGAGCCGTTAAATGAAATTATTAAAATCATAAGACATTACAGAAAAATAAATAATTCAGTATTTCCGTTTTTGCATAGTGATATAACTCAAGCTATTAATTATTTAGAAATTAATTTAATTTCTTTAGGAGTTGATATGGTTTCCTTTAATGCTGCTAAAATATATGGACCAAAAGGAATTGGAGTTTTATATAAAAGAAGAAATATAGAGATTGATTCAATTATGAAAGGAGGAGAGCAAGAGTTTGGTTATCGTCCTGGTACAGAAAATTTTCCACTTATTTTAGGATTAAATGAAGCTTTGGTTCAAACTATTAATTTAAGAGATTCTGAAAATAAAAGATTAAAAGTTTTGCAAAAGTATTTTATTAAGAAAATATCAAATTTATTAAACAAACATAAAATAGATTTTAGAATAAATGGTAGTTTAGAGGAGAGATTGCCTAATAATATAAATATTACAATAGATAAAATTCCAAGTGATTTATTATTACTTGAATTATCTCAATATGGAATATATGTTTCTGAAAAAAGTGCTTGCAAGTCGAACGAAAAGAAAAATTCTTATGTATTAGAAGCTTTGTATGGAAAAAGTAAAGAAACGATAAACAGCCTTCGTTTTTCTTTGGGTAGAGATACAAAAAAAGAAGATTTAGACTATGTGATTATAATTTTAGATAAGGTTTTAAAAAAGTTAAAAATATGGTATAATTCTTAATTATGAATAATCAAGATGGAATTATAAAAGTCCTGCATCCACATTGGTTTTATTATTTGGATTTGTATTTATTCTGTGTTATTGGTTTGGTAATTGGGATAGCTTTTGTTTGGCAATTTATCTTATTTTCTATAGTTTTGTTTTTAGGAATTGAAATTTTCCGTAGAGCACATAGGTATTATTTATTGGAAAATGGTGTTTCTAGAGAATATAAATTATTTTCCACTTCTCGTAAATTTGCTGAATATGAAAAAATTCAAAATATAGAAGTACATCAAACTTTCATTCAAAATATTCTAGGTATTGGAACTATTAGATTTGATACTCCTGGTTCTGATTTGTATGAAATTCATTTTGATTCAGTTTCTAATCCTTATGAAATTGAACGAATAGTAAAGAGATATGTTGCTTCGAGGTAATTTTTTATTAATTTATTTTTATGTTATAAAAAGAATATGGATATTAAAGATTTAAACAAAGGACAATTTTTATTACTTGTAATTTTAATTTGTTTTATAGTTTCAATTGCAACCAGTGTTGCTACTTATGCAATTCTAAATGAAGCCCCAGATGATGTTAGGAGGCCAATTACTCAAGTAGTTCAAAAAACAGTAGAGAGAATAGTAGAAATTGAAAATAATTCTAATAATAATGAATTGTCAAAAGAAGAAGCTTTATTATTAGAAGATTTAAAAGCTTTAAAGCCTCTATTGGATAAATTAGCTGAACAACAAAATAATAATACAGAAACTGCTACAACAGCGACTACTATTGTAGAAGAAAATAATACTGATAATACAAATACAGAACCTCTTCCAGAAAATCCGAATCCATAATTTATAAATTTAAATTTTTAAAAATATGCCACCACTAAATAAATTTACAACCAAAGCAAAAGAAGTTATTAAAAAAGCCCACGAGCTTGCTATTGAGCGTGGACAGAATCATGTTTCTTCTATGCATTTATTTGGAGCTTTATTACTACAAGAAGAAAGTATTGTGAATTCTGTTCTAGACAAATTAGATATTGATAGTATTTTGTTATCTGATTATGTTTTAGAAAGTATTGAAATGCCAGAAGGTAATCGCACTATTTCTCCTGCTTATCAAATATATTTAAATCCAGATTTAGCAGAAATTATAGAATATTCTTTGAAGGTTGCTGAATATATGAAAGACGATTTTGTTTCAACAGAGCATTTATTTTTAGCTATGTTTGAAGTAAATAGTGAAGCTAAAGAAACTTTGTCTAGATTTAAAATTAATAAAGAAGTAGTTTTAAAGATTTTAGAAGAATTAAAAAATCAAAATACAAATGAAATTCCTCAACCAAAAAGATTTAAATTGCTTTTAAAACACACTCGTAATTTAACTAAATTAGCAAAAGAAGATAAATTAGATCCTGTAATTGGACGCGACAATGAAATCATTCGTTTAATGCAAATTCTTTCTCGTCGTACAAAAAATAATCCTATTTTGATAGGAGAAGCTGGTACTGGTAAAACAGCTGTCGTAGAAGGACTTGCAATCCGTATTGCCAAAGGTTCAGTTCCTGAATCTCTGAAAGATAAAGAATTAGTCTCCCTTGATTTAGGTTCTTTGATTGCAGGTACAAAATACAGAGGAGAATTTGAAGAGAGATTAAAAGGCATAATGAAAGAAATAGAAAAAACTGATGGAAAAATAATTCTTTTTATTGATGAAATTCATACTATCGTAGGAGCAGGAGGAGGTGAAGGAACTCTGGACGCTTCTAATATGTTAAAACCTGCACTAGCGCGCGGTGAATTGCGTGCAATCGGGGCAACAACCTTAAAAGAATATCAAAAATATATAGAAAAAGATCCTGCACTTGCTCGTCGTTTCCAACCTATTTATATTGAAGAACCAAGCATAGAAGATACTGTTGCTATATTAAGAGGTCTTAAAGAGCGCTATGAATTATTCCATGGGGTTAGAATTACAGATGATTCTATTTTAGCTGCTGTTAATTTATCTGCTCGTTATATGACTAATCGTTTTCTGCCAGATAAAGCTGTTGATTTAATTGATGAAGCATCTTCTTCTCTGAAAATTGCTTTGGAAAATAAGCCAACTATTTTAGAAGAAGCTCATAGAAAAATTATGCGTTTTGAAATAGAAAAAGAAGCTTTGAAAAAAGAATTAAATTTAGAAGATGATAAAGAAAAATTAAAAGAAATAAAAAATCGTATCAAAGATATTGATATTGAGATTGCTAATCTTTCTGAAAAAACTAAAGAGCTAGAATTAAAATGGCAAAATGAAAGAAATATTGTTATTGAAATTAGAAAAATTAAAAAAGATTTAGAGAGTCTGCGAATTGATGCTGAGAATGCAGAAATGAGTTCGGATTTGTCGCTTGCTGCGGAAATTCGTTATGGCAAGATTCCAGTTATGAAAAAAGAACTTGATAATAAATTAGTAAAATTAAAAAAATTACAAAAAAATCGTAGAATCTTAAAAGAAGAAATTACCGAAGAAGATATTGCTACTGTTGTTTCGCGGGCTACTGGAATTCCTGTTGCTCGGATGCTTGAAGAAGAAAGAGAGAAATTAGAAAAAATGGAAGATGAATTGCGCCGTAGAGTAATAGGTCAAGAAGAAGCTATTAGTAAAGTTTGCCAAGCTATTCGTCGCTCAAGAGCAGGAATTGCAGACCCAAATCGTCCTATTGGTTCTTTTATATTCTTAGGTCCTACAGGAGTAGGTAAAACAGAATTAACTAAAGCTTTAGGTGAATTTATGTTTAATGATGAGAAAGCAATAATTCGTGTTGATATGTCTGAATATATGGAAAGACATAGTGTTTCTAAACTTGTAGGTTCTCCGCCAGGATATGTTGGGTACGATGAAGCAGGGCAATTAACTGAGGCTGTTCGTCATAGACCTTATTCTATTGTTTTGTTTGATGAAATAGAAAAAGCTCATCCTGAAGTTTTTAATATTTTGCTTCAAGTTTTAGATGAAGGACGAATGACAGATGGTAAGGGTAGAGTAGTTAATTTTAAAAATACTATTATTGTGATGACTTCGAATATTGGATCTCAGTTTATTTCTAAAATGGAATCTATCGGTTTTTCTAATAATGGCGAAGCAGAAGATTATCAAAACATTAAAGGAAAAGTTATGGATTCTTTGAAAGATTATTTCCGTCCAGAATTCTTGAATCGTATTGATGAAATTGTATTGTTTGATATTTTGTCAAAAGAATCAATTAAGCAAATTGTTGATTTGAGAGTTCAAGTTGTCAAAGATAGATTGTTTGCAAAAGGAATTTCTTTTGAAATAGATGATAAAGCTTTGGAGTATCTATCAAACGAAGGTTATGATCCGCATTATGGAGCAAGACCGCTGAATAGATTAATTCAAAATAAAATATTAAATCCTGTTGCTACTTCTATTATTTCAAATGGTTTGAAAAAAGGAGATAGCATCATTGTAAGTGCAAAAAATAATGAATTAATTGTAAATATTAAAAAAGGAAAAATCAAAAGTAATTTGAAACTCAAAGGAAAAGGTAAAATAAAAGTATAAATTAAAAAATCCCCATAGGTTCGACTTATGGGGATTTTGGTTTATAAAAAGATGCAAAAAAAATAAAAATATGTTATTTTATATATTGTATATGCGTCGGTGGTAGAGCTTGCCCCGTCAGTCGCGACTGACAGGGTGAATCAATTACAACAGACATTTTAAAAACAAATACGCGTCGGTGGTAGAGTGGTCAATTACAACAGACTGTAAATCTGTCGGGCTTTGCCCTACGAAGGTTCGAATCCTTCCCGGCGCACAAATTAAAAAACTAAGCTTAGTCTTAGTTTTTTTGGTTGCTTTTTAGAAAAAATATGTTATTGTAAATTCGAATATATTTTCTTTCACAAAATAATTTTTAACATTATGGAAAGTTGTTTTTTTCAAGCAGAACAAGCTGCTTTTGATTCTTATCTTAAAAAATCAGAAATGAATTTAAGTAAATTGCAGAACAACCGTTATCCAGGTAGAGGAATAATACTTGGTATAAGTGAAGACTGCAAACATGTAGCTCAAGTGTACTGGCTTATGGGTAGAAGTCCAAATAGTCAAAACAGAATTCTCAAATCAGTAGAAAATACAGGTACAGTCAAAACAGATTTTTTTGATAAAAAAAATGCCGGGGACCCAAGTTTGGTAATTTATGATGCGATGCTTCAGAAAAAAACAAATCTTGGGGAATATCGATTTGTAGTAAGTAATGGACATCAAACTAATTCCATATTAAAAGGAATTAATTTCGGAAAAAATTGGACTTATGAACCAGATGAACCTAATTTCACTCCGAGGATTGTTGGAATTACAATGATTTATGATCACAAGAAATTGCGAAGCAGTTTGATGATAATTGCTAAACATAAAAATTCTATGCTAAAAAAAGTATCAGAATGGAATTTGAGCAATATTGCCGGCTTTGGGCATTGTGTTCATACTTATAACGGAGACGGAGATCCATTACCTTCTTTTCAAGATGCACCTTATATATTGCCCTTAAAAGGTGATATTGAAGATGTTGCCAATTTGTATTGGGATACTTTAAATCCTGATTACCGAGTATCTTTGGTGGTAAAATTTATCAATATTGCAAATCCTGGTGATGTGAAAGTTTTGATAAAAAATAAACACAATGGTTAAAATTTTAGCCCGGCTTGCGTAGCAAGCCGGGCTATTTATTTGTCTTTTTTAAAAAATGTGATATTATAAATATATTGAATTTTTAAGCCTTTGGGCTTTTTTTATTTAAATTATAAATTTATTAAATTATTTTATGGATATTAGGAATATTGCAATTATTGCCCATGTGGATCATGGTAAAACAACTTTAACAGATGCTTTAATGAAGCAAAACGGAGCCTTGGTAGATGAAGGGGTTTCAATGGATTCGAACGCTTTGGAAAAAGAGCGAGGTATTACTATCTATTCAAAAAATACTTCTATTACTTATAAAGATACAAAAATAAACATTGTAGATACTCCAGGTCACGCTGATTTCGGTTCTGAAGTAGAACGTGTACTTCGCGCTATCGATTCTGTGTTGCTTTTAGTTGATGCAGTAGAAGGTCCTATGCCTCAAACTCGTTTCGTTCTAAAGAAATCTCTAGAATTAGGCTTGAAGCCGATTGTAGTAATTAATAAAATTGATAAACCAGCAGCAGATATTTATCGTGTACATGATGAAGTTTTAGAATTATTTCTAGAATTAGGAGCAACTGACGAGCAAGCAGATTTCAAAACTATTTATGCAATCGGTCGCGATGGTAAAGCATTTAAAAATATCGGAGATGATTCAAAAGACCTTTCACCGTTACTTGATTTAATTTTAGAAGAAGTGCCTATTGCTTCGAATAAACAAGGTGGAGATTTGCAAGCTCAAGTTTTTAACTTAGGTTATGATAATTTCTTGGGTAGAATGGCTATTGCTCGTATTTATAATGGGACTTTTAATACTAGTTCACAAGTAATTGTAAAAAATGAAAACGGTTCTCGTAATGGAAAAATTACCAAGCTTTTTACCTTCGAAGGTATTAACAGAAAAGAAGTTTCTAGTGCAGGAGTAGGTGATATTGTTTTGTTTGCAGGTATTCCTGATATTTTTATTGGAGAAACTATTTGTGGAAATGAAGCTGTAGAAAAAATGCCTCATATTGCAATTGATGAACCAACTCTTTCTCTAAACTTTTTAGTTAACGATTCTCCTTTTGCTGGACGCGAAGGAAAATTCGTAACTTCAAGACAAATCAAAGAAAGACTAGAAAAAGAACTAGAAATCAATGTTGGACTAAGAGTTGATTTTTCTCCTGATCAAGGTGAGCAAAGTGGTCCTTCTTTTTTCAAAGTTTATGGTAGAGGTGAATTACATATAGCTGTTTTGCTTGAAAATATGCGTAGAGAAGGTTTTGAAATGCAAGTTTCTCAACCAGAAGTAATTATTAAAACAGATGAAAATGGAAACAAAACAGAACCTTATGAAGAATTGGTTGTGGATGTACCAACAGAATTTTCTGGAACTGTAATTGAGAAAATTGGTAAAAGAAAAGGTCTAATTAAAGACATGCAAGAAAAAGACAATGTATCTAGAATTGTTTTTGAAATACCAACTCGTGGACTTTTGGGTTATAGAGGTGAGTTTATTATAGATACAAAAGGCGAGGGAATTATGTCTTCTCGAGTTATTGGGTTCAAAGACTATGCTGGTGAAATAAAGAAAAGAGAATATGGTTCTATGACTTCTATGATTTCTGGTAAAGCCGTAGCCTTTGCCCTTGCAAATTTACAAGAACGTGGTATACTATATATAGATCACGGTACTGAAGTTTATGAAGGTATGGTTATAGGTAATGTTTTGAAAGGGGAAGATATGTCTGTGAATCCTATTAAAGGAAAACAATTAACTAATATGAGGGCATCGGGTTCTGATGATGCTATTGTGTTAAAACCAGCCTTTGTTTTGAATATTGAAAGAGGTCTTGAGACTATGGGAGTTGATGAATATTTAGAAGTTACTCCTAAATCTGTGAGATTAAGAAAAAAATATTTAACTGAATTAGATAGAGTTCGTGCGAATAGAAAATAAAAAATATTTAGTATTGACAGAACCAAAAGTTAAGGTTATACTAAATGTAAGTAAAAAAAATTAATTTATAAAAATTTATGTCATCATCAAAATTATTAAAACCTAAAAATGTTACTAAAAAAATTATTTCTCATTTACCAGAAAGAGCAAGTGATGTAATAATAAATCGCTTTGGTTTAGATCCAAAAGATTTAGAAAGAAAAACTTTAGAAGAAATTGGTAAAAAATATAAAATTACTCGTGAAAGAGTTAGACAAATTAAAGAAAATGCACTTTCTTTAATTAAGAAATCTCCAGTTTTTAAAGCAGAACAAGATTTTTTTGATGAATTGAAAAACTTATTGCATTCTTTAGGTGGGATAATAACTGAGCATGATTTACTAAATCATATTTCAAAAGATAAATCAGTTCAAAATCATATTCATTTTCATTTAGTTTTAAGTGATAACTTTAAAAAACATAAAGAAGACGATCATTTCAAAGCAAGATGGAGTGTTAATGATGAATTAGCAGAAAAAGTACACGATGCTTTAAAAAATCTTTACAAAAATTTAGATGATGAAGATTTGATTCCTGAAACAGAAATGATTAAGAAGTTTTTTGATCATATGAAAGATTCAGCTGATAATTACAAAGATCAAGAAATGATTAAAAGATGGCTTTCTATTTCTAAAAAAGTTTCCAAGAATCCACTTGGTGATTGGGGTAAAACAACTTCTCAAAATGTAAATACAAGAGGAGTAAAAGATTATGCTTTCTTGGTTATGAGAAAACATGGTTCACCTATGCATTTCAAAGAAGTGGCTGATGCAATTTCAAAAACTTTCGGAAAGAAAACTCATTATGCAACAACTCATAATGAATTGATTAAAGACTCCCGTTTTGTTTTAGTTGGACGCGGTCTTTATGCTCTATCTGAATGGGGATATAAGACTGGAATTGCTCGTGATGTTATAGCTGATATATTAGAGAAAGAAGGACCACTATCAAAAGAAGATATTATTGAAAAAGTAATGAAAGAGAGATATTTCAAAAAAAATACAATCTTAGTTAACTTGGCAAATGGTAAATACTTTAAGAAAAATAAAAACGGTTTATACATAAATGCTTAGAAAATTCCCCGCAAGGGGAATTTTCTTTTACATTATTTATTTTTTATAATAAAATATAAATATGCTCAATTATGTTTTAATACTTTGTTCCATCGTTGTCGTATTTTTCTATCCGAGTTTTTGGTTTTTGCCTTTTATTTTTATTTTTTTTAATGCGACTAGTATTTTCTGGCAAGGATTATCTCCTTTTTATTGGGGCGCTGTAATTTTATCTGGAATAATTGGTTTTTTCTCTCCATTTTTTTGGCTTCTTTGTGCTGTTTTGGTATTTGGAAGAGTAAGTTGGGTTTTGTGGCTACATTACATTCAGCAACATTTCATAGCAGGTATAGATTTTGTATTGCTTGAAATTATTCCACCTCGTGATGTGGTGCGTAGCCCTAAAGCTATGGAATTATTCTTTACCAATGCACTTTATCACTGGAGTTTAAAAGGTGGGCGAGAAGAATATTGGCAAGGTGCCGTCTGGCTTTGGTTTTCTTTAGAAATTGTTTCTATTGAAGGACAAATACATTTTTATATCCGTACTCCAACCAGAATTAGAGGCTTAATAGAAACTCAAATGTATGCTCAGTATCCTCAGGCTCAAATAAAAGAAGCTCCTGATTATACTTTGGCTGTTGATGAAATTTCACCAAAAAGTGAGTGGCAACTTTGGGGTTGTGAATGGAATTTAGAAAAACATCATGCTTATCCTATTAAAACTTATGTTGATTATGGCTTGGACAAAGACCCTGATGAGGAATTAAAAATTGATCCACTTTCTTCTATTATTGAATTATTCGCAGCTCTAGAAAAAGGAGAACAAATGTGGCTTCAAATATTAGTAAGACCTTCTAAATTAGAATTTACTTCTCCTGGTTCAAGGGCAAAGCATGATTGGGTAGAAGAATCTCGTTTAGAATTAGAAAGATTGCTAGAAAAATTTGCCCGCATGAATGTGATTGAAGGAGACACTATTCAAAGAGTTCGTCCTCCTTATACTATGGAAAAAGAAGCCAAAGGAATAGGAGACAAGATGCAAAAAATTGGCTTTGATGTAGGTATTAGAACTTGTTATGTTGCAAAGAAAGAAGCTTGGAGTATGAATAGTCGTCGTAATATACGTTTGATTTTTAGACAATATGCTAATCCTCAATTAAATAGTTTGGTTCGCGTAAATGCTACTCAAGCAGATGCTTATGGAGGCTTAATTTTTATTTTGAAACCAGAACAAGTTATGGAATTATCTAATAGAATGCTTGGTGAATATAGAGATAGGTCATTTTTCCATGATCCGATGAAAAAACAATTGTTAACTGACCTTTCTTGGCCTCTTTCACCTATGTTTTTTATGTCTTACAAACCTTCACCTGTTTATGTTTTGAATGTAGAAGAAATTGCTAGCTTGTGGCATTTTCCTGGTCAAATTGTTAAAATACCTACTCTTGAAAGAGTGGAAAGTAAAGAAGCTTCGCCTCCAACAAATTTACCAACTTAATTTATGGAAGATAATTTTATTTCAGAAAATTTTATACAAAAACCTAAAAATAAATTTAATTTATTGGGTTTTTTGTTATTGGGTTTTTTTGTTGTGATTTTGTTTGTAGTATTTTTATTTTTACAAAACATAAAAGCTCCAAAGGATTTTAATACAGAATTAATCTTTTCAATTGAATCAGGCGATTCTGTGCGTAGTGTTTCTAAAAAATTACAAGAAAATAATTTTATTAAATCAAGAGCTTTGTTTGAAACCTTTGTGATTTTATTTGGAGGAGAAAAAGATATTAAAACCGGTGATTATTTATTCAAAGAAAAATTAAATGTAATTAGAATTGCTCAAAGGATTTCAGATGGTGAAAAAGGTTTGTCGCCTATAAAAATTACTATTCCAGAAGGTTATACAAATGAAGAAATTGCTAATTCTTTTGAAAAAAAATTACATAATTTCAATAGAGAAAACTTTCTTTCTTTAGCTAAAAATTATCAAGGTTATTTATTTCCTGATACTTATTTCGTTTTGTATTCTGATGACGAGGAAATTGTTTTTGATATGATGAAGAATAATTTTGAAAAGAAAACAGAAAAAGTTTTTGATTTTGTAATAGGAGAAAATAGACAAGAAAAAATTAATGAATATATTGTTATGGCTTCTTTAATAGAAGGAGAAGCAAGTGGAGATTCTGATAGAGAAATTATTTCAGGCATTTTATGGAAAAGATTATCTATCAATATGCCACTCCAAGTTGATGTAGCAAGAATTACTTATGAAAAAAGAGGCTTGCCTAGTGAGCCGATTTCAAATCCAGGACTCAAAGCTATAAATGCAAGTATTAATCCAAAAACTTCTCCTTATTTGTATTATATTCATGATAAGAACGGAGATACTTATTATGCTCGAGATTTCAAAGAACATAGAGCAAATATAGAAAAATATTTAAAATAGTGTATAAATATATAATATGGCTATAGTAAAGTCTAAAAACAAGAAAAAGACTGTATTTGTAGGTATGTCAGGCGGAGTTGATAGTTCTTTGTCTGCATATTTGTTAAAACAAGAAGGTTATAATGTGGTTGGAGTTTTTATTAAAACTTGGCACCCTTCTTTTATAAATTGTACAGAAGAAGAGGAGAGAAGAGATGCTATAAAGGTAGCTAGTTTTTTAGATATTCCTTTTTTAACTTTTGATTTTGAAGATGTTTA
>CAYNAO010000018.1:0-6797 GCA_964395435.1 uncultured Candidatus Saccharibacteria bacterium
TTTGTAGAAAAAAATTCATTGAATGCAACTACTTAGCGTATTTTTTGAATGTGCTTCCTAACCCTTCAAGGTCATAAACCTTATATAAGTAGCGCTCTCATCCCGAGTGCTGATCCACAACCAAGTAACGGCACCGTGAATGTAAACAAAAGACAGCTATGCATTGGCTACCATTCAGCATCTGCTTTTTTCTCTCATCATGAACAATACATTCACCATGGCGGGGGTCATGGGTTGGCCCGTGGCTCACTCTCGCTCACCCGCTATTCATAACCACTGGATTCGCAAGCATCACCTCAATGGCGCTTATGGCTTGTTCCCCGTCCCTCCAAACCACCTTGAAACCGCCATTCGAGGCATTCAAGCCTTAGGACTGGCGGGCTGCAACCTCACCATTCCACATAAAGTTGAAGCGATGGCCTATATGGACTGGGTTGACCCGCTCGCCCAGCGCATGGGAGCCATCAACACCATCGTGGTGCAAGCAGATGGCTCACTTCATGGATTCAACAACGATGGCTTTGGCTTCCTCCAGAGCCTGCGTGATGCGCAGCCCAACTGGCGCGCGGACCTAGGCCCCATCGTTATCGTGGGGGCCGGCGGCGCAGCCCGGGCGATTGTTGTCAGTTTGATTGACGCTGGCGCAACAGAAATTCGACTTCTTAATCGCACACACCATAAGGCGCAAGCGCTCGCGCAAGAGTTTGGGACGCCTGTCACATCGTTTGACTGGTCTGAGCGTCATGAAGCCTTGGCAGGTGCGGCTTTGCTCGTCAACACAACCAATCAAGGCATGCATGGCGAAGCACCACTTGACCTTGCTTTAGACCAATTGCCCACAAATGCGTTGGTTTCAGATGCAATTTACATACCGCTTGAAACACCGCTGCTTCAAGCGGCACGCTTGCGTGGCAACACCACTGTCAACGGACTCGGGATGCTGTTGCATCAAGCCAGTCCAGCATTTCAAGCTTGGTTTGGCGTGACGCCTGAAGTCACTCCCGAACTACGCGAACTCATCATTGCAACTTTTTAAAACGAATACATGTACATCGGGCTTCTAGAAGACGAACCGCATCTTGCGCAACATGTCTGCGCCATTCTTCAAACAGCAGGTCACACCACCAGCCTTTTCAACAATGGCGCAGACATGGTCAAAGCGGTTGGACGCGACACGATTGACTTGTTCATACTCGATTGGAGAGTGCCGCGCATGTCTGGACTTGAAGTACTCAAACACATTCGAAATGTGCGAGGGCTGAAAGAACCCGTTCTATTTTTGACGAATCGCACGGATGAACAAGACATCGTTGAAGCGTTGAATGCAGGTGCAGATGATTACTGCACCAAGCCTGTACGCCCCCAAGAACTCTTGGCACGCATCACGGCATTGCTACGGCGCACCTACCCTGAGCACAACAACCGCGACACCACTCGCACCTTATTGGGTTATGCATTCAACAAGCTTGACAACTCGGTTGGGTTTGAAAATCAGCAAATCACGTTGTCTGAAAAAGAATTCAAGCTCGCCTTGTTTCTTTTCGATAACCATGAGCGAGCCATCTCCAGAGAACGTTTGATGCAAGAAGTTTGGGGTGGCGAAGGCGATGCCCTTTCCCGTTCGCTTGATGTTCATATTTCTTGGTTGCGTAAGAAGTTAAACCTCGCAGCAACAGCCCCCCACTTACGACTCAAACCTATTTATGGATTTGGGTACCGGTTGATGGCCGTGAATGGAACAACAAACGATGTTTAAAAAATGGTGGGTACTTGGGTTGAGTGCAATTTATCTCTCAACCATTCATGCGCAGCAAGCAGACAACGCGACTGAACGTCCGTTGATTATTTATAAAGTTCAAGCAGGCGATACGCTGTCGCAACTTTCAGCACGCTTTTTCGTCGAAACAGCAAACCTCGAAGTCATTCGTAGCTTGAACCACTTGCGCCACATTGACTTGTTACCCTCGGGAAAGCACCTCAAGATACCGAGGGAATTTGTCAAACAAAGCCCATCACAAGCCACCATCATCAGCATTTCATGCACGCGAATGATTCGTGCAGGCTCACCACCCAAAGCACTCTCTGTTGGTGCAGTACTCTCAGAAGGCACCATCATTGATGTACCTGCCGAATGTCAGGTGTCAATGCTTTTAGAGGACAGCTCGGTCATTCGACTACCCTCCAGCGCCGCGGTTAAATTTTCTGTTCTACGCAAGAACGCGCTCGAATCCAGCCCACAAGTTGAACTCGAATTGGTGCGCGGTCGCATTGAACTTGATGTGAACAAAAACCGCTCACGCACAACACCATTTGATGTGCGAACCCCGCTATCGGTCACTGGCGTACGAGGCACCGAATTTCGTGTGGGTTACGCCCCTACGGAACAAGTCGGCCAAGTCGAAGTGGTTCGCGGAATAGTTGCAGCGACAGGGATAAGCGATAGCCAATCCCAACCCGTCTCCAAAGGACAGGGACTACCCTTTGACCGTTCGGGAAAGGCCATGACCATTGAGAATTTGCTCGATGCCCCGGTGTTCGAACGCGCAGAAGCGACTCATGCAACACCACCGACCCATGCGATCAAACTCGCACCCAATCCCAGCGCAAAACACTATGTGGCGCTCAACACAAAAAGTGCAAATCTATTGGGGGAGCAAACCTCACAAACAATCACAACAGCAGAGGTATTAGCGACCGACCTCAGTCAAGACGCTGTTTTTTATCAATTCGCCTCAGTCTCTCCAAGCGGCCTCATCGGGCCCTCGCGACAATATGGTTTTTGCAGCGTCACAGGTGATATTAAATTTGGACGTTGCCGAGCAAGATTTGATGCGCCACTGGCAGATGGGGCTTTGATCACGTTTTCCCTCATCAAACATGCACTTGGTACCACACAAGAATTGGTATCGACCCAAAAGCTACAAGCTCGCAACGGACGCTTCGTCATTGAAGGCTTACCTGCCGGACATTACACCTGGAACATGTCTTACCAGACCTCATCACCTGGCAACACCAACCACGAGTCGAAACTCACCAAGCAATCCGGATACTTTGATCTGATTGCGCTGAAAACCAATCTACCTTGAACGCACATCGCCAACGTAAAGCACGCTTGCGTCGTGAATGGACATTCACGACAGTGGTTGCATTAGGCTTATTGGCTCTGTTGATATTTGCCGATATGGCGCGCCCCCTAGGCAATGTGGTGTACGACCACTTCATGCGCTGGGAAGGTTTTAGATCGACACAAAACATTGTGATTGTGGCGATTGACGACCGTTCACTGCAAGAGCTTGGAGGCTGGCCACTCAAGCGTTCAGAGTACGTGAAACTATTGGATCGACTCGATGACATCTGCTGTAGGCCCAAAGCCGTTGGATTTGATTTGCTCTTGTTAGACAAAACACCCGATGACGCGGCTCTCACCGAACAAGTCAAGCGACAGTCCAACGTGGTGTTGCCTCTTGCATTCAAAGTGAACGAGGCCAATCCATCTGCACTGCAGGCCATGCTCCCCGTTTCACCACTGGCTGAGGTGGCCACGCTAGGACATATCAACTTATCGTTTGACACGGATGGTGTGATTCGTGGTTTTCAACCCAACATCCAAACATGGCCGCACTTCTCTTTAGCAGTCCATGCCAAAGGTGCACAAGCAATCGAAACATCCAAGCATGGCTCAGATTACAGACGCTTTCGAATGGTCGATCCACGTGTTGGCTTTCCTGTTATTTCTTTGACAGATGCCATCCACAGCAACATCACCCGAACATTGCTCAAAGACAAATACGTCTTGATCGGTGTCACTGCGCCTAGCCTAGGAGACAGATATCCCACGCTGCATTCTGGGAAAAACAACGCCAGCACGCCAGGCGTCGCCATTTTGGCCAGTGTTCTCAATGCCTCCATCAACCACGCGCTGATTGACGAAGCGTCGCCTTGGATCACCTTCGGGTTGACGCTTGTGCCATTACTGCTCATGCTCCAAAGCCTCGTCATGCTCAGTCCTCGCCAATCGCTAGGGTTGGCTTTGGTCATGGTGTTTGGCAGCTTGCTAGGCAGTTATCTCTTGCTCACCTTCATCGACTATTGGGTTGATCCAACCCCATTTATGTTAATTGCGCTATTGATTCAACCTTTGTGGGCATGGCGCCGGTTAGAAGCAATCGTTCACTTAATTCAAAGCAAAGCCGCAGACTTTCGAGAACTTCAACCTCTAGAACGAAACAATGCGCAGACCCACCCATCACGCGAAGTGGTTTTACAGCATGCCAAATTACTAGACCATGCCGTCGCATCGGCACGTTCAGAATTAGATTTTTTGTCAAGCATCATCGACGAGATGCCCGAGGTTGTGTTGATTTTTGATGCGAACGAGACATTGCTATTGAGCAATCAAAAAACCCAGCTACTATTCGACGCAGAACTCAGTCAAGGGTGCCATTTGATGGCATTGACAAAGCTTTGGAACTTTCCAGCTGACACATTTGAAAACCTCACACATCAAACAGAAAATAGTCCGCAACAAGTTCTCTTACCACTCGCAACCAAACTCGGCACACGTGATTTCGTCCTCAAAACAACGTTGCTTGACGCCCCCTTAGGTCACAGTTTGCGGCTGCTCTTGTTGATGGACATCACAGAATTGCGGCAATCACAGAAGCAACGAGACCGAGCTTTACAGCTTTTATCGCACGACATGCGTACACCGGTCGCATCGATTCTGTCACTGCTACCCTCACAAGACCGCTCAAACGAAAAAATCATCCAACATGCCCAGTCTTTATTGCAGATGATGGATGACTTCATCCTCACCATCTCATCAGAAGCGACTCAATACAAGGTTCAATCTGAATCCCTAGATAACTTGATCAACGACAGCTTGGAACAGGTGGCTGATTTGGCGCACGCCAAAAACATTTGCCTCAGTGATGAAAGTCACACCACCCATCTCTTCGTTATGGCAAACACTCGCTTATTGGTACGTGCATTTGTCAATTTATTGTTCAACGCCATCAAATTTTCGCCATCACAAAGCACGATTCAGATTCAATCGCTTTACGCTGAAAACTCAGAAACCTCAAGCACTCAAGTCACGCTCGTAATTTCAAACTTGGTCAGTGCTGTGTCTTCTGAGATGGACACAACGCAAACCTTGCAAGGATTTGGCCTCGGGTTGGACTTTGTGGACACCGTCATTCACAAGCATCAAGGAACCATTGAACGACATATCCCTGCGCACGGCGTTGCCACCGTTGAAATCACACTTCCTTGTGAAATCTCATAAATCACGCCTTAAGCAATCAATTAACAAATTAAATCTATTAATTTAAATTCTTAAGTTGTACAATTTGACATTATGAAGTGTCAACTTTGCATTCTTAAGAAATGGGTGATTGGAACCGTTGGGGCCGTATTCGCCTGTCAACTGGCTTTCGCAGATCCGGTTTGGCACTGTTCTCGAAGCGAAATTCAAATTGCAAATGCATCGGATGACTTCGCGCTTGCATCCTTGGCACTTGAACGAGAGGTCATTCGTTTGTCCTTGAGAGATTTGTATGCTGTGTATCAAGGAGTCCCCATCAAAATGAGTGGTGGCCTTCCGCTATCGGCATGTGTCATTGAAGGCAGCAACTCAAACTTGACCCACACAGCCCTGAAAAGTATTGGCGCACAACCCGCAACCATCAAAGCACTGACGGGCGCCAATGCACTCATGAAAAGTCACATTCATGCCGTGCCTGACGAATCGTCCATGCTCGCTTGCATCACCAAACACCACCCAGCAATTGGCTACTTATCTCAGGCCACCCACACAGAGGCTGTGGGGCCGTGCTTCTAAGGCCTGTATTCGCTGCACTCACTTTCGCTGCGATATTCAATGCAGCAGCTATCGACCATCCTTGGCACTTAGGCGCAGCAAATCAAAGCGCATCAGCGCCAGCAGCCATTAACACCAGCGCCCTCAAGCCTGGACCTCACCGCGTGGTGGTCGCGGTGATTGACAGTGGCGTCATCGCAGCGCATCCCAGTTTAAAAGGCCAACTTTTACCAGGCTATGACATGCTGTCGGCTCCTAATAATTTGAGAGGCGGACGTTCGACCGACTTTGGGCCCGATGAACGTGATGCGCGTTGCGGCCAACGTCTCATCTCGGGTGCATTTAGAACGCACGGCACAGAGGTTGCGAGTTTGATTGCCGCAAATGGCACAGACGGTGTCTATGGCGTCAATCCGACGGCAAAAATTTTGCCGATTCGATTATTTGGTGCATGCAGCATGTCACGCTCCGACCTGTTAGATGCCATTGCATGGGCCGCTGGGCTTCCTGTCGCAGGTGTTCCAGACAATCCAACACCTGCAAAGGTCATCAACATGAGCATTGCGGGCGGGCTCACTGTATGCGGCGCAGATTTACAACGTCTGCTCAATCGCGTGATCGAAAAAGGCGTCTTCGTCGTAGCTGCGGCAGGCAATAACTTTCACAAGCCGTTGCCAGAACCCGCAAATTGCAACGGGGTCATTTCCGTCGGCGCAGTGGACGCTGAAAATCGGATAGAAACATACTCAGCCCTAGACCCTCGCACCATTTTGTATGCCCCTGGAGGTGGGAAACGTTTGCCATCTGACGCCTATTGGGCAATTAACAAATTGATGGTGGCCACCTATGATTTAGATTTTTTAGGTTCTGAACGATCTGCTGCCTTAGAGCGAGGAGTGGGCACTAGTTTTGCGGCCCCCATCGTTGCAGGGTTCATCTCTTTGTGGCTATCGCATCAACCCCAAAAGCAGCCCTC
>CAYNAO010000018.1:6807-11781 GCA_964395435.1 uncultured Candidatus Saccharibacteria bacterium
CCAAAATGTTTGCGCCAAGTTGATCCCATCGAAAAATGTGCGGAATGCACCCCCAAAGGCTTAGCCGCCAATGCAGGAATCACCCAGCCATGAAATGGCCTTTACTTTTCTCTGTCTTGATAAGTTGCTCAACCGTCGCTGATCCAGTGTGGCATTGCTCACGAAACACTGAAGTTGAAAAAACTGCAGCAACCCATGCAACAGAAAATCAGTTTTCAATTGCATCCTTCGGCACATCGACCGAAGTAATCGGCGTGTCTATCAGCGATTTGATCGATGTTTACTCGGGCGTCACCGTTCGCGTAGGAGGGCTCCCACTATCCGCATGCTTCATGCCAAACAATGAAGAACTGACATCGACAACATTGGCATCGCTAGGATTGCAAGCATCCACCATTCAAGCGCTGGCAAGAAAAAGCGCCATCATTCATAGCCATCTTTACTTGGTCACCAATGACGTTCAAATGCTGTCATGCATCTCCCAGCATTTCCCTGCCGTTGGGTATTTGGATGAACCTCATGACACAGTGTCTGTCCAACCCTGCTTCTAAACTAAGCCGCAGAGTACTTACCAGAATCAGAAGGTGCCTCTCTCAGGTTCGGCATACGCGTTACACGGAACGAACGTTTGGACAAGAGACTTTCAAACGCCACCGCCGTCATTGGGGAATAAAAATAGGCGCCCTGCCCCAAGATACAGCCCATGCTTTGTAGCTCCGCCTGTTGCCAACCAAAATCAAGTCCATCCGCCATGACTTGAACATCATGCGCTAATGCATGTTGAATGGTTGCATTCACCCATTCTTTAACTTGCACATCGTTGTTCAGGCGCTGAACCAGCTTGCCGTCTATCTTCACTTTGTGCACAGGTAAAACCTCGAGTAGCGCTTGTGAGTGAGCACTCAAACCGAATCGGTCAATCGTGACACTCAGTCCTTGCTCTGCAAATGCCGCTATATGAGCCGCAGCTTTCTTTGGATTAGCGGCCACGACGGACTCGTTCACCTCCAGCTCTAACAATTGATGGGGGTACTGAGTGTCACGACATACATCACGAATTTTCTGCGCAAAACTTGGCTCTTTGAATTGAGCCTCTGTGATATTGATCGCCAAAATCAATGGCCCATACTGATGCTGCCATGCAACCGCTTGCGCGCATGCGGAACGCAACAACCAGTCGTCAAATGGCAAACAAATTTTGTTTTTCTCCGCCATTCCAACAAAATCAGAGGGCGACACATGCAATGTTTGACCTGAAGGATGGCGCCAACACACCACCACCTCCATACCAAATACACCGTCATCACTCATGCGCTGAATCGGTTGGTAGTCGATTGATAGATCTGCATCCTGCATCGCCGCATTCACGGCATGTGCCACATCAAATGAAGAACCACCGCGATCAGCGTCATCATCCGCAGCAACTCTTTCAAAACGAACTTTGATACGCAACTGCTTAATCAATACATAAATCACACTGGGGACAATCAGCAAAATACCCAGCCAAGTGATGATGCGCAGATAAGTGGGCCACAGATTTACCGCGATATGCAGATTGGCAACAATCAAGCTATCGAACGTAATAGGGGCCATGACATGCATTTGATTGGGATCATCATTCGCTGAAGCCAGCTCAAACGAAGCAGACATGGGATCCAACACGTTTCCCGACCTTGTATAACTGGCAATAGACGCTCCCTGCGCACTCACCAGTTCAGCCGACTCGATGCCTGGATAATTTTCCAAGGCTTTCAACACAGCATTGACTTGTTGGGTGTCATTGACCAGCAAAGCCGGCAAGATACTTTGCGCGACAGAGTGAACCAAAGCCTCGTTGTGCTCAACAATGAAATGTCGAGTGGCATTGAAAATCAAAACGCCAGCTAACGCCAAAGCGCCAAGTGCAGCAGGTACCAGAACTGCCAACTTAATGATTTTTTTGCTCATAACCTTCTCCGTTCGAATCGATTTCGAAGAATTCTAGAAATCAATTTGTAAGAACAATGATAAATCTTGTTAAGTCAAAATGACAAAAAAGAATACATTATTCTACATAAATATATCGAGCAAAAAAGTTTATTTAGAAGCCGTAGGGAGCATCGCCAAGCCCTTGGGCGTGCAATCCATGCATTTATCTGTCGGATTCACAGGGCGAGAAAATTTTGGCAACTCGTTCATAAAGTCTGCGGGGCTCATATCTAAGCGAGAAGACAAGAGCAAAGACAAAAACCCAGATACCAGGGGTGCGGCATAGCTTGTTCCAACGCCACGGTAAGCCCCTAAATGGGTTTCATCACCCTTGAAATCCACATCAAACGAAGCCACCTTCAATTTGTTGTTGTGCCAAGGTGCATGGCCATTTAAATCTTTACCGCCGCCAGGTGCATAAATCACAGTGCGTGCATCCAGTGCCGAATAGCTCTCGATGTTGTTCTCTGCGTCAACTGCGCCCACAGAAATCACCCCTTCGCAATTGGCTGGCTCTGCCAATTTTTTTCCAAAGGTATTCCCCACAGCCGCCACCACAAAGATATTTTTCTTCGCCAACCGGTCTACCAGATTTTGTAAATCTGGACCACACACGCGTTTACCGCCAGAAAAACTCAAATTGATGATTCGTGCGGGATTGGCATTTTGCGGAACACCTGCCACAGGCAAGCCCCCCGCCCATGCCATGGCATCGAGCAAATCAGCACGCGTCATCGGGCATGACCCAAACAAACGAATTGGCAAAATCTTTGCGTTGGGATTCACACCGCGCACACCATCTTTGCCATTCCCTGCAATCAAGCTAGAGACCTCGGTCCCGTGGGTACGAAACGTTGTAGAGGTCACACGCTCTCCGCATTTGGCATCACGTGCATCTGGGGTGTAATCGGCAGAACGCGCGCCACGCAAATTCAAAGGAGGCGACAACATGTCGTACCCAGGCAGCAAACGACCTTCAAGGCTGGGGTGATTGGACAAAACCCCACTGTCAATCACCGCAACAACCACCTCATGCGGACCAGGTTTGATGCCTGCCGTATTGATGGCGGATGGCGCCACGGGTGTCGCAGGATTCAAAGCGCCTAAGTGCCAAGGCAAATCTTGTGCGATGGATACCGTGCTCGCGGCCACAAAAGCCACGAAGACGACACCTTGAAAAATAAAACGCACGCACGCAAACACCAGAATCGCCTTTCAACACATCAAAAAGATGTTTTATGAAAGGATGTTAGATTTGGCGGTTTAAATCAGCAATTCCATCAATAGGGTTAATTTACACAACGCTTGTTTCCATTTTGAACACTCCCTCATCCAGAGTGAAGCATATCGATTGCAAACTGTGTATTTTTTGAAACTGAAACTCACGAAAAAAGTGATGGTTTTCTTGATTAACAAACATTAAGGATCTGTTTCTCCACACCAACTGAAGGTGGAATAGGACATTGAACATGGATTTATGGAATCGAATGACTTCAGATTTTGGGTTGCCCTTCACATCGCTTGAAATAATTTGCGGCTTAGTGGTCTGCGCTTTGTCGGTGTTGATAGGGACTGCTCTTGCTAAAAAACAAGCCCGTGCTTTTTCCACACCGAAGCACAAGACAACAAGCACCACCGCACCACGCCAAGAAGATTTGCCAACAGTCACCTTTGTCGACTATGGCGATATGCGCTTCTTGCATTTAGGCACGCCCTCGGTACAAGGCTCGATGAAACTGAGCAAACCTTTTGATATTCATCTTGAGTATGTACAACGCATGATGGGTTGGTTGCTCTTCACTGACTTGAACAACGTTCAAAATTTACATGCCATGCAATTGGGTTTGGGCGCTGCATCATTGACCAAGTTTTGCCATCACCACTTGGACATGCAAACCACAGCCATTGAGTTAAACCCGCAAGTGATCACCACATGCAGACAGTGGTTCCATTTACCTCCAGATGATTCGAAACTGCAAGTCACCATCGGTGATGCAGCTGAAGCAGTGACCCAACCACACTGGATTGACAAAGTCGATGCATTGCAAATCGACCTCTACGACCAAGAAGCAGATAGGCCTGTGCATGACAGCGAAGCGTTTTATGCCAATTGCAGACAATTGCTCACGCAGCACGGCTGCTTGGTTGTGAATTTATTTGGGCGCCACATGCACTTCAAGCAAAGCATGGACAAACTGGCTCAGTCATTTGGCAAAGATGCCCTGTGGGCCTTCAAACCAACCCCTGCAGGCAACACCATTGTGTTGGCCTTTCGCACGCCATGCACACAGGACAAGCAAGCACTACGCTTGCAAGCGCAGACCATCGAAGAACGCTGGCCCCTGCCTGCAACGAAATGGTTGAAATCGCTCGCGCCCTACCCCATGGCGTCATCCAGCGCCTCGATGTGAGACGAGAAGAAGCTAACCCTAAGAATAAACCCCGCAACACAATGTGTTGCGGGGTTTCTCTTTAGCTTGGCGGAAACGGACGAAAGCGCAATAAATCTATCAAAGATACCGTCTTGGCACCTTTTGCACTATTGGAGCAAGCCCTGTTCCCTCGCGCTCTGGTCTAACCCTACTATCGCTCTCCGAGCAACGAAGGGAAATAAAAATAATGATTTACGGGTGTGCACGCGTCAGCACTGAAGAACAAAAGACCCACGCCCAAACCGATGCACTCACCTCCGCTGGGTGCGTCACTATCTACGAAGAAAAGCGCTCAGGCGGCAACATGCAGCGCCCGATGCTTTTGAAACTGTTGGCCGAGTTGCAAGCGGGTGACACCGTAGTGGTCTACAAGATGGATCGCATCGCTCGCAGCTTGCGCGACTTGATGGACATTCAAGAGCGCATCCATGCAGCGGGTGCCCAGTTCAAAAGCCTCACCGAAGCAATTGACACCACGACGCCCGTAGGCCGCTTCATCTTTCAGGTAATTGGCTCATTCGCAGAGCTTGAACGCGCCATCATTCGTGAGCGCACGATTGTGGGTTTACGCGCG
>CAYNAO010000019.1:0-2719 GCA_964395435.1 uncultured Candidatus Saccharibacteria bacterium
ATAAGACAGAGGTCGATGGTCCGATTCCATCCACGCTCACATTTGCTTTATGTTTTCAATAGTAGTATAATTGCATGGGCAAATTTAGCCTGTTTTTTAATATATAAATAATGGAAATAGATAAATTAAAAAAAGAAAAAGATAAATATATAACTAAAGTTTTTTGGCTTGGTTTAAAAATTGCTTTAATTTTCGCTGTGCCAGCTATAATAGGAGTATTTATTGGTAAAAGATTGGATCTGTATTACGGTACTGGTAAAACTATTAGTTATTTTATTCTTTTATTTACTTTTATACTTTCATGGGTGATTACGATTGTAATGTATAATAATTTGTCTAAGAAAATTAAAAAGATAGAA
This sequence comes from uncultured Candidatus Saccharibacteria bacterium, assembly GCA_964395435.1. Lineage (GTDB taxonomy): Bacteria > Patescibacteriota > Minisyncoccia > Phycocordibacterales > UBA9973 > UBA9973. The sequence continues at coordinate 360 of CAYNAO010000019.1, forward strand.
AAAGATATTTTAACAGAAAAACAAAAAGAACAAAATTAATAATTTATGAATTTTTTACAAATTGAAAGAGGAATAAGTGGTATTGAGCCGGATGTAATTTTTAGAATTGGAAATTTTCCTATTTCAAATACAACACTATTGCTTTCTTTTATAGCTTTAGTGTTATTTTTATTTTCATATTTTAAAATTAGTAAATATGTTTGGAATCCTACTCGCGGTCAAGCTTTAGCTGAAATGTTTTATGAAATGATACTGGGCTTGGTAAATCAAATTACAGGTAGTCGAAGGTTGGCTGAAAAGATTTTACCTTTGATTGGAGCATTGATTGTATTTATAGGTATTTCTAATATGATTGGACTGATTGTCCCGGGGTTAACTAGTATTACTTATGACGGTATTTCTATTTTTAGAACACCGACTTCTGATTTTAATACAACTTTTGCTTTGGCTTTAGGTTGTATATTACTTACTCATGTGGTTAGTATTATGGATTATGGTTTCTTTGGACATATTGGTAAATTTTTGAAATTCAAAGAAATTTATTTAGGTTTCAAAAGTGGTATAGGAAATGGCTTTATGGCTATTGTAGATTTTTTTATTGGAGCGCTTGATATAGTAGGTGAATTTGCTAAGATAATAGCATTATCATTGAGACTTTTCGGAAATATGTATGCGGGTGAAGTCTTGATGGTTATCATCTTTGGAGGTTTAGCTTTTGCTTTGCCTGCACTATGGATGGCTATGAGTTTACTTTCGGCTGTCGTTCAAGCGATTGTGTTTTCTTCGCTTGTTACGGCTTATTACACATTAGCAGTTAAGCCTTTGGCGGACGAAGAAGATATTTAAAAGTCGTTATTATTAATTATTAGTTTAATTTTTATTGTTTTAATAAAAACAAAAATATTATGGAAAATTTAGAATCAGCACGTTTAATAGCTAAAGCTATGGTTATGACTATAGCTATGGCAGGTTCTGCTTTAGCAGAAGGTTATCTTATTGGTAAAGCTTTTGAAGCAATGGGACGTAATCCTGAAATTTCAGATTCATTGTTTACAAAAATGATTATTGGTGTGGCTATGGCTGAATCAACAGCTATCTATGCTTTCGTTACATTCTTCTTGCTTTAATTATTAATTAAAAATTTATTTATATGGAAAATTTGTTAGATATATTAGGAAAAGTTGGTTTTGATTGGCATGTTGCATTAGCTAATCTTTTTAATTTCTTAATTATATTTTTTATTCTCAAAAAATTTGCTTTTGGGCCTATAGGTAAATTGATAAAAGAAAGACAAGAAGCAATTAATACTGGTTTATCAAATGCAGAAAAAAATAAAAAACTTTTAGCAAATACAGAAAAAGAATATGAAAAAGTCCTTCTAAGTGCTCGTAATGAAGCAAATCAAATTATTGTTGATGCAAAAAAAGACGCTCAAGATAAAAAAGATCAATTAATGGAGCAAGCTAAAAAAGAAGTTTCTATTATTTTAGAAAATGGCAAGAAGACTTTAGAAGTAGAGAAAAACAAAATGCTAGCTGAAGCTCGCAAGGAAATTGTAGATTTAGTTATGCAGGTTTCAGAAAAAGTTTTAGGAGAAAAAACAAATTCTGATTATTCAAATAAAGTTATTAAAGAATTAAATAATTTATAATATGGCAAGAATTTCAAACAATGATATAGCAAATGCTATCTATATTGGAGCGAAAAATAAACAAGGTAATGATTTAAGCTTGTTCATGCAAGATGTTGTAAAATTTTTAGTTCGTAAAAAGCTTTTTTCAAAAAGAAAAGATATTTTAAAAACTTTAGAAAAAATAATAGACAAAGACAATAGTTTGCTAAAAGTTAATCTTTATACAAAAAATAAAATAGACGAAAATTTTAAAAAAGAATTAAGTCAAATTCTCCAAGAAAGATATAAAGTTAAAACTGTAATCTTTAATGAAAAAATAAATGAGAGTTTAATAGATGGATTTAGATTAGAGATTGATGACGAAATAATAGATACAAGTATTTCAAACAAATTAAAAAAGTTACAAACATATTTAACAAAATAATTATAAAATAATCAAATTTAAGGTGATGAACAACAACACAATTATAGAAAATTTAAAAAAAGAAATAGAAAGTTTTTCTTTAAAAACTAAAGGAGAGAAAATCGGTCATGTAGTCGAGATTTTTGACGGTATTGCCAAAGTAGATGGCTTGTCGGAAATTAAATCTGGAGAAATGGTTTCTTTTGAAGGAGGTGAAGTTGGTGTTGCTTTAAACCTCGAAGATGATATGGTTGGTATAATTATTTTAGGAGATTTCTCTAAAGTAAAAGAAAATGATGTTGTAACTCCTACTGGTAGAATTCT
>CAYNAO010000019.1:2819-7219 GCA_964395435.1 uncultured Candidatus Saccharibacteria bacterium
TAAACCAAAAAGATCAAAATGTAATTTGTATTTATGTTTCTATTGGTCAAAAAGATTCAAAATTAAGAAAAATTGTTACTCGTTTAGAAGAAGGCGGAGCTATGAATTATACTATTGTAGTTGGAGCTTCTGTTTCTGATCCAGCATCACTTTCTTATATTGCTCCTTATACTGGAGTTGCTATTGCTGAATATTTTATGGATCAAGGAAAAGATGTTTTGATTGTTTACGATGATTTGTCAAAGCATGCTGTGGCTTATCGTGAAATTTCCCTTCTTCTTCGTCGCCCACCAGGCCGTGAAGCGTACCCTGGAGATGTTTTCTATTTGCACTCTCGTTTACTTGAAAGAGCTTGTAGAAGAAACAAAGAATACGGCGGAGGTTCAATCACTGCATTACCTATAATCGAAACTCAAGCTGGAGATATCTCTGCATATATTCCTACTAATGTTATTTCTATTACCGACGGTCAAATTTTCTTGGAAACTGATTTGTTCTACAAAGGTGTTCGCCCTGCGGTGAATGTTGGATTCTCTGTGTCTCGCGTGGGAGGAAATGCTCAAATTAAAGCTATGAAAAAAGTAGCTGGAACTTTGAAATTAGACCTTGCTCAATTCCGTGAATTAGAAGCTTTTGCTCAATTCGGTTCTGACTTAGACGATGCAACCAAAAAACAATTAGAAAGAGGTAAAAGAGCAGTAGAAATGTTAAAGCAAGCTCAATATTCACCTGTATTAACAGAGCATCAAATTATTGGTTTATATGCTTTAGTAAAAGGTTATATGGACGATATAGAATTATCAAAAATTCGTGAATTTGAAAGTGGTTTGATCGAATACGCAGAAAATAATGCAAAAACTTTCTTGAAACAAGTTAAAGAAAAGAAAATGTGGGAAGATGACGGCGAGGCAGAATTAAAAAAAGCAATTGAAGATTTTAAAACAAATTTTTTAGCTAAAAATTAATAGACTAAAATTATGGCAGGAACAAAAGAAATTAAAAGAAGAATAAAGAGTGTTAAGAACACAAAGAAAATCACAAAAGCGATGGAGCTTGTTGCTGCTTCAAAAATGAAAAAAGCAGTAGCGAAAACTTTGGCTTCTCGTGTGTATGCTAATTATTCTTGGGATTTATTAGCTTCTGTTGCTAATTCTCTTTCAGATTTAAAAAATTCTTTCTTCACAGAAAATAAAAAAACTGAAAAAATTCTTTATTTGATTGTAACTTCAAATAGAGGTCTTTGTGGAGGATATAATACTCAAGTTTTAAAAAGAGCTTTTACTGCTTTTAAAAAAATAGACAATAAAGATAATTTAGATATTTTAATTGTCGGTAAAAAAGGAGATTCTATGATGAAAAGAAGCAATATGAATGTTGTAGCTTCTTTTGTGAATTTACCAGACTTGATAGATTTAACAGACATAACTCCTATTTCAACTTTTATTACCGAAGAATACAAAAAAGGAATTTATAAAGAAATTTATATTGTTTATACAGATTATGTTTCTGCTTTGGTTCAAAAACCAAAAAGAAAAAAATTATTGCCTGTTTCTAAATTTGAATTAAAAGAATCTATTGAATCAATAGGAGATTTGAAATCAAAAGAAGAATTACCAAAACTAAAAGATGATACGCAATATGTCTTTGAAGGTGATATGAATTTGTTAGTAGATAGCTTGTCTGAGAAATTAATTAGAATGCAAATTTATCAAACTTTGTTAGAATCGAATACTTCAGAGCAATCGTCTCGTATGATAGCTATGAAGAATGCTGGAGATGCAGCAGGAGAAATGATAGACGACTTAACATTAGTTTTTAACAAAGCAAGACAAGCAAATATTACAAAAGAAATTAGTGAAATTAGTGCCGGTATGGCAAGTATAAATTAAAAAAAATTATTATTAATTAAAAAAATATTATGAATAAAGTAGGAAAAATAAAAAGAATAATCGGTCCAGTTGTAGATGTCGTGTTCGAAGGTTATATGCCAGAAATCTATAACGCTTTAAAAGTCGAAATCCCAAAGACAGATAATACAGAACCAAGAACTGTAATTCTAGAAGTAGAACAACATGTTGGAGGAGGTATGGTTCGTACTGTGGCTATGGATACAACAGACGGACTTTCTCGTGATATGGATGTAGAAGATACAGGAAGTGCTATTTCTGTGCCAGTAGGTAAAGGTGTTTTGGGAAGAATTTTTAATGTATTGGGTGAAGCGATTGATGATGCTGGAGGAGTTAATTCTCAAAAATTTTCTCCTATCCACAGAAAAGCTCCAGAGTATGTAGAACAATCTACAAAAGTAGAAATTCTAGAAACTGGGATCAAAGTTATTGACCTTATTTGTCCTATTTTAAAGGGAGGTAAAGTTGGTCTTTTCGGAGGAGCTGGTGTTGGTAAGACTGTTGTGATCCAAGAGTTGATTCATAATATTGCTTCTAATCACGGAGGATATTCTGTATTCGCCGGAGTAGGAGAGAGAACTCGTGAAGGTAATGACCTTTATCATGAAATGAAAGATTCAAAAGTTCTAGACAAAGTAGCGATGGTATTCGGTCAAATGAATGAACCTCCAGGTGCTCGTATGCGTGTTGCTTTGTCAGGTTTGACTATGGCTGAACATTTTAGAGACCAAGAAGGTAAAGATGTTTTATTCTTCATAGATAATATTTTCCGTTTTACTCAAGCAGGTTCTGAGGTTTCTGCTTTGCTTGGTCGTATTCCTTCTGCGGTGGGATATCAACCAACACTTGCTTCAGAAATGGGAGCGATGCAAGAGCGTATTACTTCTACTAACAAAGGTTCTGTGACTTCTGTGCAAGCTGTGTATGTGCCTGCTGATGACCTTACTGACCCAGCTCCAGCTACTACTTTCTCTCACTTAGACTCTACTGTGGTGCTTAACCGTTCACTATCAGAATTAGGAATTTACCCAGCTGTGGATCCTCTTGATTCTTCTTCAACAATTCTAGATCCAAATATTGTAGGTCAAGATCATTATTTTGTTGCGCGTGAAGTTCAAAGAATACTGCAAAGATATAAAGATTTGCAAGATATCATTGCGATTTTAGGTATGGAAGAATTATCTGAGTCTGACAAAGAATTAGTTGCTCGTGCTCGTAAAGTTCAAAAATTCTTGTCTCAACCTTTCTTCGTAGCAGAACAATTCACTGGAGCTCCTGGAGTTTATGTTCCTTTAGCTGAAACAATTAGATCTTTTAAAGAAATCTTAGAAGGTAAACACGACGATAAACCAGAACAAGATTTCTATATGAAGGGTGCGCTTTAGTTATATTATAGAAAGTTGTATTTATAACTTTCTATTTGATAATTTAACTTTATAACTTATAAATATGTCAAAAAAAATTAATTTAAAAATAATAACTCCAGAAAAACTAGTCTTAGAAGAAATTGTTGATAGAGTTTTAATCCCTACTTCTGAAGGAGAGATTGGTGTTTTGCCTAATCACATACCCCTCGTAGCTAGACTTAAATCAGGTGATGTAGTTGGAATTTCGGCTGGAGAATATTTGCCTGTGGCTGTGGCTGGAGGTTTTGCTGAAGTTAAAAAAGACGAAACAGGAAATACTAGTGTGGTTATTTTGGCGGACTTTGCTCAAAATGTAAAAGATTTGACTGATCAAGTTATAAAAGAAGCAAAAGAACGAGCAGAAAAATTAAAGAAAGAAATGGAAAACAAAGATCATGTTGATTTTGAGCACTTTGAAACAGAACTTGAAAGATCTATGACTCAAATTAAAATTGCTGATAAATGGCGAACTCGTAAATACAGAAAATAAAATGTCTAATTTTTATATTGTGTCAACTCCAATAGGTAATATGTTAGATATTACTTTTCGGGCTATTGAAACTTTGAAAAATGTAGATTTGATTTTATGCGAAGATACTCGCACTACTAAAAATCTTTTAAATAAATATGAAATAGAAAAACCAACTATGAGCTACCATGCTCAGAGTAAATTATCTAAAACAGACAAAATTCTTGATTTATTAGAAGAAGGCAAGGATTTAGCCTTGGTTTCAGACGCAGGGACTCCAGGTATTTCAGACCCTGGTAATATGCTTATAAAGGCTATTTTAGAGCGTTTTGGCGACAAGGTGAGGATTATTCCTATTCCAGGTCCAACCGCCCTAATAACAGCATTATCAGGCTCAGGATTAAATAATGGAGAATTTACTTTTATTGGTTTTTTACCTCATAAAAAGGGCAGAGAGACTTTGTTTAAAGAAATTAGTGAATCTAAAAGAACCGTTGTTTTTTATGAATCTCCTCATCGAATAATTAAAACATTAGAATCTTTGGTAAAATTCTGCCCTGAGAAAAAAGTCTGTGTAGCGAGAGAATTAACTAAAATCTACGAGCAATTTATAACAAA
>CAYNAO010000019.1:7319-11709 GCA_964395435.1 uncultured Candidatus Saccharibacteria bacterium
CTTTCAAAAGGAGGATATTTTAAAATTTTCCTATCTTCTAATTCTTCACGAATATAATTCGCTAAATTTTTATTTTTTAAAGCAATTAGGACTTCATTCTCTGGATTTTTAGTTTCTATGATTAATTTTTCTTTTGTGATATTTATAGTTCTAAGCAAAATATTTAAAATCTTTTCATTAATTTTAAAATTCGGAATAGTAAACAGAGAATCAAAAGAAGCAATCAAAGATAAATCTACTTTTTCTTTTAAATAAAAGAAAGTCATTTCTGTTCCTAATAAAATACTATTTTCTGTATTTTCAAAATTTTGTATAATTTCCTTTATATCTTTTTTGTTTTTTATATTATTTTTATCAAATTGATATATTTTTGTATCTTTAAAATGTTTTTGCAATTCTTCTTTGATTTTATCTATGCCTATTCCTAAAGGTACTAGATTCCAACTATTGCAATTACTGCAAAGACTCAAGGTATCTTTTTCTGTTTTACATTTATTACAAATAAAAATTTTCTTGTCTTTAGTTTTTTGATATAAAATAAGAGGGGATTTACATTCATCACAAGAAACTTCAGTTTTACAATCGTTGCAAACAGTATAAGTAGCAAGTCCTTTCCGCAAAGCAAAAACAAAAATTTTACCCTTATTTTGCAAAGTTTTTTTAATTTCCTCAATTGTTTCTTCTGTTAAGATTTCAAACTTTTTTTCTTCTCTATCTAATACTTTTATTTTTTTATTTTTATCAAAAATATTAATTTCTCCATCCCAGTTCGTTCTAAAAGACATAGGCCCTACCGAAGCTAAATTTTCTAGATTCTCTCTTTCTATGGTTTCAAAACGAAGCAAATTGTCGCTCATTATAAATTTTGCATTAATTTTTGAAGCAAAGATTTCAGTAAAAATTCGCATGTCAAAAATAGGTTTTTGAAAAGTTTTATAACTTGTGCTGTTTTCTTGTTCTAGAATTATGTTTTTTAAATTTTTAATTGGCAAGCATAAAAAATTAGGAGTTCCTATTATCAAAACAGGATGCCTGTTTTGAATGCTAGCTAAAATATTTTTTAAAAGTATCTTTTTATTTAGATTGTTATGCAAAATATACACAAAGTTCTCAATTCCTTTGTTTAGATTTTCTTCAAAAAATTTTACATTTTGCTCAGTTGGTAGAGTAATAAACACAGATTCTCTTTTTGCAAAAGCTTGTCTAATATAAGTTTTGTAATAATCAATTCTGTCTTCTGTGTTGTTTTGAAAAAGTAATTTTTCGGATTTAATTATATTTTCTTTTTTTATTTCTTCTTCTTTATCTAAATCTTTTGCAATTATGTCATAATTTTCTTTGATTATGCTAGGAATCAAAAAAGACAAAAGGTGATTTTTGTTTAGTATAAAATATTTGCTAGTATCAAAAACAGCTTCAATGAATTCTTTCCTAAAAATAGAATGTTCTTTTTTGTGAGCAACTTTTTTCAAATTAAAATTCATATTTTTAATTTGAGATTTCATTTCCAAAATATCATTACTCTCAATCACTAAACCTAAAATTTTCTTTGATTTAATAGTGATTTCTACAATATCACCAACTTCAATATTTTCCTTTGAAAAATAGGTTAATTCTTCGGAAAAAGCTTGTTTTTTTAACGGCAATATTTGTAATATTCGCATATTTTTTATTCTACCATATATATGATATATTAGGTTTATGGGAATTTTTTCGAAAAAATTAGGTATAGATTTAGGAACTGCAAACACTTTGGTTTTTGTGCCTGGGCGAGGAATAGTTTTAAACGAGCCAACTGTGGTTTCTGTATCACTAGAAGACAATAAGGTTTTAGCAATCGGTAAAGAAGCAAAAGAAATGATAGGTAAAACTCCCGAAGCAATTATTACTTATTGTCCAATGAAAGACGGAGTTATTGCTGATTATCGTATTACTGAAGCAATGCTTAGATATTTTATAAACAAAGCTTTGGGAAAATATAATTTGTTTAAACCTGATGTTATGATTTCTGTGCCGGCTGGAGTTACTTCGACCGAGAGACGCGCCGTAGTAGAAGCGGCTATCAAAGCCGGAGCTCGGAATGCTTATGTAGTTAAAGAACCAATTTTAGCTGCTATTGGAGCAGGTATTCCTATTCATGAATCCAAAGGTTATATGATTGTTGATATTGGAGGAGGAACTACTGATGTGGCTGTTATTTCTTTGGGAGGAATTGTGGCTTGTACTTCGGTAAAATGTGCCGGAAATAAAATTGATCTTGCTATCGCTGATTATATTAAAAAAACTTTTAATTTAGCTATTGGTGATAAAACTGCCGAAGAAGTCAAAATCAAAATTGGAGCAGCTGTGCCTCTCGAAGAAGAATTACGAGTAACCATCAAAGGACGCGATTATATCCAAGGACTTCCTCGTACTGCTCAAGTAGGCACAAATGAAATAGTCAAAGCAATAGACAATGAATTAAAACAAATCGTAAAAGCTATCAAAGATGTTCTGCAAGAAATCCCTCCAGAGCTTGCTTCTGATATTATTGATCACGGAATTATTATGACTGGAGGTTCTTCGCTCTTGCGTAATTTAGCTGATTTGGTTTATCGAAAAACTGGAGTCAAAGCAACTATTGCAGACGATGCTCTTTATTGTGTGGTCAAAGGAACCGGTATAGCTCTAAATCACTTAGATGTTTATAAAAAAGCAATCATAAGTAAAAGATAAATGATAAAAAATCATATCAATAAAAATAATTTACATCACGCTTATTTAATACAAGGTGATAAAGAAACTATTTCAGAAATTTCTAATTTCCTCAAAGAGGATTTTGATTTTAATATTTCAAATAATCCAGACTTTTATCTAGAGATTTTTGATACTTTTAAAATAGAAGATGCTAGGAATTTGAAATTAAAAACTTCTAATAAAAATTTTAGCAATGATGAAAATTCAAAAAAGATATTTGTTTTGTATATAAATAATTTTCTTTTAGAAGCTCAGAATTCTTTATTGAAAGTTTTCGAAGAACCTATTTTAAATACACATTTTTTTGTAATTAGTCCTAATTTGTCTATGTTTATTCCTACTTTATTGTCTAGATTTTATGTAATTAGGAAAGATATTTCTCTAGAAGAAAATGAAATTGTAAAGAATTTTATTAAAATGTCTAAAAGAGAAAGAATTAATTTCATCAAAGATTTTCTAAAAAAAGAAGAAGATGAAGAAATAGAAGATAGTCAAAAAACCAAAGTTTTTAATTTTTTAAATGATTTAGAATTTATCTTGTCTCGGAATAAAAATATTGATAAAAAATTATTTTCAAAGTTTTTTGAAGTTCGTAAAATCTTAAGAGAAGTAGGCTCCTCCCCAAAAATGCTACTAGAAAATATAGCTCTACAAATACCAGAATAAATACTATTTTTCGTGGTCGCGGAAAATTTGATTTTTTCTTTTTCTTTGTTAAAATATTAGCTATGAGTAAAGATTACTATCAAATTTTAGGTGTGAATAAAGGAGCTTCTAAAGACGAAATCAAGAAGGCTTTTTACAAGTTGGCACACAAATATCACCCTGACAAAAAAGAAGGAGACGAGAAAAAATTCAAAGAAATAAATGAAGCTTACCAAACCTTATCTGATGATCAAAAAAGAGCTCAGTATGACCGCTTTGGTTCTAATTATCAAAATATGGGAGGATTTGGTGGAGGTCAAGGAGGAGCTGGTTTTGGAGGGTTTGAAGGGTTCGATTTTTCTGGTTTTGGTCAAAATGGCGGAATGGAATTTGATTTGAATGATATTTTTTCTGATTTCTTTGGAGGTGGAGGACGGGCTCAATCTCGTCGTGGTAGAGATTTGCAAACAGAAATCAATATAACTTTCTCAGAAGCATTATTAGGAGTAAATAAAAAAATAGTTATTAATAAAAATAGTGAATGTGATACTTGTCACGGCAAGGGAGCAAAAAAGGGTTCTAGTATGCAAACTTGTAAAAACTGTAATGGTAAAGGAAAAATTCAAGAAACAAAAAGAACTATTTTTGGAAATATTTCAAATACTAGAATGTGTGAAATTTGTTTTGGATCTGGAGAAATTCCTAAAGAAGTTTGTGAGACTTGCAAGGGTCAAGGTATTTTAAAGAAAAATGAAGAAATTAATATTCCTATTCCTGCTGGAATTACTAATGGTCAGAATTTGAAATTATCCGGCGCAGGCGAGGCAGTATTCAAAGGCACAAAAGGGGATTTGTATATAAAAGTAAATATTAAAATTCCTAAAAATATTTCTAAAAAAGCTAAAGAATTATTAGAAGAACTTCAAAAAGAAGGGATTTAATTCTCTAAATTTACAGTATTGACTTATTTATAAAAATATGATATTATAATAACGATATTGTTCGTTGA
>CAYNAO010000020.1:0-10970 GCA_964395435.1 uncultured Candidatus Saccharibacteria bacterium
TTCTAATTTATAAGGATTATCTTTGAAATATTCTAAAGCTTCTTCTTTGGTTTTTTCTTGATGAGTAAAGAGATCCCAGTTTTTCAGACTCTCTTTCATTTTCTTTTCTATTTTAGCTAAATCGTTTTCTGATAGGGGATTTGTGAATTCAAAATCATAATAAAAGCCATTTTCAATAGCAGGACCAATAGTATTTTTAGTATCAGGATAAAGTTCTAATACTGCACTTGCGAGTAAGTGAGCTAGGGTATGTCTTTTGTATTCTAAATTTTCTTTATTTTCCATATGTATTTTAAATAATATCAAATAATAAAGGGTTTTCATATACTTGACTTTATTTAATTTTATGATATTGTATTTGGGATACAAAGTTCCTTGTGTGGTCCTTTGAAAATTTTTTTTGAATTTCCCAAAACAGTATACAGTAATGGAAAATTTTTTAACTAAGCCCGAACTTGAGCTCGTTTTAGAAAGGCTTAAATTAATGGGTTATACAGAAATCCGTTTTCCAGGTGGAACGGATAAAAATTATGACCACTATTCTGGAGTGGTTATATACAAATACAATCCAGAAAAAAAGAAAGTTTACTTTCTTTGTGTACCGTACAATCCTATTTTTTATAAAACACAAAAAGAAGACAGGAACAGGAAGCCAACCGAAGAGGGTCCTCGTAGGACAGCAATCAGGGAGGTTTATGAAGAAACCGGACTGATCATCTCGAGAGATGATTTAGTTGAACTTACTGGTGCAAAATTTGCTGGCAAAAAACATGTCGGTGATGGAGACCATATTAAGTATTTTTTTATTATTGAAAAATACACTGGTATTCCGGCTCAGTTTGAAGGAGGAAATTTGATCGAGGCAGAGACCGCGTCTCCTTTATGGATTGAGGGATCTGTTTTAGCTGAAGTAATTTCGAAAAAGCACAAAAAAGCTTTTTCGGAAGCAGTAAGAAATTTGGCCGGAAAAGACAGAGATCTTTGTATGGCTATGATAGATTATCTTGATTGATGGTTTATCGAAATAAGTTTTAAGTCGTTTGCATTTTTGCAGACGACTTTTTTATTTGGCTTTTTTTAAAATATATTGTAATATGTTTTTTGATATAAAGTTCTTAATTTAAAAAAATAATAAAAATGGAAACAGAAGTTTTAGAAGTAGAGTATAATTACAACCCTGCTTTTTGTCGTAAAGATATTAGAGACCAAATATGGATTCTCGTAAATGAGTTTGGAATAGATCCCAAAGGAAGAATAGATCCCAAAGAAGCCTTAAACTATTTAAATGATAAAGAAAAAGTTTTTAATCAAACTTTTATTGGTGATGGTTATAAAACAGATGGCTTATTCGCTGTACTTTCACCGTTTTGGTTTCGAAAAATTCTTGATCCAAATGAACAAGAAGTTTTTAATCCTAAACTTTATTGCGAAAGCTTAAAGTTTCTTTTTGAAAAAATAGGAAAAGATATGGCTTTTATAAATTACAAAAGAGACATGTTTGCTCCCTTTTTGTTAAAGCAAACAGAAAGAACTATCGAAGGGTATTCCAAGCTTTCCTATTTCCAAGGAGAAAGTGATATTTGGATTATAAATGCTCAGCTTGGTTTTTTTAGGAAAGGTGAGCCTGCTAACACAGAGCTTCATTCACATGAATACGGTTTAAGTTCTGCCTTTGCTGGATGCATCGCCATAACTCATCCTGAATTTTTTGGAGATAGCTTTAATTATCTCTCTGGAATTTGTGCTGGGGATGTGTTTTTAGAAAAGGAATCCCCACAATTTTTTTCAAATGGGAGTTTACTTATGTATAATTCCGTTTCTATCGAAAACTCATATCCGAAAGCCGGAATTATGAGTTTCTTTACTTAATTTTTAAAAGTCGCTTCGGCGACTTTTTTATTTTGCTTTTTTTAAAATTTATGCTAATATATGAAAATATGGTAATAAGAATGAGACATACAAAAGGGCATACTGCTAACCGCAGAAGTCACCATGCTCTTAAAAATAAGAAATTAGCTGTTGATCCAGAAACAGGAACAAAGCATTTAAGACACCGTGTTAACCCAGCTACAGGAATGTACAGAGGTAAACAAGTTTTAAATTTGGTAAAAAAAGTAGAAAAAAAGCAAAAAAAAGCGCAAGCTAAAAATGCTTAGTTTTTTCTTTTTTATATTTAATTTTTTGTATTTAAAAATATGGCAAATAGGCACCTTTCAAGATCAATAGTTCTTCAGACTCTCTTTGAGTGGGATTTTATGATGTCAAAAGAAAATCCAAAAACTCTAACAAAAGAAGACATTGAAAAAGCTTTAAAAAGAAATTTGCAAGAATTTGCTCCTGGCTTAGAGGACGATAAATTTGTCTATGGTTTAATTGATTCTATTTTAAAGAAAAAAACTATAATTGATGAAATTATTACAAAAGCTGCTCCAGATTGGCCAATAGAAAAAATATCTACCGTAGATAGAAATATTTTGCGTATTGGTTTAACTGAACTTTTATTTGGTGATCGAAATGATGTTCCTCCAAAAGTCGCTATTAATGAATCTATTGAATTAGCGAAAACTTTCGGTGGAGAAAATTCCTCAAAATTTATAAATGGAGTTTTGGGCGCAGTCTATAAAGAGATAGGAGAGCCAGGCAAAGAAGAAGTAAGTAAAAAGAAAAAAACAGAAGAACCTGTTGATATAACTAAATTACCTAAAGAAAAATTAGGTGGAGCTTTGGTGTATGCTTATAAAGACAATATCCCTTATTTCGCTTTAGTTCATGATGTATTCGGATATTGGACTTTATCAAAAGGTAAAATTGAAGAAAATGAAGATATCGAAGAAGGAACTAAAAGAGAGATTAAAGAAGAAATAGGTCTTGATATAAATATAATCACTAAATTAGGAGAAAATGAATATGTGGCTAGTCATCCTGAAAAAGGCAAAAGAGTAAAAAATGTTTCTTATTTCTTGGCAGAATCAGAATATAGAGAACTTAATTTAGAAGTTTCAGGTGGATTAGATGAAGCTCGCTGGTTTACTTTGAAAGAATTACCAGAACTTAGAATTTACAACGATATAATTCCTTTATTAGCAAAAGCTATTGAAATTATTTCTAATAAAAAATAAAATGATTGAATTTTCAAATTTTGAAGAAAAAACTAAAATATTTTTTAAAAACAAAGATTTATTAAAACAAGCTTTTATTCATCGCTCATACATAAATGAAAATCCAAAAATTGGTTTACCTCATAATGAAAGATTAGAATTCTTAGGGGATGCTGTTTTGGAGTTGGTGGTAACAGATTATTTGTATAAAAAATACAATTCTTATACAGAAGGCGAGATGACTTCTATTCGTAGTGCTTTGGTGAATGCTATTATTATTTCTGATGTAGCTTCAAAATTAGAAATGAATGATTATTTGTTACTATCAAAAGGCGAATCCAAAGATAAAGGTAAAGCTCGTCAATATATTTTAGCAAATACTTATGAAGCTTATGTTGGAGCTTTGTATTTAGATCAAGGTTATGATGTTGTAAAAGATTTTATTACAGATTCTTTATTGGTTCACACTGATAAAATTGTAAAGAATAAATTATGGCGAGATGCAAAAAGTCTTGTCCAAGAAAAAGCCCAAGAACATATTGGAGTTACTCCTTCTTATAAAGTATTAGCAGAATCAGGTCCAGACCATGACAAGAATTTTACTGTTGGAATTTTTTTTGGCAAAGATTTAATTGCTCAAGGAAAAGGAAATTCAAAACAAGAAGCTGAGCAAGAGTCTGCTTTGAATGCATTAAAAAATAATAAATGGATTGATTAATATGAGGCTACTTAATTTAGAAATAAATGGCTTTAAATCTTTCGCTCGTAAAACTAATTTAGAATTTAATACAAAAATTGTAGCTATTGTAGGTCCAAACGGATCTGGTAAATCAAATGTAGTTGAAGCTTTTCGTTTTGTGTTAGGAGAGCAATCGATGAAATCTATGCGTGGTCGCGGAGGAGCTGACCTTATTTTCAAAGGTTCCAAAGATTTATCAAAAGGTACAAGGGCTAATACTACAATTTATTTCAATAACCAAGACAGAGTTTTTAAATTATCAAATGATAATGGCGAAGATATAAATTTAAATTTTGATACTATTTCTATTACTCGTGAAGTTTATGCAGACGGTTTAAATAAATATATTTTAAATGGCAGCGAAGTTCGTCTAAAAGATATTCATAACTTGCTTGCTTCTTTGAATATCGGTTCTTCGGGACATCATATTATTTCTCAAGGTGAGGCTGATCGTATTTTGAATGCAAATGCTCGTGAAAAAAGAGAAATGATAGAAGACGCTTTAGGTTTAAAAGTTTTTCAATATAAGATCAAAGAATCTACTCGCAAATTAGAACGCTCAAATGAAAATTTAAAAGAAGTTATTCTGCTTAAAAGAGAAAATGCTCCACACTTAGCTTTCCTAAAAAGACAAATTGAAAAATTTGAAAAAATTAAAGATTTGAAAAATGAGCTTGTTGTCTTGTACGGAGAATTTTTAAGTAAGCAAAATGTTTATTTAGAAACACAAAAAAATATTTTAACTAAAGAGCGAGAAAATCTTAAAGGAGAAATTAATAATATTTCTGTTTTAATAGATCAAATTTCAGTAGATGAAAATATTGAAAATCCAAAATTAGAAGAATTAAAAAAAGTTGAAAATGAACTTAATTCTTTGCGTAGAGTAAAAAGTGAAATAGAAAGAAAATTAGGTAGATTAGAAGGTATGATCGAAGCTCGTAAATGGCGCGAAGAGAAAACTCAAAATGTTCGTATTTTTAATCAAGAAGAAATTCAAAATATTATTTCTGAAATTGATTCTCATATTAACGAAGCTTTAAATAAAGAAGATTTAAGTGAAATTAAAAATATTTTAAGAAATATTCAAAATATTTTTGTTAAATTAAACAAAGAAGAAAAAACTTTAAACGAAGAAGAGGATAATAAAGAATTGGAAATGTCTTATAATCAAGTTCTTTCTGAATTAGAATTTTTGAAAAAAGATGAAATAGAAAAATCTGAAATTGTTGCTAATTTGAAAAAAGAAATTCAAGGAGAGATGGATAAAGGTATTGACAAAGAGAGAGAAAAATTCGCTCTTAAAGTTCGTTTCCAAGAATTAAATTCTAGTATGTCTTTGTGTGAAGTTAAATTAGAAAATTTAAATAAAGAAATAGAGCAATTTGATAATGAAATTCGTGAAGGTGAAGTTTTAGTAGGTAATGAGATTTTTAATTACAAAAATCTTAATCCTGAAGGAGAAATAGATAAAAATCTGCAAGAAGATTTAAAACGCAGAATTGAAAGAATTAAAATCAAAATAGAAGATAGTGGTCTAGGTAATTTAGAAGAAACTTTAAAAGAATACAATACAGTTAACGAAAGAGATTTGTTCTTGACTAAAGAAATCGAAGATTTAAATAATAGTATTATTTCTTTAGAGCAATTAATTCTTGATTTAAAAAATAAAATTGATATTGAATTCAAATCTGGAATTACAAAAATCAATAAACAATTCAAAGAATTTTTCTCTTTGATGTTTGGAGGAGGGAATGCTTCTATCGTGATAACTGAGATTAGTAAAAAGAAAAAAGAAATAGAAGAAGGCGAAGAAATATTAGACGAAGAAGAACAAGAAAAAGAAGAAGGTATAGAAATTGATGTTTCTTTGCCGCATAAAAAGGTAAAAGAATTACATTCCTTATCTGGAGGGGAGAGATCTCTTACTTCTATTGCATTACTTTTCGCTATGTCTTCGGTAAATCCGCCACCATTTTTAATACTAGACGAAACAGACGCTGCTTTAGATGAAGCAAATTCTCGTCGTTACGGAGATATGCTAGAGCGTTTAAGCGAGCACTCTCAATTAATAGTAGTTACTCATAATAGAGAGACTATGTCTCGAGCAAATATTTTATACGGAGTTACTATTGGTTCTGATGGAGGTTCTAAATTGCTTTCTGTAAAATTCGACGAAGCTTCTGCTATAGCAAAATAATATTTGATTTTTAGGATAATATAAGCTATTCTACAATAGATATTGTTCTATTCATCTTTTTAAATTTCTTGTTATGAAAATTTTACATTTAAATTTAAGACAATTTTTATTTAAGTTGTTTTATATAAGTTTTGCAGTGTTTTTTATTTTTTTATTGAATCCATATAATTTATTTTCACAAAAATTAGTTTATTGGATTTTATGTATAACAGGAGTTCTAATCCTTGCTTCCGCTTCACGGATTTTTGAAATTTTGTTAAACAAAATTATTTCTTTGCAACAAGAAAACAATAAGCTTAAAAATGAAGATAATGAATTGATTGTTTATTTGGAAAAAGAAAATTCTGAATTAAAAGAACAGCTGGATCTTTTTAAGTTGCCAGGTGAGTTAATTAAAGTTCCAAAACAAGTTTTAATTGATTTTAAGTTTCAAGTAGATCTTTCACAAGAGCAAAATAAAGACTTAAGGTTGCAATTAGAAGATTTATCTTATTCTTACAAAAAAGTTACCGATGAAAACAGAGTTTTGTGTAATTCAAATAATTGGCTTCGTATTGGTTTAACAGGTATTACCTCTGATAATTTCGAGTCACCTCACGGTGCCTTAAAATAAACAAAATCCCCGAATTAATTCGGGGATTTTTTAATTAAATCTAGTTTTTCTTCTTTACCTTCTATAATTTTATCTGGTTGGAATAGGGGATTTAGTTTTACGGTATTTTTCTTGTAATCAATATTTCCATTACGCCATAGTTTAAGTTGTAGTAGCATTCCTTGCATAGTTTCAGTAGAGAATTTTTGATCAAAAATAAAATTACCCAAAGAATAAACTATCAAGCTATCTTTATAAATTTCTGTATTTTGAATTACATGAGGATGATGACCAATAACTAATTTTGCTCCAGCATCTACGATTTTTTTAGCAATAGTTTCTTGTCTTTTGTTATTTATAGTTTTGTATTCATCACCCCAATGAACTGATACAACTAAATAATCCACCTTAGCTTTTGCATTTTTTATAATTTCTTCAAAACGAGGATTATTCACCAATAAAATTCCAACTTGATCTTGTTTCGGTATTAAGCTATTTGGTCCAACATCAGAAAAAGCCAAAAAGCCAATTTTCATATCGTATTTTTCGATAATTGTTGGATTTTCTATATTACTTGAAAAACCAGCTCCAGTATAAAGTATCTCGTTTTCGGTCAATCTCTCCATAGTGTCTGCGAGAGCTTCGCGTCCCCAATCCCCAGCATGATTATTTGCTAAAGACAAAATACTAAAGTTTGCTCCCTTTAAGGCTGGGATAGCGTCTGGATTCATTCGGAAAGAATATAAATTTTTTAAGTCTTTTCCTTTGTCTGAGGCTGGACCTTCGAGGTTTGCAAAAACAATATCTGATTTTTGCAGGATTTCCATTTTCTCAAATAATTTAGAATAGTCTCCACTAAAGTTTTTGTTTACAGAACTTCTAACTCCACGATCAAGCATAATATCTCCCAAGAAAGAAAAAGTTACATAATCAGGATCTTTGATACTAGGAATATTTAATTTTTCTTTAGTCCAATCTGCATAAGCGTCTTGGGTCCCTCCATAATAAACATTCTTATTTAAATATCTTAAAATATTTTCTACATCACGCGCACGATCATTTGAACGAAGTAGTACTATTCCAATAGGGCGAACACCTTCGCGCCCTAAAGGTAAATTAAATACAGAAATTACTGTTTCTTTGGCTGGGTTTGTAAAGCCACTTTTTCCTCCGATATATTCTTTTTTGTGTAAGAATTGATTAGTACTAAACCAGTTGTGGTTTTTGATTGTTTTTGTTCTGGTTTTACTAATATCTAAAATATTTTGTTTGTTTTTATATAAATATCCTGTTAATTTAAATAAATCTTCTGTTGTGGATTGATTGTTGTACGATAACCCGCTCGGATCTTCAAAATAAGTATTTACCATCTTCAAGATTTCCGCTTGGCGATTCATTTTTGATAAAAAATTATCACGATTGAAATGTTCAGCTATAACTTCGGCTGAATCGTTACTTGATTGAATTAGTAGGGGATAAAGCAAATCACTAGTTTTTACTTTTTCATTTAATCTCAAATTTCCATTTGTTCCATAAGTAGATAATGCTCTACTTGATACTTTGGCAAATTCTTCTTCTTTTTTTATTTCATCTGCAACCAAAGCCGTCATTAATTTTGTGATAGAAGCTATTGGTAATCTTTTTTCTGTGTTTTGAGATAGTATTACTTCGCCTGTATTTAAATCTCCTACAATATAAGATTCAGCAGAGATTTTTAATTTCTGATCTTCGTTTTTATTGAAATAAAAATATTTAGGTTTTTCTTCTTTTTGATTATCCAAATTATTTGCTATTGAATTTGTATTTGCATTTAACTCTATTCTTGAATTTTGGATTTTTCTATAAGTGAAATTTTCAAAAACAAAATAGGCAAAAAATATTCCAACTAAAATAGGAACAATTGCAAATAAGAATATTTTAATTTTTTTAAAAAAATTCATTATACTATTGAATAATCTATAATTTTCTTTTCTAAATCAACCTTTTTAACCTTAATTTTAACTTGATTGCCGAATTTGTATTTTTTACCTTTTCTTTTACCAACAACTTCCATTTTCTTTTCATTTAATATATAGAAATCGTCATCTAATTCTCTTAGTTTTACCATACCTTCGGTTTTAGTAGTTATCTCTTCTATATAAATTCCCCATTCATTCATCCCTGTTATAATACCGTCAAAGACTTGATTTGTTTTATCTGACATATATTCTATTTGTTTATATTTGATAGAATTTCTTTCTGCTTCACCAGCTTTTTTCTCTTGTTCGCTACTATTACGAGCAATTTCATCAATGTGAATTTTAATATCTTTTTCAAACTTTTCTTTATTTAAATATTTTTTCACTAATCTATGAACTAATAAATCTGGATATCTACGAATAGGCGAAGTGAAATGAGTATAATATTTGAAAGCAAGCCCATAATGTCCGATATTTTTAGTAGCGTAAATTGCTTTTGCCATAGCGCGGATAACTGCGCGATAAACTTTATCTTTTTTGTTTTTATCTTTTATGCTAAATAAAGTTTTGTTTATGTCTTTTGACATAATGGTATTATTTTTTAGTTTCAAAGTATATCCTAGAGTTTTTAAGAAGAAAGATAAATCTTCACTTCTCTCTCGAGTAGGGTAATCATGAATTCTGTAAATAAAATTATCTTTTAGATTTTTAAACATTTTTTCAGCAATCATCCGATTCGCCAGTAGCATAAATTCCTCAATCATTTTATTTGAATCAGTTCTTTCTTTTTTGATTACTTCTATTGGTTTATAATTCTCATCTAGTACAAATTTTATTTCTTCTTGTTCCAAGAACACAGCTCCGTTTTCAAATCTATCTTTGTTTAAATTTTTCGCAATTTTATTTAAGATATCTAATTCTTTGTGATAAAGTCCGTCTTTGTTTTGCATACTAGAAAAAGCTTCTTCATAAGTAAATCTTTTATCAGAATGAATTACAGTCTCGCCATACCATTCTTCAAAAACTTTTCCATTTTTATTCATTACAAAAACTGCCGACATTGTTAAACGGTCTTGATTAGGAACTAAAGAACATAAATCATTTGATAAAACCTCAGGCAACATAGGAATAGTTCGATCGACTAAATATATCGAAGTTGCTCTTTTGCGAGCTTCTTTGTCTATTGCTTGGTTTTCTTTTACATAATAACTAACATCAGCAATATGAATTCCTATTTCATATTTATCTTTTGAAATTTCTCTAAAAGAAATAGCATCATCGAAATCTTTTGCATCATACGGATCAATAGTAAAAGTTAAAATTCCTCTAAAGTCTTTTCTGTTTTGATAATCTTTTTCTTGAATGCCTAATTTTTTAATATTTTCTGCTTCTTTTTCTATATTGTCTGGAATTTTTAAATCAAAACCTTTTTCTAAAACAATAGAATGCATTTCAGTATTATGTTCTCCGGCTTTACCTAGTATTTGGATTACTTTACCGATAGGATTTTTCAAATGATCTTCCCAAGAAAAAATTTCTACATAAATTTTGTCATTTATTTTTGCACCATTTAAATATTCTTTTGGAATCAAGATATCAGTATAAATTTTATTATCATCAGCTTTTAAGAAATAAACTTCATTTTCTTTTTCTTTTTGCAAAACTCCAACAAAACCTTTCTTGGCTCTTTCTATAATTTCTTTAACTACACCAGTTGTGACGCCATTTACTTTTGTGTTTAGTAAAACTTTAACTTTGTCTCCATGAAGAGCCTTGTTTAAGTGCTTGTAGTCGATTTCTACTTCGATTTTTCCATTAGGTTTTTTAATACAACCAGTTCCACGAGGGGAGATAGAAATACAATCAATAATTTCCTTTTTTACTTCATTTTTACCTTTATTTTGTTTATTTTTCTTATTCATTACTATAAATATAGCATAAATATAATATCTTGACAAATAGTTTTAAATATGCTATACTTTATATATGAAGATTAAATTTTTAGCCTTATTTTTAATAGGTTTTTATATTTTACTTATGCCTTTTAATCAGGCTTTGGCTTGCAGTACTTGTTATGTAAAGCTTGCAAATGGAGGTTATTTTTATAATGGATCTTATGTTTCGGCGGGGTCTTTGCCTACGAATGCAAGTTTCGTAAGTCTTTCATCTTATTTAGCAAATGGGGGATATTTCAGTAATGCAAATTATAGAGCACTAGGCTCATACTTAACTCCAGCAGATTACACAGCACTTGGTTCATACATGACAACAGCTGACTATGCAGCAGTAGCATCATACTTAACACCTGCATCATATGCAGCACTAGGCTCATACTTAACTCCAGCAGATTACACAGCACTTGGTTCATACATGACAACAGCTGACT
>CAYNAO010000021.1:0-9628 GCA_964395435.1 uncultured Candidatus Saccharibacteria bacterium
GATGAAGATTTGGAAAAAGCTAATTTAAGAGATAAAGTTTTTCTAATGCTGCAAATTCACGATGAATTAGTTTTTGAAATTAAAAAAGAAGTAAAAGAAGAAGCAGAAAAGATAATCAAGAATGCTATGGAAAAAGTTTTAAATAGATCTTTTTTGAAATTCGAGACAGAAATACCTTTAATTGTGTCCTCGGGTTTTGGAGATAATTTCGGAGAAGTTAAATAATATTGTGATATAATACCAGTATGGAAAAGCTAAATAATTACAAATCTTCAAAAAATAAAAGCAAGCACCATAAAGTCCATAATTTCTTGGCATATTCTTATTTTATATACCTTTTTGTCCTTATTTTAGGTGTTATTCTTGATATGTTTTTACCTATAAAAATGTTTCATGATTCTGTTATGTTATTGATTGGTTTTGTTTTAATTATATTTGCTACTGTTTTGATTTTTTGGGCTCAGAAATCTTCTGTTGATTTATTGGCTAAAGATTCTGTAGACAAGAGTCATTTTTGTCGTGGACCATATTGTTATACCAGAACCCCTACACATTTTGGTTTATTTTTTGCTGTTTTAGGTTTTGGATTTATTTTAAATTCTTTTTTTGTAATTTTACTTACAATTGTTTCTTTTCTTTTTACTAAAATTACTTTTGTTAAAAAACAAGAACAAGAATTAGAGAAAAAGTTCGGAGAAGCTTATAGAGAGTATAAAAAAATAGTGAAATTCTAAAATGATTTATCTTTTTACTGGAGACGATACAATAAATAGAAATAAAGCTTTTGAAAAATCTTTAAAAGATTTTAAAGATTTACCTTTACTTAAAATTAATAAAAATAATTTTTCTTTTTTAGAAATCGAATCTTTATATTCTGATGCTAATTTGTTTGACCCTAAGAGTGTTATTGTTTTTTCTTATTTATTAGAAGATAAAAATATTAATGAATTTGTTCTAGAAAGATTAGAATTTTTTGAAAATTCTAAAAATGTATTTATTTTTGTTGAAAATAAATTATTAAAAAGTGTTATTGATCAATTCAAAAAACAAAAAGCTAATATTTCTATTTTTGAATTAAAGAAAATACAAAAAGAAGTTTTTAATAATTTTCTTTTAGCCAATGCTTTAGGTGATAGGAATAAAGTTAATCTTTGGCTTTATTATAGAGAAGCTATTTCTAAAGGAGTTGCTTTAGAAGAATTAGTTGGGGTTTTATTTTGGAAAGTTAAAGATATGATTTTAAATAAAAATTTTTCAAAATTTAAAGAAAATGAGCTAGTTTTAATAGCTCATAATCTTTCTATTTTATTACCAAAAGCTCGCAAAGAGGGGAAAGAAGCTGAAATTACTTTTGAAAAGTTTTTACTTGAGATTTTATAAACCTAGTTCTTTATTTATTTTTTCAGTAACTTCTTCTATTTCTTCTACTGTTGGAGGTGTTGATTTCTCTGATTTGTTTAACTGAGTAAGTTGTTTGTTTTTTGAATTAGTGAGACTTATGTCTCTTTTCATTTCATTTAAGTGTTCTTCTGGGTCTGGTTTTTTGCTTGGTTTTTTAAAAATGTTTGGTTCTTTTTCCATGTTTTTATTATACATGATTTTAATACACAAACAAAAACTCCCGTAAGGGAGTTTTTGTTTGTGTGCGCTCGGAAGGAATCGAACCTTCGACCATCTCCTTAAAAGGGAGCTGCTCTACCGACTGAGCTACGAGCGCATATATTTATTTTGTTTTCAATCTTGCTAACTTTATTTAGTTGAAACCGCTACAACTGACCTACTAGCGCATTTATATAATTTTCAAATTTAATCTTGCTGATGTAGTTTAGTTGAAACCGCTACAACTGACCTACGAGCGCATGTATTCAAAAATATACCTTAATTTTAAATAAAAATCAAGTTTTTCGCCTCCTACAAAGGGTTACCCTTTGTAGAAAGTTATCCACATTTAAGTATTGCAGGTCTTTTTAGTTGTATTATAATAATTAAAGAAGTTCTTTTACGGGATTTAAAAAAAAGTTTCGCTCAAGTTATTAAACTGAGCAAAAAACATAAAATCAACACAATCCCAAAACAACAACAAAATATCGCAGTTTTATAACAACTGCACAACATATACAAAAGCCATTCATAACGAATGGCTTTACTTTTTGTGGTATATTATATTTATAAATTATGAACAAAGAAAAAGTCTTTAAATTAAAAAGTAAGTTTAAACCAGCCGGGGATCAACCACAGGCTATTTCAGAATTACTATCTGGTTTAAAAAAGGGAATGAAAAGGCAAACCTTATTAGGCGCTACCGGAACAGGTAAGACTTTTACTATTGCTAATGTGATAGCAGAATACAATAAACCAACTTTAGTAATAGCTCATAATAAAACTTTGGCTGCCCAGCTAGCTCAAGAGTTTAAAGAATTTTTTCCTGATGCTGCTGTGCATTATTTTGTTTCTTATTATGATTATTATCAACCCGAAGCTTATATGCCGACTTCTGATACTTATATAGAAAAAGACGCTCAAATAAATAAAGAAATAGATAGACTTCGTCATGCTACAACTCAGGCTCTTTTAACCCGCAAGGATGTAATTATTGTTGCTTCAGTTTCTTGTATTTATGGTTTAGGTTCTCCTGAAGAATATGAGAAAACTAATTTGAAACTAGAAATAAATCAAAAAATAGATAGAAATAATTTGATGAAAAAATTGATAAGTATTCATTTTGAGAGGACTAATTCTGATTTGAGTCCTGGGACTTTTAGAGTAGTAGGAAATAATTTGCAATTTATGCCTGTTTCGGAAACTTTTATGTACCAGATTAATTTATCTATGGGTAAGATACAAAATATTTTAAAAATTGATCCTGTTTCTTCTGTAATTATCAAAGAAGAAGATTTTGTATATATTTTCCCAGCCAAGCATTTTATAACCGAAGATGAAAAAGTAAAAGTTGCAATTAAAAATATTGAAAAAGAATTAAAAGATCAAATTAAAAAATTTCAAAAAGAAGGCAAAGTTCTTGAAGCTGAGAGAATTAAAAGAAGAACTAATTATGATTTAGCTATGATTAAAGAAATTGGCTATTGCAATGGTATTGAGAATTATTCAAGACATTTGTCAGGTAAACAAGAAGGAGAAGCTCCTGATACTTTATTATCTTATTTCCCCCGTCAGTCGCGACCGACGGGGCAGGCCATAAAAGATTCTGTTCCTGATTTTTTAACAATTATTGATGAGTCTCATGTGACATTACCTCAATTAGGAGCTATGTATGCTGGAGATCGTTCTCGTAAAGAAACTTTAGTAGAATATGGTTTTCGTTTGCCTTCAGCGAAAGACAATCGACCTCTTCGTTATGAAGAATTTCAAAAAAGAGTAGGAGAAGTTATTTATGTGTCAGCTACTCCGAGTGAAAAAGAAAAACAAGAAAGCGAGCAAATTGTAGAGCAAATCATTCGTCCGACTGGATTACTTGATCCGGAAACTATTGTAAGACCTGTTTCGGCGGATTTGAGGTCGGACCTCAAGGGGTCCCGAGGTCCGACCTCTGGGAATTCTTATCCTGGTCAAGTGCAAGATTTTATAAAAGAAGCAGAGATTACGGTTAAAAAAGGTTTTCGTGTTTTGGCTACAACTTTGACTAAAAAAATGGCCGAAGATTTATCTACTTATTTAAAAGACACTTCAACTAAGTTCAGTGCAGGCAAAAAGATAAAAGCAGAATATTTACATAGTGATATTAAAACAATAGACAGAATTAAAATTTTAACAGAATTCCGTAAAGGTAAATTTGATGTTTTAGTTGGAGTTAATTTGCTTCGTGAAGGTTTAGATTTGCCCGAAGTAGCGTTAATCGGTATTTTAGATGCTGATAAAGAAGGTTTTCTTCGTAGTGAAACTTCTTTGATTCAAATTATTGGTCGTGCTGCGAGAAATAGTGAAGGTAGGGTTATTCTTTATGCAGATAATATTACAGGCTCTATGGAAAGAGCCTTAGAGGAAACAAAACGCCGTCGTGATAAACAAATAGCTTATAATAAGAAAAATAAAATTACTCCAAAAACTATTTTAAAAAATATCAAAGACATAACCGAAGAAATGGAAAGCGAACATAGCAAGGCTGTAAATTCTGAACTTTCTTTGGATTTAGAAATTTTCAAAAAAGCGTACGCTAAAGAATTAAAAAAAGACGGCAGTAAAACTACAAAAAAAGATGGCAAAATTGAAGTTAAATTAAATATGTCAGATGAAGAAAGGAAAGATTTAGTTTATGAAAAAATAATCAAAATCAAAGAAAAAGAAATGAATAAAGCCGTCAAAGAACTTGATTTCGAAACCGCCGCAATCCTAAGAGATGAAATAGTAGTCTTGCGAGAGCGAATGGGGAAATAAAAAATACTTGCTATTTTATATAAATTATGATATAATATTTATATTGATACATATAGCCTTTGTTATATGAGTTTATCAATATTTTTATTTTTGTTCTTTTAATTTTTTTAAAAATGAGTAAGAAAATTCTCGCAGAAGACTCGGCTAAATTAGCTGGACTTCAGATTGATTTGCTCCAAAAAATGAGAAGTGGAAATATTTCTGTAAATCATTTGGAGTATTTTTTAAACCTAAATTACTCTCAAAGAGAAGAGTTGTTAGGTAGAAAACCTGAAAAAGAAGTTTATTTAAAACTTATTTCTGGGGCTGAAACTTTATTTTTAGACGAATGCGACGGTCAAAGTACTATAGCGGATTCTAAAAATATATTTTATTCAATCGATAGTAATTTTAAAAACTATGGAGCGAATGAAAAAGGAATTGCTACCCCAAAAATACCTGTAGAAGTATATGAACAGGTGAAAGATGGTACATTTAGTCAAATTTTCGGATCCATGAATTCTGATTTGGACAAACTTTGTTTGGGCCAAAGCCAAATTTTAAATTTCATAGCGAAATATAAAAATTGGTTGCGTTCCGATGGTTGGGCAACATTTTTCCTGTTTAAATCAGGTAGAAAATTTTTCGTTGCTCTTGTGCTTCTCGATTCTGATGGTCTCCACATGGGCGTCGACCACTTCGACTATGACGATGTTTGGCTTGCCGGGTACCGTTATCGTTTCGTGCTCCCGCAACTTGAAAAATTAGAGTCTTAAATTTAGACTCTTAAAAACTTAAACCCTTTGAATCTTTGCAGATTTTAAGGGTTTTTTATATAATATATCTACAATTAGGAAATGCTTTTGGTTACGACTTAGAGCCACGATTGATTTAAAAAATATTTGAGAGTTTTATAAGTTAAGATTTATAAAAGAGTAAATACTTTTTAAAAACAAAAAATTTAAAAGTTGGTGTAATATTTTTGCGGGCTTATATACCACAAATAAAATACAATTTATTTACTAGAAAAGTTAATAGTAAATCTATGGTGCTATGGATGGAATATTACACAGTTTTCGTTGCTAATGTGAATCTCGATTCTGATGGTCTCAACATGAACGTCAACCACTTCGACAATGACAATGTTTGGAATGCCGAGAACCGTAATCGATTCGTGCTCCCGAAACTAATATATTTCTCCCCTATTTTAGGGGAGTTTTGTTTTCAAGGCCTTTTTTCCAACCACCTAGCATTTTACCTATTTCTTCTAAATCAGAAGAAAGCTTTAAATATTTTTCATTAGGTATGCATTTGTTTTCCCAAGCTATTTGTAAAAAGAATTTTACACCATCTAATTTAGAAATAGCTATTATTAATTTGATTAGTTTTTGCTCTGGTTTTAAATAAATAGAAATAAATATATTTTCTAATAAAGATAAAAAATAATCTTCTATTTTTCCTCCGAGTGTATATCTGTGAGCTTTTGGAAAATCATTAAAACTTTTAAACCAAAAAGAATATGCGATTTTACATTTTAAAAGTGCTGAAGGCACTGCGGGGGGGGGTATTAGATATATGAACATTTTTACTCATACTTACAATAGTATCATAACAATAGAAAACCTGCTGGTATCTTGGCAGGAATTTTCTCATGACAAGAAAAAGAAGAAAGATGTGATCTTGTTTTCTTTAAATCTAATGGATAATCTTTTCTCATTATATAATGATTTAAAGAATAGAACATATAATCATAGCGGATATAAAGCATTTAAAGTAAACGACCCAAAACCAAGAGACATCCACAAAGCAGAAGTCAGAGATAGAATACTTCATCATTTAATATATAATGCTCTATATGAATATTTTGATAAGAAATTCATATATGATTCATATTCTTGCAGACTCAATAAAGGAACACATAAAGCAATATATAGATTTGAGTTATTCATTAGAAAATTAAGTAAAAACTATAATAAACAAGGCTATATCTTAAAATGCGATATAAGAAAATTCTTTGCAAATATAGACCACGGAATATTAAAACAAATATTATCTAAACACATACAAGACAAAGATATATTAAATTTACTAAATAATATAATAGATAGTTTTCCCATAGGTCCGACCTATGGGAAAGGTTTACCACTAGGAAACTTAACTTCTCAACTTCTAGTTAATATCTATATGAATGAATTTGATCAATATGTGAAACATAAATTAAAAATTAAGTATTACATTCGTTATGCTGATGATTTTGTTGTGTTATCAAACAATAAAGAATACTTAGAAGCTATTTTAAAAGAAATACAAGAATTCTTAAGAGTTAGACTTAAATTAGAACTTCATCCAGACAAAGTATTTATTAAAACTATATATAGTGGTATAGATTTCTTAGGATTTGTACATTTTCCCTATTATAGGGTATTACGAACTAGTACTAAAAGACGAATGTTTAAAAACTTAGAGAATAATGGTTACAAGTTAGAAAGTTTGAATAGTTATTTGGGAATGCTGAAGCATGGGAGTTGTTACAGGTTGAGTAAAAAAATATTAAATAAATTTAAAGAAATTTTATAATTTTTGTGCTATAATGTGTTTTTATGGCTAAAAAAGAGGTTAAAAATATAGATGAAATAATAGTTAAAGGAGCGCGGACTCATAATTTAAAGAATATTTCAGTTGAAATGCCAAGAAATAAAATGGTAGTTATTACTGGAGTTTCGGGGTCTGGAAAGAGTTCGCTTGCTTTTGATACTATTTTCGCCGAAGGGCAAAGGAGATATGTAGAATCTCTTTCTTCTTATGCTAGGCAATTTTTAAATCAAATGCCTAAACCTGATGTGGATGAAATAACCGGACTTTCTCCAGCAATTTCTATTGATCAAAAATCTCGTTCAAACAACCCTCGTTCGACTGTGGCAACTATCACTGAGATATATGATTATTTGCGGGTTATGTATGCGCGTATTGGATTACCTCATTGTCCAGAATGTGGAGAAGAAATTAAAAAACTTTCTAATGAAGAAATTATTAATTTTGTTTTAGAAAAAATAAATTCTTTAATTAAGCAAAATAAAAATAATAACCCCACTTCGCCAAAGCTACAAGGGGCAAGGAAAGTTTTAGGTGTAGAATGGAATGAAACGCAAATTTCTATTTTCTCTCCAATCGTGCGAGGTAGAAAAGGGGAATACTATCAAATGCTTTATGATTTATTATCAAAAGGTTTTTCTGAAATTCGTCTTGATGGAGAAATGAAAAGTTTAAGAGATAAAATAGTTTTATCAAAAAACAAAGCTCACAATATTGATTTGTTAGTAGATAGTTTTTCTTTGCATGAATTTTTAGACAACAAAGAAGAAGCTAGAGGTAGATTATCTGAAGCAATCGAAAGGTCTTTGCTTGAATCAGATCAATTGGTTTTGATTAAGATTGGGCAGGAAAATTCTACTTCTCGTCAGGTCCTCGGGTCGCCTTCGTCTCAACCAGACCATGCCGATAAGCAGAATTTTCCTGCCCAACAAGAAGAATTTATTTTATCTGCAAAATTTGCTTGTAAGAATGATGGATTTTCTTTCCCTGAAGTTGAGCCTAGACTTTTTTCTTTTAATTCTCCTTATGGAGCTTGTCCTACTTGTAATGGTTTAGGGACTAAATATTTTGGTGGAGATGAAGTTTGTGATGACTGCAGAGGAGCGAGACTCCGACCCGAGGCGCTTAATGTATTTTTGTTTTCTAATAAGAAAAAAGTAAATATTTTGGATTTAGTTTCTCTTTCTATTGAAGATGCTTTTGATTTTTTTACTAATTTAAAATTATCTGAAAAAGAAAAAGAAATTTCTTTGCCAGTTGTAAGAGAGATTATTGATAGATTAAAATTCATGCTTGATGTTGGTTTAGAATATCTGCAACTCTCCCGTAAAGCAAATACACTTTCTGGAGGAGAAGCTCAAAGAATCAGGCTTGCTTCACAATTAGGATCAAAATTAGTTGGAGCACTATATGTTTTAGACGAACCAACTATTGGACTACATCAAAGAGACAATGATAAATTGATTAAAACTTTGCTTGATTTGAGAGATTTAGGAAATACTATTTTAGTTGTAGAGCACGATGAAGATACTATTTATGCTTCTGATTATATTGTAGATATTGGACCTCGGGCTGGGGTTCATGGAGGAGAGGTTATTGTTGCGGATTATTTAGAAGATTTATTAACTGTTAAAAAAAATACTAATAATTCTAGAACTTTGGGATATTTAAGAGAAGAATTAAAAATAGATATTCCAGAAAAAAGAAGAGAGAAGAAAGGAGAACTTCGTATTGTTGGAGGAAAAGTTTTTAATATTGTAAATATGAATGCTGAAATTCCTTTAGGTGTGATGACTTCTATTACTGGAGTTTCGGGATCTGGAAAGAGTTCTTTTATGTATGAGATTTTATATAAAAATCTGCAAGGAAGATTAGAGAGAAAATATAGAACTGCTCAAGTTTTTAATTGTGCATCTTTTTCTGGAACAGAATATTTATCTCGTGCTATTTTAATAGACCAATCTCCAATCGGACGAACTCCTCGTAGCAATATAGCAACTTATACAGGAACTTTTACTTTTATTCGTGAGCTTTTTGCTGAAACAGAAGATGCTCGTTTCCGTGGATGGAAGGCTAATCGTTTTTCTTTTAATGTAAAAGGAGGTCGTTGCGAAGCTTGTGAAGGGAATGGAGAAATTGCTGTTGAAATGCATTTTTTGCCTACGGTTTATGTAACTTGTGATGTTTGTTTGGGTAAAAGATTCGACAAAGAAACTTTGACGGTGAAATACAAAAAGAAAAATATTTACGAAGTTTTGCGTATGACTGTTGAAGAAGGTTTAACCTTCTTCAAAGACATTCCAGCTATTTATGATAGATTACAAACTCTTATGGATGTGGGATTAGGATATTTAGAATTAGGTCAAAGTGCCACTACTCTCTCCGGAGGAGAAGCACAAAGAGTTAAGATTTCAAGTGAACTTTATAGAACTCATTTAGAGAAAACTATTTATTTACTTGATGAGCCAACTGTGGGACTTCATTATGATGATGTTGCTAAACTTTTAGAAGTTTTAAATAAATTAGTTTCCAAAGGTAATACTGTTGTTTTAATTGAGCATAATATGGATATTATTAAATGTTCAGATCATATTATTGATATTGGTCCTGAAGGGGGAGTAGGAGGAGGTACTATTGTTGCAAAAGGAACTCCAGAAGAAATTGC
>CAYNAO010000022.1:0-9022 GCA_964395435.1 uncultured Candidatus Saccharibacteria bacterium
AAATATAACCAAAAAAAGTAGCTGGATATTTTTCTAAATCTTCTGTATTAAATACAAAATAAAAGAAAGGCAAACCGCTACGAGAATCTGATTCTCTCAAACTAGTAACTTTAGCTTCTAAATTAAAACCTTGAATTGAGAAAACTATTTCTGAATCTAATTTAATTCCTGCCCTATCAGCAAATTCTTTTTCTACTGAAACTTCGCCCGGTATACCAGAGAGCCAAGAACCTCTAGAAATATTCTCATTCGGTAATAAATCTTTTCGATAAGTTAAATTATATTCTCTACCAAATTCACGGCTTTTGTTGCCATTTTGGATTTCTTGCTGAATATCTACTCCGTCAATAAATAGAATTCTAGCACCTACATTTGGAAACAAATTAATGTTTTCAAAATTGTTTCTAATTTCTTGTGTTTGAGATTTTTGAATATCTAAAATATACAAACCAGGGATTCGCTCCCCTAAATCATTTGTTATAAAATTAGCCAAGGTTGCTTGTAATAATATAAGTAATGATAATGTAGTTAATCCCACATAAAGAGAAGTCAAAGAGACAATACCGAATAAGCCATCTTTTTTCTTTTGAGAAATTAAAGTTTTGATCAAGAAATTAAATTTCTCTCTTTTGTTATAAAGAAATTTAATCAAGAAATAAAAGAAAGAAGCTAAAACAATATAAATAAAAATAATTGAAGAAATACTTAGTAATCCATAAATAAAATTATCCAATAAGAATATAGCAACTAAAATAATAGGAATTAAAGTTGAAAAAGTGATAAATATAAAATTCAAAAAATTATTTTTTTCTTTTTTGTTTTCAGAAATTCCAGAAAGTAGCATTCTAGGATTTAATTTAATCAAAGACCTTAGACTCGGCACAAAAGAAGCAAAGGAGACGCTAAATAATACCAATAAGGTAAGTAGTGAAGAGACAAATAATTCTGGATTTCCTAACTCTAAATTAAAACTCAAAGTAATATAATCTTTAATATTTTGAAAAATAAAGAAAGATAAAACACTACCTAAAACAAAAGCCACAATCAAAATATAAAATAAAGACAAAGTTAAAGTTAAGAATAATTTCTTCTTATCAAAACCCAAAGCAAGTAAAACAGCAAAACTTTTTTTCATTAAATTTATAAAATAAAGCATTCCAGCATAAATATTAACAGCAGACAAAATAGCAGATAATAAAACAGCAAGTATTAAAAATTGCTCAACAATAGACAAGCCTTCTACGAAACCAGATTGTGTAATTCCAGCTACTTCTACCCTACCACCTAGATTTCTGAGTTCAGCTAGAATATTTTCTTTTTGATTTTTAGTAATATTTTCAAACAAGAAAATATGATTATATTCCGATCTTAATAATGATTTGTCTAAATTAGTATTTGTAAAACCCGCTTGGCTAATAAAAACTTCTGGCAGGAACCTAAAACCTCCTAACAAGGATTGACTGTTTTCTTTGATAATATCTTTGACTACAAAAGAAGTATTAGCATAAGTTAAAGTCTCACCGATTTTAACATTTAATTTTTCTTGAGTATTTTTGTCTATGTAAATTTCATTAGAAGATAAAGGAGTAAAAATATTATTTTCTAGAATTATATTCCCATACAAAGGATAATTGTCTTCTATGACATTCAAAGAAACAGTTTGATTCAAATTATCTTTAGTCAAAATAGCTCCAAAATCATAAATCAAAGAAGATTCGTAGTTTTGATTATATTTATCTAAAATATCTGTAATTAATTTTTTATCAATTTCGTAATTAGTCTCAACAGATATATCACCTCCGATTAGTTCTTTGTTTTTGTCTAAAAGAAAATTAGAACTTGAATTAGTAAAAAGCAGAACCGTA
Organism: uncultured Candidatus Saccharibacteria bacterium; assembly: GCA_964395435.1. Lineage (GTDB taxonomy): Bacteria > Patescibacteriota > Minisyncoccia > Phycocordibacterales > UBA9973 > UBA9973. The sequence continues at coordinate 1,866 of CAYNAO010000022.1, forward strand.
AAAACTATCAAAGTAGTAAAAAACAAAGAGAAAAAAGGAAGAATGAATTTTCTCCATTCTCTAAATAATATTCGAAAACTATATTTGAAAATTATTGATAAATTATTTTTTAATTTCATTTAAATTTTTATTCTTTAATTCAAAAACCCTATCCATTCTGGACGCAATAGTTAAATCATGAGTAATAATAATTAGAGTTTTCTTTCTTTCACTTACTTCTTTTAATAAAAGGTTTAAAACATTCTCTCCTGTATTTTTATCCAAACTACCAGTAGGCTCATCAGCTAAAATAACTCGAGTATCAGCAAGCAGTGCTCTAGCAATAGCTACTCTTTGTTTTTCTCCTCCAGATAAAGTCTCAGGAAAAGCATCCATTCTCTCCCCTAAACCAACTTCGTTTAAAATATTTATACCTAAATCTTTAATTTTATTTTTATCTTTTCTAATTTCAAGCGGAGCCAATACATTCTCAAGAGAAGAAAAAGGTGTAATTAATTCGAAAGATTGAAAAATAATAGAAATTTCTGTATTACGATAAGAAGACAATTCATCTTCACTAAAATCAGTAATTCTTTTATTGTTTACAACAATATCACCAGAAGAAGGTTTGTCTAATCCTGCCAATAGAGCAAGCAGAGTTGATTTACCACTACCCGAAGATCCCACAATAGCAACCTTTTCACCTTCTTTAATTTCTAAATTCAAATTATCGATAATAGTAATTTTCTCATTACTATCATCAAATTCTTTTTTTAAGTTTTTAATTTCTATAATATTATTCATTTTTTATTTTAATTGTTTTAGGTATATCAAATATACTTTTTTCTAACAATACGCCATTAATAATTTCACTAATTCTTTTTGCTCCATACACAGACGGCAATATTCCAACTCCATTACAACCTAGGTTATATAATAAAACTTTATTTTTAGGCTCTTCTCCGATCAATCTCACTCCGTTTTGAGTATAACCCATAAGTCCATGCCAAGTATAAATAAAATCTATGTCTTTATTTGGCTCATTATTATAATATTTTTTAACAAAATTGTTAATCATATTTTCCATCTCGATTGGAAATTCTTTCTTCCTAGAATAAAGCCTACTGTCTTCGAGAGGAATTTCTGGACCACCGATAGAAATTAAATTTTCTTTTTTATCGAATTCAAAAACTCTACGAGTTAAATAAAAATATGGATCATCTTTGTTTACTCCTTTGTGAGTAAAATAACTTATTGCAATTGGAGGTTTATCCATTTTCTCTAAATACGCAGACATATAACCTATGGTTCCTTTTATCATGTGATGAAATTTTGTATTTATTTCAAGACCCCTTTGGTCTAGAATATTTAAGTTTTCAAATCCATTTGTGCACAGGATTACTTTATTTGCTTTTACTATGTATTTATTAGCATCTAATATTGCTTTATCTTTTTCTAAAACAATTTTTAGGATTGGTGTATGTTCATAAAGACTGATTCTGTTTTTGTATTTATCTAACATATAAACAAGAATTTCTTCACAGAACAAAGCACTATTTAGGCAACCTTTTTGATAAGAAATACAAGCAATAAATTTACTCTCTTTGGTTTCTAGTAAATTTAAAATTTCTTCTTGATTGGTTGTTTTGTATAAATCACTGTATTTTGAATCAATATTTTTTAATAATTCTAAATCCTCTTTAATTAGAATTTTTTCTGTATTTAAACCAGCTTGTTTCCTGTAATAATTATTTTCTAAATGAAGCAAGACTTGATTTTCATCAACCAAACCCAAGTGACCTATGAATCTATTAAAATTAATATCCAAAGAAGCATCTGTATACATCTCATCTAATAAATTCCAAGCATCTTCGATTCCTTTTTGACCCGAAGCAGCTAATTCTAATCCAAATTCTTCTACCAGTGAGGCAAAACCTCGCTCAAAATAACTGACAACTTGCCCTGCATTGTGCCCGGTTGCCCCATAAGCCAAGCGAGATTTTTCTAAAATAACAACATTTTTATCTGTGTATTTAAGAATAAAAAAAGCCGTAGAAATACCTGCAATACCTGCTCCCACTATTGCTATGTCTGTATTTAAATCATTTTCTAATTGATAAGTTATTCTTTCAGTATTTAATTGAGTAAGCCAAGGTGATTTGTTTTCTTTCATGTTTGTATATTATACATAAAAAAACAAGCTTTTTAAACTTGTTTTTTTACTTATTTATTATCTATTTTATTTTAATTTACTAACAATGTCTCCTATATCACTTCCGCCAGACCATTTTGTAATTAAATTACCAGAACTATCTACTTGAACCAAAGTATGTTGACTTGTAACTCCGTATTTCTTTTTTAATTCTGTTGAATTATCATAATCTACATTTAAAATAGTTAAATTATTTGGAATAGAACTTAGATTATTTTTGATATTTTTATCTAAAGTTCGGCAATACGGACACCAACTAGCATTAAAGAATAAAACTACTTTACCATTTTCAGCTAGAGCAAGTTTTGAAGCATCATAATTTTCGTATGTTCCAGCTTGAGCTACTAATTGATTGTTTATTTCTGTATCGGTTGATAATTCTATTTGATTGTTATTTTCATTTGTAGTGTTTAACTCTGTTTCAGCAATTTGATTGTTTTCTGTTTGGTTATTTTCTACAACCAACTCTGTATTTTGATTTTTATTAAAACCATAAATGATTAAACCAACTAAAACTACTCCTAACACAACTAAAATTACATTTTTATTCATTTATTTTTTTAATTAATTAATAATTATTTAGCTAGTATATTTACTGTTAAGTCTACTTGCTTGCTTACATTTGACAAGAAAGGAAAATCTGGAATTTTTAAACCAAAATCTTCATAAAAAAGACTTGTTTTTGCTGTACCTTCTAAACTACCGTCATCTTTATAAATCACATTAGTATCGAAAGTAGTTTGTTTTGTAATTCCAGAAATAGTTAAATCTCCTGTAATTTTCAAATTATAATTTTGATTATTGACTACATTTTCAGGCAAACCTTCTATATTTGTACTTTTGAAAGTTATAACTTTATTTATTTCTTCGTTTGTTTTTAAAACCAAACTCTCTACATTTTCATCTCTTTTTGCAATATCTGTAACAAAAGAATTTGCATCTAAAGAGATTTCTGCTCTAGTGATTTTATTTGTAGTAGTATCAAGTGCAATAAATCCAGACAAAGAATTATTATTGCCTACTACGCGCACAGGATTACCATTTAAAACTTCATCAATTTCATAAGTTGCTTTTGATGTATTAGTAATATTCAAAGCTTTTTCATTTGCTTCTAAATTTTGAGAAACTTCTGTATTTGCTGTATTGTTTTCTGTATTTGTATTTTCTGTTTTGTTTGGTGTTCTGTAATAAATTCCCAAACCAATAATTAAAACTAAGACTAAAACATAAACTAAATTTTTATTCATCTATTTTTTAAAAAATTAATTATAATAATGTTTTTATTATAACTTAAAAAATACTAAATTAAAAATTTATAGTTTTACCATTATCTAGACTAATAGAACCAACATTACAACCTAAAATTTTATTTGCATAAGATTGAGTAGTTTGATAAGTATATCCAGTTGGAGCTTTTAAATTCCAAGGCAATAAAATATATTCTTTATATTTATTTTGAAATTCTTTTATAGCTTTTTCTGTTTGATTTCCGTAAATTCCGTCTACTAACAAATTAGCATCATAAAATTCATTCAAAAAAGATTGCCAGAGAATTACTTCATTTTTATCATTAGATTTACTACCTTTTCTTAAATATTTAGTAAAACCAGGACAGAATTTAGTATTTTTATCTATTGGTGAAATATAAGTATTTTGGATTACTTGATTTTGGTTTGATTGATTAGGTTCTGTGTTTTCTACTACTTCTGTTTTAGGAGGCTCTGGAGTTGTTATTTGGGTATTTTCCGGTGTTGTTTGCACAGGAGAACTTGATGAGCCTCCAGAATGTACAACTAAACTAAAATAAGAAACAGCTAAAGTATTTGAATCATGATCAAAATCATCTGTGACTACTATAGTACAATCAGAATAATTTCCGAAAGCAAGATAATTTAAAACAATTGTATTATTGCCTAAAGTTGCTGTATTTGTAGCAGAAGAACAAGAACCTCCATAAGTAATATCGCCTGCTTCAGTAGTATGGAAAGTGTATGATGGAGTGTTGTTGTTTACTGCAACTCCGATTGGAGTTATTTCTGTTAATACTGGAGAATTATAATCACCTGTAGTGAAATTCCAAGTTGTTTTACTTGAAATACCTGCAAAGTAAGCATCAGAAGTATTTTTGAAAGCTGTATTTGGTATTTCAATATAATACCCAGTCATATCATCCAAAACAGAACTAGGATTAATTGTAATTATTGTGCTACCAGAACCAACAACTTTCCCTCCAGAAACAAGAACAGATTCAACTAAAGAATCATCTGATGTTTTTTTAATCAAAATATTTCCAGTATCGACTGAAACACTTTGGCTAAAAGTTATAACCAAATTTGCTGTTGTTGAAATATTTGTTGCATTATCTAGTGGAGATAAAATAGAAACAACTGGAGCAGAGACAGTGGTAATAGACATATTTCTTGCTTCTACTTCTGGTAAATCTCCAGGTGCTCCGAATTCAGCCACATATCCAGTCAAATTATTACCAGTACAATTTAAATCGTTCCATTGTGTAGAAGAAATATAAAATTGCACACAGTCTTCTCCGGGATTTCCATTAGACCAATCATTAGGTTCTCCGCTGCTCCAGTTTGCATATTGACCAGGAGGAGAAGATCCACCAGAAGCTCCATTCCAAAAAGTATCTCCGTTCTCAGGACCAGCAACCCATTTCCAAACTCCTTCAGAAACTTCATCACTACCAGCAATCCATCCGTCGCCTTGCAAACGAGCTGCGACGAAATCATTCTCGGCTTGAGAAGTAATAGTTGCTAAATATCCCGTAGCTCCATAAGCAGTCAAACTAGTAGCCTGTGTTCTTGCAGTTATTGCATTAATATTACCTGAAATAAATTTATACAAGTGCCCATTGTCTTCGAAGAAAACTTCTCCGTATTCAACCAAAGACATTTCCAGAGTGTCAGATCCAGTCCCAGCTCTGTTATAAGTCAAAGTAGCTAAAGCATTATTCAAATTATCTCTTGTTCCTGAAAAGTAAATAGTAGTACCAGAAGTGGGTCCAGTAAAAGTAAGACCTGTTGTTGTACTCATAGATAAAGTCCCACTAGTAGATCTAAGTTTTACAGGTATCACATCAGAACCACCTCCTCCAGTAATTTCTATTCCTGAAATTAAAGTTGCTGAGCCGGATTGAGTTGTGTAAGAATTTTCACTTGAAATAGTCCAAACAGAAGCTTGTGAAAAATTAGCAAAAGAGAAAAAACCTAAAAATAAAATTAATGTGAAAAAAAATTTCTTAGTCATTACTAAAATAATATCATTTTAGATATTCAAAAAGCAATATATAAATTAATTTTCTTTAGTATATTCTAAAATTGTTTCGTAAACTATATCATCCGAAACCTCATTAATTTGCTCTTTTATTATTTCTTCTTTTTCTTGATAAATTTTAACAAAAATATTATGCAAATTAGAGTATGCTTCGTAAATCTCATAATATTTTTGTTTTTTATTTTGATCCTGTTCACTTTCATAAAATCTCAATACATAATTTTTAAAATAATCTATTTGATACAAAGATTCTAGAATTATTTTTGTTTGCATAGTGTCACCAGCAAGTAATTTATTTCTATCTTTGCTCTCGCCTCCCCAAAGTCTCAATAATTTCTCAGCCGAAGACTGACGAGTTCCAATTATAACTTTTGGAATTAATAATTCTCTGTGTTCGCCCGTTTGAGGATCTTCAAAATATTTTAGTTTTGGTATATGAGCATTTTTTAAGGAAAACTTTAGATTGTCTAATTTTGAAATAATATTTTTTTTATCATTAGCAAAAGCCACATCTACTGCCATACCTAAATATTCTTCTTCGTCTTCTTGTCTATAAATAGAAACTATATCAACTCCTTGTTTTATGTCATCATATCTAGAAGCTGGGACAATTTCTACATTATCCCCTAGCCAATTATTAGATTCTATTTGATCTGCTAAAACTGCTTCTAATAAAGAAGCAAGTTCTGCTTTGTATTTTTGCTCAGGGTTATTATCAAAACTTTCTTCTATTTTTCTAATTTCTTCTAAATCTTCAAGAATTTCAGCTTCTGGATAAATATCAATAAAATCCATTTCTTTTGGACGAAAAGAATCTACAATTTTTACCTTCTTCTCATTCAAGTGTTTCATCAAAATTTGATTTTCATACAGAGGTCTAGGTTTTAAAATATTTAAGTTTTCGAATTTCATAAATTAATTATTATTTTTTAATTTTTTAAAGTTAAAGTAAGAGATAGATAATATTGCTAACATGACTAAAGCAAAACCATATTCTTTAACAGAATCCCCTACAAAAATATGAGAAGCCAATGCTCCTAAAATATCAATAAAGAATCCAGCATAAGCCCACTCTCGCAGGGTCTCTATTTTATTTTGCCAAATACCAATAACTCCTAAAATTTTTGCAATACCTAATATGTATAATAAATACAAAGGATAACCTAAATGGATAAATTGAGCTACTGCTGTTTCGCTAAAAGTAAGCTCAGCAAAAGCTCCACCTAACATAGCCAAAGAAAATATACCTGTAAAAATATAAAATAAAATTTTTGTTTTTTTCATAAATTAATTATTATTTCTTAATCTCTACTTCACAAGTATTAATTCCTAGTAAGGTATAAAGTCCACAGAAATTCATAAAAGCTGTAGCAAAAGAAGCTAAAGCTAAAACAAAAAACCAAGGAGATATAAAGTAACCTAATAATGCAAAAACAATACCTAATAATATGCGCACATTTTTATCCAATTTTCCTACATTTTTTTTCATGATTTAATTATAGCACTTTTGTAAAAAATAAAAGTTTGATTTTATTTATTGAATTATTTAAAAATAAATGGTATATTATCTAACATATTCTAAGGTTAAAATCCTTAAATATTGGGGTATCGTCTAATGGTAGGACAGAGGCCTTTGAAGCCTTTAATCGTGGTTCGAATCCATGTACCCCAGCCA
>CAYNAO010000023.1:0-4798 GCA_964395435.1 uncultured Candidatus Saccharibacteria bacterium
GAAAAAGGAGTTTTTAAAAATAATTCACAAGCAAATTTAGCTTCGTCTATTGTTACAAATCTAGCCCCAATAGATAAAATATTTGCATTATTATGCTCTCTTAGAAGTTTTATAATTTCAAAAGAGTCCGTGCTTCTTCTACCTTCTATATTCACCTCTCCTTCGGGAATTTCTTCACCATAAAAAACTCCTGCACGAGCGCCTTTTATTCTATTTGCACACATAGCCTCCCCTTGACCCGAGCCTCCTAAAATTATTCCAAAACTTCCTTCTTCATTTGCAACAGCTTCTGCAACAGGAGTTATAAAATCAGGATAATCATCGTCATTATCTAAAATATTATTTCCTTTATCAATTATTTCTGCATCATAAAAAACCTCACCTAAATACTTCTTAAGTTCTTCTTTTAATTTAAAACCTCCATGATCACTCCCTAAATATATTTTCATTTTTTATGTATTAATTGTTAATCCTGTCTTAATAACATGCTCAACTAAAGTATAAGTATATCCGTATTCGTTATCATACCAACCCATAACTTTTACTAAATTCCCTCCTACTACTCGAGTCATTTCTAGATCAGCAATAGAAGCATGAGGATTAGCTAAAATATCACTAGAAACTAACGGCTCTTCGGTAATAGTAAATACATGATTCCAACGAGGATCCATAGATGCTTTTTTCAAAATTTCATTCACTTCTTCGGCTGTTGTATTTTTCTTTGATATAAAAGTTATATCCACTATTGAACCCGCAGGTACAGGTACTCGAATAGAAATACCATCAAAAAGATTCTCTAACTCTGGATAAGCTTTCGTCACAGCTATCGCAGCTCCTGTAGAAGAAGGCACGATATTTTGCGCAGCAGCGCGTCCTTCACGCAAATCTTTTTTACTTGGACCGTCGACGAGGGCTTGAGAAGCTGTGTATCCGTGCACAGTATTTAGAATTGCTTTCTCTATTCCTAAAGTTTCATTTAAAATTCCAATTAATGGCGAAGCTGCATTGGTAGTACAAGAAGCATTCGAAGTAATGTCACAAGTTCCAAATTTATTTTCATTTACTCCAAGCAAAATGGTTTCTCCAGGAAAAGAACCATCTCCTTTTGAAGGAGCCGAAATAACTACTTTCTTTGCTCCACAATCAAGATGAAACTTTGCCTTTTCATAAGCAGTAAAAAGCCCAGTTGATTCTACAACCACATCAATATCTAAATCTTTCCAAGGTAATTTCGTAGTATCTTTTTCTGAAATAAATTTTACTTTTTTATCATCTATTATGATTTCGCTCTCGCCTTTTTTAACTTCATGATTCCAGGTTCGATAAACTGTATCGTATTTCAACAAATAAGCTAAAGATTCCAAAGAACCTAAATCATTAACTGCAACAATTTCTAAATTAGGATTTTCCCAAGCAATTTTAAGGAATGCTCTTCCAATACGGCCAAATCCATTAATAGCTACACGAATCTTCTTATTTTCCATAATATTTTTTAAACTAAATTTTAATACTTTTATTATAACATTTTTTAATAAAAGCTTAAATTAACTTTCAATTTTATAACTTTCTACTTTATAACTAAGATATGTTATTATAAAAAAGTGAAAAACGAAACACCAAAATTTATACATTTACATACTCACAGTCATTATTCCCTACTAGACGGACTTTCTAAAATTGAAAATATTATTTCTTTAGCAAAAAAAGATGAAATGCCAGCGGTTGCTCTAACGGATCACGGCAATATGTATGGCGCAATTGAATTTTATAAAGAAGCCAAAAAAGCAGGAATCAAACCAATTATCGGTTGCGAATTTTATGTAGCTGAAAGAAAATTAACAGACAAAGAAGCAGGTATAGATAATAAAAGATATCACTTGATTTTGCTTGCGAAAAATTTACAAGGTTATAAAAACTTAATGCGTTTAGTTTCTATTGCTAACCTAGAAGGATATTATTACAAACCTCGTATTGATGAAGAAGTTTTGAAACAATACAGTGAAGGAATAATTTGTCTTTCTGGTTGTATGGGCGGTAAGCTCTCTCGGGCTGTTTTATCTCAAAACGAAGAAAAAGTAAAACAAGTTATCGAAACTCATATAGATATTTTTGGCAAAGATCATTATTTTATAGAAATTCAAAATCATCCTCACATAGAGAAAGATAGAGAATTAAGAGAAGCTTTGATAAAATTAGCTAATCAGTATGGTTTAAAAACTGTAGCAACTCAAGACTCACATTATCCTTGCCAAGATGATCACAAAGCTCACCACACATTGCTCCAAGTAAACACAGGAGCCGAAGGAAAAGATGCAAAATTCGAATTTTCTGATGATGATTTTTCTTTTATAAATACCGAAACAGCTTACAAATATTTTAAAGGTTACGAAGAAGCTGTTTTAAATACTTTCCTAATTGCAGAAATGTGTGAGGATTATGAAATAGAATTAGGAGTTCCTTATTTTCCAGACTTTAGAACAGAAAACGATGAAGACCCAAACGAAGTTTTAAAGAAATTAGCTTATGCTGGTTTTCCTTTTAGAAATTTAGAGCAAACTGAAGAATATAAAAATAGATTAGAATATGAATTAGATATTATTAAGCAAAAAGGATATGCTACTTATTTCCTAGTTGTAGGAGATTTGCTTCGTTTCGCACGCGAAAATAAAATCTTAACAAACATCAGAGGATCGGTTGCTGGATCACTTACTACTTATTTACTTGGTATTACAAATGTAAACCCAATAATTTACAAATTACCTTTCGAGCGTTTTCTAAATCCAGAGCGTCCTTCACTCCCTGATATTGATATGGATTTCGCTGATAATCGTAGAGCTGAAATGATTGCGTATGTAAAGCAAAAATACGGCGAAGATAGGGTTGCTCAAATTGGAACTTTTGGAACCATGATGGCAAAAGGGTCTGTGCGTGATGTGGCTCGAGCGCTTGGTTATGAATATTCTGTTGGAGATAGAATTTCATCTATGATTCCACTCGGTTCTCAAGGTATGCCAATGACGATTGATCATGCTATGGAATTAGTTCCTGAATTAGCTACTGCTTATAAAAAAGAATCCGTAACTCGCGAAATTATAGACTTAGCGAAGAAAATGGAAGGCTGCGTTCGGCACGTATCCGTGCACGCAGCCGGTGTTGTGATTTCTCCAAAACCACTTTATGAATTTACTCCAGTTCAACTTGATCCAAAAGGTGGAGATATTATTACTCAATACGATATGTATCAAATCGAAGATGTTGGATTACCTAAATTCGACTTCTTGGGAATTCGAAACCTTTCTATTTTGGCGGACGCTGTAAAGATTGTAGAAAAAACAAAAGGCATAAAAGTAGATATAGAAAATGTAGATTTAGAAGATAAAAAAACTTTCAAATTACTTGCCTTAGGTCAAACCGAAGGCCTTTTCCAATTAAACGGTTCCGGTATGACTGCTTATTTGAAACAACTCCGCCCTACGTCTATACATGATATTAATGCGATGGTTGCTCTATATCGTCCGGGTCCTATGCAATTCATTCCTCTTTATATTGAAAGAAAATACAAACCACATTTAGTAAAATATTTAGACCCGAGTTTAGAGCCAATCTTGAAACAAACTTATGGAGTTTTAGTTTACCAAGACGACCTGTTGATGATCGCTATTAATATTGCTGGATATTCTTGGGGAGAAGCTGATAAATTCCGTAAAGCTGTTGGTAAAAAAATTCCTGAAGAAATGGCAAAACAAAAAGAAAGATTTATTTCTGGCTGTGTGGAGTATTCAAAATGGCCACTTAAAAAAGCCGAAGAATTATGGAACTGGATCGAGCCTTTTGCTGCATACGGTTTTAACAAAGCCCACTCAGCGAGTTATGGACGAGTTGCATATCAAACTGCTTATATGAAAGCTAATTTCCCTTGCGAATATATGACAGCAATTTTAACTGCAGAATCTGGAGATGTTGAAAAAATTGCTGAAATTGTAAAAGAATGTAAGGCTATGAATATTAATGTATTACCTCCAGACATAAATCAATCTTTCAGAGATTTTACTTATATAAATGAAAATACAATTCGTTTTGGTTTATATACTATTAAAAATTTAGGTGGAGATATTGGAGAAGCAATCATCGAAGAGAGAAAGAAAAATGGCAAATTTACTTCTATTGGAAATTTCTTAGATAGAGTTAAACATAAAAACTTAAACAAAAAATCTCTCGAGGCATTAATCAAATCAGGAAGCATGGATGAATTAGGTGAACGCGGTCAATTACTTGCAAATGTCGAAGATATGCTTATTTACAATAAAGAAGGAAACAAAAATAATGCTAATCAAATTTCTTTATTTGGTGGAGATAGTGAAATCAAAATGCCAGAATTTAAATTGCGTGACAGTGAACCTGCAAAACAAAATGAAAAACTTTCTTGGGAAAAAGAATTGTTAGGTTTATATATTTCAGGTCATCCCCTAGAAAGACTCCGATCAAAATTAGAATCTAAACCAATCAATATTAAAAAAATAAAAGAAGAATTAGGCAACGGTCACCCTATAACCATAGGCGGGATGCTAACTAGTGTAAAAAAAGTTATTACCAAGAAAAATGATTCTATGGCTTTTGTAAATATCGAAGACTTAACAGGCAACATAGAAGCCGTAATTTTCCCAAAACTATATCAAGCAAATACTAGTCTAATAGAATCTGAAAAATGTGTAGCTATCTCAGGTAAAATAACAGTCCGCAACGGCGAAAAATCTATTGCAATTGAAGCAATCAAAGAAATTTAATTATACAAAGTCAT
>CAYNAO010000023.1:4898-8949 GCA_964395435.1 uncultured Candidatus Saccharibacteria bacterium
ATTTTACCAAAAGGCAAATCTATATCATCATAAATTACGATTAATTTATCTAAGTCTTTTTTACTTTTTACATAATAAGAAATAGTTTTACCCGAATTATTCATATAATCAGAAACTTCTACAAATTTAACTTTTTTAGGAAAATTATCTTTAATTTCATTTACGATAATAGCTCCTGCATTATGTCGAGTATTCTTATATTCTTCTCCAATATTCCCTAATCCAAAAATAATATACATACAACAATAATAACATTTTTAAGAAAAATAAAAAAATTAATTTAAAAACATATTACCCTATTCTGTCAATCATATTTTATGTTAAAATAATGACATGGAACCAGAACAAGAAATAAAACAAAAGAAAAAAGAATCTATTTGGGATACGATTCGTTTTGCTTTAATTGCAATTATAATAGTTATCCCAATTCGTATGTTCGTAGCTCAACCTTTTGTTGTGTCTGGAGCTTCTATGTACCCTACTTTTCATGATCAAGATTATTTAATTGTAGATCAACTAAGCTACAACTTCGAAGATATTAAAAGACATGATGTAATAATTTTTAAATATCCCGAAGACCCTAGTAAATTTTTCATAAAAAGAGTTATCGGTTTACCAAATGAACAAGTAAAAATTATTGGCTCTCAAGTCACAATTATAAATAATGAAAATGAAGAAGGTTTTATTTTACCGGACAATTACATTCAAAACAAATCCAACAACGATCCTATTTATACAGAATTAAAAGAAGATGAATACTTTGTTATGGGAGATAATCGTAGTGCTAGTTCTGACTCCAGATATTGGGGTCCAGTCAAAAAAGAATTAATTATAGGTCAACCTTTTCTAAGATTATTACCAATAAATGACATAGATTATAAACCAGGTCAAATAAAATAACATGAAAACAAATAAAAAATCAAACAAAGAAATAAGTAGTCCGAAAGGCATGAGAGACATAATGCATGAAGATTATTATAATTTCCAAGGTTTCTTTGAAAAAGCTCAAGAAGTTGCAGTTTACTATGGTTTCAAACCAATAGAAACTCCAATGATGGAGCATGAAGAAATTTTCAAAACTGGAGTTGGCGGTGGTACTGATATCGTAGACAAAGAAATGTATTCTCTTAAAACCAAAGGTGGAGACAATTTGGCTCTTCGTCCTGAACACACTGCTTCTTTAATGCGCGCCTATATTCAAAATGGTATGCAGACATTACCTCAACCAGTTATGTTTTATCAATATGGCCCAGTTTTCAGACACGACAAACCTCAAAAAGGACGCTATCGTCAATTTTGGCAATTTGATTTAGATGCATTAGGTAGCGAAAAAAGCATTATGGATGCTTTGGTTATCAAAGTAGGTCTTTCTATTTTAGAAGAAGCTGGTGCTCATGATTTAGTAATTGATATTAATTCTATTGGAGACAAAGAATGTCGTAATTCATACATCAAAGAACTTACAAATTACTATAAGAAAAATTCATCTTCCCTACCTGCAATAGATCGTGAGAGATTAAAAACAAATCCTCTGAGGATTTTAGACTCAAAAGAAGAAAAAACAAAAATCATAAACGAAGGAGCTCCGGATTCTATTTCTTTCTTATGTTCTTCTTGTAAAAAACATTTCAAAGAAGTTTTGGAATACTTAGACGAGATGAATATTACTTATAGAATTAACAAAAACTTAGTTCGTGGTCTTTCTTATTACACTCGCACAGTTTTTGAAGTGATTAAAGAAAATGAAGGCGAAGAAGGTGGATCTATTTCTATTGCTGGCGGAGGGAGATACGATTATTTAGCGAAACAATTAGGTAACAAAAAAGATGTTCCTGCTGTAGGATTCTCTGTTGGAGTAGATCGTATCGTAGAATCTTCTTGGTACAAAAAACTCTCTCCTCGCATAATGAAAAAACCAAAAATTTACTTTATTCAACTAGGAGCTGAGGCAAAACTAAAATCTCTAAATATTATAGACATTCTCAGAAAAGCACATATACCAATTATGCAATCTTTATCAAAAGATTCTCTAGGTTCTCAATTAGGAATAGCTGAAAAATTAGATATACCTTACTCAATTATATTTGGAGTCAAAGAAGCCTTAGAAGAATCAGTTATTGTTCGCAATATGAAAGACCGTTCTCAAAATACAGTCAAAATAAATAAATTACTTGAATACTTAAAAGCAAATATTTAAAATGCCAAAAGTTAAACCAATATTACAAAAAGAAGAAAAAGTTTTAAGACAAATTGCAAAAGAAATTCCAGCTAAAGACTTTAAAACTTTAAAGTTAAAAAAAATAATCAAAGAAATGTCAGAAGCTCTGGCTTCTCAAGATGACGGAGTAGCTATTGCTGCTCCTCAAATTGGATATTCTTTGAGAATTTTTTTAGTTGCTGGTAGAGTTTTTGATAAAAATTTTTTAAAAGGAAAGGATATTGCAGAAAAAACAGAAGACAAAGTTTATATAAATCCAAAAATAATAAAACTGTCTAAAGAGAAAGAATGGATGTCTGAGGGTTGTTTATCTGTCCGTCCTGTTTACGGTAAAACAAACCGCTCTAAAAAAGCGACGATAGAAGCTTATAATGAAAACGGTGAGAAATTTACTCAAGGTGCAAGCAATTTACTTGCTCAAATTTTTCAACATGAAACAGATCATTTAAATGGTATTTTGTTTATTGATCATGCTAAAGATTTAAGAATAGAAAATTTAGAAAAATAAAATGCAAAAAAATAAATTTATATTTTTTGGTACTCCAGACATATCACAAAAAACATTAGAAATTTTAAAAGAAAATGGTTATTTACCATCTTTAATAATTACAAATCCTGATAAACCACAAGGTAGAAAATTAATACTAACTCCTTCTCCTGTTAAAACTTGGGCGATACAAAATAATATTCCCTATTTACAACCCGAAAAAATAACCGAAGATTTTATTGATTCTTTACCTGACGTAGAATTAAATATAGTAATAGCCTATGGTAAAATCTTGCCTGAGAAATTAATCAATAAACCAAAATTAGGCTCTATTAATATTCACTATTCATTATTGCCAAAATATCGCGGAGCATCCCCTATGGAAGAGAGCTTGCTTAGAGGTGAAGAATATACAGGTATCAGTATTCAACAAATGGTTTACAAAATGGATGCTGGTCCTATTTTATATTCTAAAGAAACAAAAATAGAATTAAATGAAACTATTGTAGAATTAAAAGAAAAATTAATTAATCTTGGTGGAGAAGGTTTGATTAAAATCTTACCAGAAATTTTAAGTGGAAATACTAAAGCAATACCTCAAGATGAAAACCTTGCTACTTTTTGTAAAAAAATTAAAAAAGAAGATGCTTTAATAGATTTTTCAAAAGACAAAGATTTAGATATTTATAACAAATATCGTGCTTATAAAATAAGACCTAGAATTTATTTTTTTGAAAATGGGAAAAGAGTCATAATCACAGAAGCTGCTTTAGAAAACAATAAATTTAAAATAAAGAAAATTATCAAAGAAGGAGGCAAAGAACAAGAATACAAATAAAAAACCACTATTATTTAGTGGTTTTTTATTTGTATTATTTTCTAGAACCTTTTATTGTTGTTTTTAAATTCTTTGCTTTTTTTCTATCAGTAGTTTGCTTCTTGCCTTTTAATTTACTAATTTCTCTAAACAATCCGTCTTTCACAAAATCAATAGCTTCGTACATATCTTCTTTATCAACACTTAAATAAAACTTCTTACCATCAATACTGATATTACAATCCGCATGATAAAGTGCTCCATTTTTATGTCTTTTATTTTTTGAAACTTCAAAATTAACTTTTATTTCTCCTCCCTTTTTCTCTATTTTCGTTAAATACTTACCTAATTTTGTAACCTTCTTTAACACATAATCAGTAATAGCAGAAGTTAAATCCATATTTTTTGCTAAAAGTTTTATATCCATATATTTTTTTAAATTAATTAATAATATTTTTAAACCCTAAACCCAATATTCAAAACCCCATCCTTCACCGTCACATTAGTTTGCTTGTAGATTGGAGAGTAA
>CAYNAO010000024.1:0-1072 GCA_964395435.1 uncultured Candidatus Saccharibacteria bacterium
ATTGATATGATTTGGCTTGGTTTTGTGGCTAGAGATTTTTATCGTAGTCAAATTGGTTTTTTGATGAAAGATAATATTAATTGGACTGCTGCTATTATTTTTTATCTTTTATTTATTGGTGGTTTGGTTTATTTCATTATACAACCTGCTATTTTAAAAAATTCTTTAACTTCAGCTTTACTAGTAGGAGCATTTTTTGGTTTTATTACTTATGCTACTTATGATTTAACAAATTTAGCTACTTTAAAAAATTGGCCACTATTAGTGACTTTGGTTGACCTACTTTGGGGCACAGTATTAGGAGGATTAGTTTCTGTAATAACTTATTATTTATATTTTAAAATATTTTAATGATTATTTTTCTTAAAATTAGCTTAATACTAATTATCTATGTTGTATTTTGGTATATACTTTCATTAATAAAGAAAAGAAATGACATTGCTGATATTGCTTGGGGTTTAGGTTTTATTCTAATAGCATGGAGTAGTTTTTATTTTGGCCAAAGAAATTTAATTAGCTTAATTGTAAATTTACTTGTAAGTATTTGGGGTTTAAGATTAGCTATTCATATTTATTTAAGAAATAAAAACAAACAAGAAGATTATCGGTACAAAAAATGGAGAGAAGAATGGAAATTCTTTTACTTAAGGAGTTTTCTTCAAGTTTTTCTATTACAAGGAATTTTAATGTTTATTATTTCAAGTTCTGTAATTTTTATTAATTTATATAGCATTGATTTTAAAAACATATATTTGTTTGGAATTTTAATTTGGATTTTCGGTTTTATTTTTGAAGCTATTTCTGATTGGCAATTAAAGAAATTTATCACCAAAAAAGAAAACCAAGGCAAAATCATGCAATCAGGATTATGGAAATACAGTCGTCATCCTAATTATTTTGGGGAAATAACTATGTGGTGGGGAATTTTCTTGATAGCATTATCACTACCGAGCGGAATTTATTTTATTATATCTCCTTTACTTATTACTTATTTGATTGTTTATGTTTCTGGAATACCTATGCTTGAAAAAAGATATGAAAATAATGTAGAATATGAAAATTATAAAAAAAT
>CAYNAO010000024.1:1172-8622 GCA_964395435.1 uncultured Candidatus Saccharibacteria bacterium
AGAAAATAAAAATGAGTAAAAATCAAATTATATCAATTATTATTTTAGCAGTTTTAGTTATTGGCTTATTTATTTATTATATAAATACAAAAACCAGTGATTCAAATAATATAGAAATAATCAATCAAGAAAACAATACAGAAAATTCACAGAACACACAAGAAAAATTAGAAGAAACACAAAAAGAAATTATTAATAATAATCAACAAAAAACAATGAAAGCAAAATTTACAACATCAGAAGGTAGTTTTACAATCGAATTATTCCCAAATCTCGCTCCAAAAACAGTGGAGAATTTCGCAAAATTATCAAAAGAAGGTTTTTATAATGGAACAAAATTCCATAGAGTTATAGAAGGTTTTATGAATCAAGCAGGAGACCCTTTGACCAAAGATGACTCTATGGAGTCTCGTTGGGGCACAGGCGGTCCAGGTTATCAATTCGCAGATGAAATTCATGCAGAAAATAGAAATGTTACAGGAACGCTCTCTATGGCAAATGCAGGCCCTAATACAAACGGTAGTCAATTCTTTATCAACACAGCAGATAATAATTTCCTAGACACAAAACACACAGTTTTTGGTAAAGTAATAGAAGGTATGGATATCGTATTAAAAATCAACAAAACAAATACCGATCAATACGACCGTCCAGTTAATCCTATTATTATAAATTCTATAGAAATAATTTAATGAAAATTATTTGGGACAAGGTGACATGGTATTCAAAATTACTTGCAGTAATATTATTTGTATTCGTTTTTATTTTTGCTTTTAAATTAGGGCAAGAATATCAACAAATACAACACACCAGAGAATTACTTGGCCTCAGTGAAAATAATCTTTATCAAGAAAAAGATTTAATAAAAACTACCAATTTACCAGACGGAAAATTTTGTTTCTATAAAAAACAAGAAGCAACTGTCGAAGAACCTTATGAAGTAGAAGAAAGTATTGTGTTGAATATTCAAAACAATATCATTACAGGGGAGAAAACAGGTATTCAAAAAGGACCTGATATGTATAATGGATACTCTGGCACACTAGAAGGTTTTTATAATAATAATGAATTAGAATTAACTTTTGCATATGAAATAGAAGGTTCTCAAGGACGCGAGATAGAAATCTATAAATTAGAAAATGAAACTTTGCAAAAATTAAGATGGCCTCTTTCTATTAACGATGAAGGATATTTAGTGCCTAGTCGAGTTGGTGATCCAAAAATCATAACTTATACAAAATCAAACTGCGAAATAGAAAACGAGAAAATTAAACAAAAAGAAAATATTTTAAATAGTGATTTTGAATTAGCAAGTTAATTTATAAAAAAATGAAAAACAATACAAGATTAATTTTAATAATAATTCTACTAATTTCTATCAATATTTTTTGGATTTTAGACAATCAAGAAAAAAACAGAAAGACTGTAAATATTCCAATTAAAGAAAATCCAAAAACAGAAGAAGCTAAAAATGAAAATAAGACAATAGATATGTGTTATTTTTATGCAAAGCAAAATAATTCTCCTTTTGAAGATCGTGCTTGGCTAAAGATGAAAATAACTGGCGAGAATGTAACTGGTTCTTATTACAATTTACCGGCCGAAAAAGATTCTAAAGTAGGAGATTTTACAGGAAAAGTTGGTAAATTTGATCCAAAAATAAGTGGAAGAATGGCTGATGTTATTTGGGATAGTTTAGCTGAAGGTTTTAATGTTAAAGAAGAATTATTAATTGAATTTGGCGAAGGAACTGCTGTAGCTTTATTTGGAGAGATGGTTGACCGAGGCGACGGAGTTTATGTTTACAAAGACCGTAATACTGTTACTCCGGGATTTTTATTATCTCAAATTGATTGTGAATCTTTAGACGAGAGATTAATTGTAGAAAAATACATCAGAGAAAATATTGCAAAAATTGCTACCAACGAAGAAGTTTTAGGTGGAACTTGGTATGTAATTAGTTTGACTTTAAATACAAATGACAACAAAGCTGAAGTTTTATATGAAGACGGCCACATTCAAAGCAAAGCTAATTTAGAATACGAATACAAAAACGGCGTAGTTAATGTAAAAAATTTCCAAGTAATTAATTAAGGCTTTATTTTTTTCTCATTTTAGGTTAAGATAAGTATTCTATGTCTCATGGTGAAGTAGTAATAAGATTTGAAAAAGTCTCTTTTGAATACGGGCACAATAAACCTATCTTAGAAGAGGTGGATTTTTCTGTGCGCCGTGGAATGAAGGTTACTATAATGGGTCAAAACGGAGCAGGGAAAAGTACATTATTTAATTTAATAAATGGAACCCTGAAACCCGAAAACGGCCGAGTTATAATAGCCCCTGGCAAAAATATTGCTCTCTCAAGACAAGTAATACCTCGCGAAGAATTAAATTTAACAGTTCGTGAATTCTTCGAGAAATCTTTTAAAGAAAAAGTTTATGATATTGATCCTCGCATAGACGAAGTTCTAGAAATTGTAAATTTCAAAAATCACACTAAAATTCACGATAAAGTTATCAATACTTTCTCCGGAGGTCAACAAGCCCGTCTCTTGCTTGCTCAAGCCTTGATAGTAGAACCAGATATTTTATTGTTAGATGAGCCAACAAATAATCTAGACAAAGAAGGAATTTCTCATTTAACTGATTTCCTAGTAAATTACAAAAAAACTGTAATTGTTATTTCTCACGATGCATATTTCTTGAATGCTTTTACTGATGCTGTTTTATATCTTGATGTTTATACTAGAAAAATAGAACAATATGTTGGTAATTATACTGATGTAAAAAATCAAATTGTAGCAAGAATGGAAAAAGAAAATAGAAAAAATGCTTTACTCTCAAAAGAAATTCAAGCTAAAAAAGATCAAGCAAACAAATTCGCTATGAAAGGAGGAAATCTCCGTTTAGTTGCTCGTCGTATGCGTGAATTAGCTGAAGATTTAGAAGAAGAAAAAGTTGATGTTCGTAAAGAAGATAAAACTATCAAGAACTTTATAATTCCAGCTCAAGAAGATTTGATAGGAGATATTATAGCTTTTGATAAAGTTTCTATTTTAAAAGAAGGTAAAGTTGTAGAAAAGAATGTAAAAGTAAAACTAAGGAAAAATACTCATTTATTATTATCTGGTCCGAACGGAATAGGGAAAAGCACCTTACTTGAAACAATAGCCAAAGCAAAAGAAAACAAAGATCCTAATTTTTCTCTGCATCCTGATGTTAGAGTAGGATATTACAGACAAGATTTTTCTACTTTAGATTTTGATAAAACAACTCGAGAATATCTCTCTGCTGTTATGCTCGAAGTCACTGGACGAATTGATGAAGAAAAATTTCGTTCTATTGCTGCAGGATTTTTAATAACAAGTGACATAATCAATACAAAAATAGGTAGCCTCTCTGAAGGTCAAAAAGGATTAGTTGCTTTTGCGAGTTTAGTAATAGAGAATCCTGGACTGCTTATTTTAGACGAACCAACTAATCATATCAATTTTAGACATTTGCCAATAATAGCAAAAGCTCTGAATGAATACAGGGGAGCGATGATTATTGTCTCTCACGTTCCAGATTTCGTCTCTCAAATCAGAATAGACGAGATATTAGACCTCTCTTAAATTTTCTCTTTTAAAATTTTTTGATATAATAAAATCAAATGTATTTAGATTTGCTTAAAATTTTTATACCAACCACATTAGCTTTCTTAGTAGCTATTTTTATTACTCCATTTATGAGTAATTTTTTTTATAAAAATAAAATGTGGAAGAAAAAGAAAAGAACCGAAAACACAACTTCCGAAGATTTTAAAGTTATCCATGACAAAATAGCAAAAGAAGAAACTTCAGTCCCTTGCATAGGCGGATCCATTATCTGGATTTCTGTTCTGATTACGATTTTTACTTTTTATATTTTATCTTTAATTTTTGACACAAGTCTTTTAAATAAATTCAATTTCCTAAGCCGTTCTCAGACCTTGTTTCCACTCGGAGTTTTTGTATTAGGAGCTTTTTTAGGATTAATTGATGATTTACTCGAAATAGACGGCAAAACAGAAATAACAAGATCAAAAAACTGGTATACTCAGCTCAAAATTTTCACCATAGTTTTAATTGCTGTAATTTCGGGATTTTGGTTCTATAATAAATTAGGCATGACTTCTATCCATATTCCTTTTGCTGGAGATTTGTATTTAGGATTTTTAATTATTCCTTTGTTTATATTAGTTGCATTAGGGACTTTTTCAGGAGGAGTCATAGACGGCATAGACGGACTCTCAGGCGGAGTTTTAGCTACGATTTTCAGTAGTTTTACTTTGATTGCTTTCTTAAATAATCAAATAGATCTAGCAGTTCTCTCCGGAGTGATTACTGGATCGATATTAGCCTTTTTATGGTTCAATATTCCGCCAGCTCGTTTTTATATGGGCGAGACGGGGATGATGCCACTTACTTTGATTATTGCTGTATTTGCTTTTATGACGAATTCGATTTTGATTTTGCCAATCATAGCTTTCCCTTTGGTAATAACTTCATTATCTTCTACAATTCAAATGTTCTCTAAAAAATTCTTAGGTAAAAAATTTTTCAGAATTGCTCCACTTCATCATCATTTCGAAGCCATCGGTTGGTCTCGACACAAAATCACAATGCGTTATTGGGTAATTTCAGTTATTTTTGCTCTATTAGGAATTATTTTATTTGTAATTAGTAGATAATAATGAATACCAAAACCAAAATTGATAAATTCTTTTTAACCTTGACTTTTGTTTTGGTTTTTTTAGGTGCGGCTATGTTTGTCTCGGCTTCTTTAGGAGTTTTAGCTAAAAATGCAAAGATTTTCTATAGCGTATTACTTACTCAATTAGTTTTCGGGCTTGGTTTGGGATTTTTAGGAATGTATATAAGTTCAAAAATTGATTATAAAATCTGGAGAAAATTTTCTTTGTATATTTTTATTTTTACGATACTCTTAACAGCTTCGGTTTATATACCTGGTTTTGGATTCTCGCACGGAGGCGCTTTGCGTTGGATAGAATTAGGCCCAATATCTTTTCAACCAGCCGAGATTTTGAAATTCGGTTTTATAATTTATTTTGCAGCTTGGCTTTCTTGGGCTAGGCATAAAGTCCATGATTTCAAATACGGTATTGTGCCTTTAATTGTTATGCTTGGAATTATCGCCGTGGTATTACTCAATCAACCAGACACAAAAAGCTTCATATTGATCTCTATCACAGGTTTAGGAATGCTTTTTATTAGTGGAGTTCCTTTCAAAAATATAATAGGTTTAGGTTTAATTCTAGCTTTAGGTTTAGGTTCACTTATTTATTTCAAACCTTATTTGCAAGACCGCGTCAAAACTTTCTTAAATCCAGCCGAAGATTCACAAGGCTCTTCTTATCAGATTCAGCAATCCTTGATAGCTATAGGCTCAGGCGGGATTTTAGGGCGTGGATATGGTCAAAGTATTCAGAAGTTCACTTATTTACCAGAACCTCAAGGAGACTCAATTTTCGCTGTTTTAGGGGAGGAATTCGGCTTTGTTGGAGGAATTATTATTATATTCCTTTATATGGTTTGGGCACTTAGGGGACTTAATATAGCAAACAATGCTCGCGATCAATTCGGTAGACTTTTAGTCTCGGGAATTGTTATACTTATGATAGCGCAATCATTTTTACATATCGCTTCGGTTATTGGAGTTTTCCCTTTGACTGGAGTCCCGCTTGTATTTATGAGTCACGGAGGAACTTCTTTGATGATATATTTGATTGCAATTGGTTTAATTTTACAAGTTTCAAAACATAGAACTTAATATATGAAAATAGTTTTTACAGGAGGAGGCACAGGAGGACATTTTTATCCAATCGTAGCTGTTGCTCAAAAATTAAATGAAATAATTGCCAAAGAAAATATCGTTGGGGCGAAATTGTATTATATTTCGACTGATCCATACGACAAGCAAATTCTTTTTGAAAACAAATTAGAATTTCAAAAAATTACAACTGGAAAATTGAGAACTTATTTCTCAATTCAAAATTTCTTTGATATGATCAAGACTTTTTTTGCTGTTTTAAGAGCTATCTTGAAAATTTTTGCAATTTATCCTGATGTGATTTTTAGTAAAGGAGGTTATGCTTCTTTTCCAGTAGTTTTTGCAGCTAAAATATTACGAATTCCTTTGATAGTTCACGAATCAGATTTTGCTCCAGGACGAGTAAATGTATTCGGAGCAAAATTCGCTCAAATGATTGCTGTTTCTTACAAAGAATCAAGCATTCATTTCGTTAAAAAAGATAAAATAGTTTATACTGGCCAACCAATTAGAAAAGAAATAGAACAAAGACAAGAAAAGCAAGTCGGACTTAATTTCTGGAAATTAGAATCTGATTTACCTGTATTACTCATTTTAGGAGGCTCTCAAGGAGCAGAATTAATAAACCAAGTCATCATAGATGCTCTGCCTATGCTTGTGAAAAAATACCAAGTAATTCATCAAACCGGAGTCAAGAATTTCAAATCAACCACAGAGCGCGCAAATGTAGTTTTAGAAAACGATATAAACAAAGCTCGCTATATACCAAAAGCTTATTTGAATTCTCTAGAGATGAAGATGGCTTCGGGAGCTTGTGATATTATCGTATCTCGAGCAGGCTCTACTGTTTTTGAAATTGCTTCTTGGGGAGTGCCTTCTATACTGATTCCTTTTACAAATTCAAATGCTGATCATAGCAAGAAAAATGCTTTTGCTTATGCTAGGGCAGGGGCTTGTGTTGTTATCGAAGAATTAAATCTGAAAGCAAATATTATTTTCGCTGAAATAGAGAGAATAGTAGGGGATAAAACTATTTATGAAAATATGTCTAGAAATGCCAAGCATTTCTATAAACCAGACGGCGCCGAAATCATCGCTAAAGAAATCCTAAGAATTGCTCTCTCTCACGAAAAATAAAAATAAATAAAATAGCCCGTCGCTAACGCGACGGGCTTTCTCTTTTCTACCATGGGCTACCTAAAACCGGATGGTAAACTATTCCGATTAAGAATAAAAACGCTCCAAGGAAAGCAATATTCCAGAAATTTTTAGTATTGGTTTCTTCTTTATTTACCATAGAAAAAAGAATAAATCCTACACTAACAGAGAAAATAGCTAACCCAAGAGTTAAAAACCCCAGGAACATCTTATCCATACAGGAATCAATAAGCTTAGGGTTGATATCTGTTTCCGCCATCAAGACATAAGGAAAAGATACGAACACAATTAGTCCAAAGAATATGGACATAACACCAGAAACTGAAGAGATGAAATTTAAAATTCTCATTTTTATTTATTTTTAAAGATGAACGAAATTATTTATAAAATATCATAAGAATACAATATTATCAAATACTATTGCTAAAAATATCTTTTTGTTGTAAGATATTTTTGATATTAAGTTCTTAATTTTTAAATA
>CAYNAO010000025.1:0-7627 GCA_964395435.1 uncultured Candidatus Saccharibacteria bacterium
GCTATTTCGGAGAGAACCAGCTATTACCAGGCTCGATTAGCTTTTCACTTCTTACCACAAGTCATCCGATGCAATCGCACGGGCAACCGGTTCGGTCCTCCATCTGTCTTTCGACAAACTTCAACCTGCTCATGGCAAGCTCACCTGGCTTCGGGTCTTATGCATACTACCAATTACGCGCTATTAACACTTGGTTTCCCTGTGACTTCGCTGTTTCACCAGCTTAGCCGAGCAGCATGCATAAACTCGTTGGCTCATTCTTCAATAGGCACGCCGTAGTGGAATAAATCCACATCGACTCCTTGTAGACACACAGTTTCAGGTCTATTTCACTGTCCTAACCGGACTACTTTTCACCTTTCCCTCACGGTACTAGTTCACTATCGATCTTTAATTATATTTAGCCTTAGCAGTTAGTTCTGCCAAATTCCCCCCGGCTATTGATGTCCTGGGGTACTCAAGAATAACAACAAAAGAGATAAATTATTTTAATTTACGGGACTATCACCCTCTACGGTATTGCTTTCCAGCAATTTCAAATAATAACTTATTTTTTGACTCTTCTAGAAATCTACATTGTCATCTTATAACCCCGCCATATTACTATGACGGTTTGGGCTTCTCCCTTTTCGCTCGCCGCTACTTAGGGAATTCATATTTGTTTCTTTTCCTCTTGGTACTGAGATGTTTCACTTCCCAAGGTGTGCATCATTATCTTAAAGACAATGATCATAGAGGTTTACTCTACGGGGTTTCCCCATTCGGAGATCTCCGGATCAAAGGTTGCTTTGCACCTACCCGAAGCTTATCGCAGCAACGCCACGTCCTTCATCGCTAATTAAAGTCAAGGCATCCACCGTGTGCCCTTAAATTTCCTGTTAAGAAATTTATAAACCAATTACATTTATTTTTGTAATTTTAACTTTTTGTTCAAGACCGCTCTTTACTTAAAAAGTTGTTCTGTCTGGACGCGAAAAGACCACTCTTAATTTGTCCGACAGCTTTTAATTTTCAAATTTCATTCCTACTCTACCAAATAAAAAACCGCTTTTTAAGCGGCTTACAGACAAAAGAATGTCTACTAAGACCGCACTTTTAAACTGTTTTTTAATCTATTCATACTGTGTTAACAGAGTATATACCAAAACAAAAAGAATGTCAACTGGGGACATTCTTTTTGTTTTAGATTATTATTTAAGCTTATTTTTGATTCATTTCATCCCCTATTTTAGATAGGAAACGAGAAGCGTGTTCTTTGCCCCCTAAACCAAAAGCAATAGCTCCTGCAATAGCAAACATACCGATAACTCCTGTAAATAAAATTTGCATATAAGCTGAATTTACTCCTAATTGCTCTAAAGCAACAATAAAAGCAAAAACCCAAATTGAATATTTAGCAACAGTAGCTAACATATGAGCAGATGAAATACTCATTGACTTTGCTCCTGCTAAAATACTGCGAGATAATGCATCTGAAATAATTGTAGCCACGATTAAAACAAAAGCAGCAACAATAACTTTAGGTAAGAACATCAAAACATCGTATCTTAGAAATTCTGCAATAGAACCTAATCCAACTAAAGCCAAAGAAGGCAACAAGAAAACAATTAAAACAAACCATCTCATTATTTGACCAATGAAATATCCTGTATTCAAAGTAAGTCCTCCTTTATGTAAAACATTTTGAAGTCCTGTTTTATTAAAAAATCTATCAATGTTTAAAGCATGGAAAACTTGTTCAAATGCTTTTGCAACAACAGAACTTAATACCCAACCTATAATAAATAAAATTATAGCGATAATTAATTTAGGTGCGAAAAGCATAAATCCCCACCATAATTCTTGTAATGAAGCATTAAAAACTTCGCCCCATGTATACCAAATATTATTCATAAAATTTTTCAAACAATAGCCAAAGCTAATTAATTAATAATAATTTTTAAGTTCGACCTTAAAAATATATCTATATGTATTATAACAAATTTTTTAACAAAAAAGGCAAATCTAATACTACTGTGCAAGCAGGTTTTTTGTTTTTTGACCTAAAACTCCATCAGCTTTTAGATTATTGTCTAATTGGAATTTACGCAAAGCTTGCATGGTGTAATAACCAAACTCATTGGTTTCCTTGCCTCCGTCTGTACCAACTACAGAATATCCTTTTTGATTTAATTTTTGTTGCAAGCACTTAACCTTTGGAGATTTCATTCCTTTCATCAAAATTCCAGAACCCAAAGAACATATATTTGGATTTTTATTTATAGAAGCTCCTAATACTCCAGCAACAGACCCGCCTACGCATTCTATGCTTGTTCGTGCAGATGTATAAGCTCCTGTATTTCCGGCTGCTCTCCAAGTAGTGATAGTTTCTGTTTTATAATCACGAATGCTGGTTGTGCTAGGATACCATTTTTTACAATAAGTTAATTTATCTAACCCTGCACCGCTAGAACCATCAGGGTCAGTTTGCCAATTACCATTTTGATCAATGTGTTGATTTACTTTACCTGACCAATATGCAATACGAGCTGTTTTATCTACAGTAGAAGTATTTTCTTGATTTGATGTAGTAGTTGAATTTTCAGTAGTAGTGTTTGTCGTAGATGATTCTGTACTACTAGCAGAGCTCGCAGAATCTTGAGTAGATATATTTGTGTTATTTGAAACTAGATTCGAATCACTTTCTATACTAAAGAAATCTTTAGAAAAATCTTCATAAATTTTATTTTTATTTTCAGAAAATGCGAACATGTGTAATTTAAAGTTCTTGCCCCAAACCACTCCCGGAGTAGCAGAAACTGGCAAGATAATATTTTCTTGTCCATCATTAGGAGTATTTTCTAATAAAACAATTTTTCCATCAACTCCATCTGCTTTATACAATAAATTAATATTTACTTTTTTATCTTCTGAAGCTTTGTTGTTTTTCCATTTTAAAGTAATTGATTGAGCGGTATAATAAGTCTCTCCTCCATCTGGAGATTCAATTCTAAAAAAATAAGATTCATTATCGGGATTAGTTATTTCTGGTTGCACGCATTCCAAAGACATTCTAGTAGAAGTATGATTATTTACATTCCCTCTTTCTTTCCAAGTATTAAGAGTTTCTAATTTGTATTCTTTTACATCAATACTAAGTGGATACCATTTTTGACAATATTTTAATTCTCTACCACCGAAATCATTACTAAAAACTAAATAAGAGTGCCCACCAGAAACTCCGTCTGGATCAGTTTCCCAAAGACCAGTTTGTAAATTTATATGTTGATTTACTTTTCCCGGCCAAAACATAATTCTAGGAACAAATTTTGAAATTGGAGTTTTCTTAATTTCTGCTGGAACTAAGTCTTCGATTATTTCGTCTGCAATTGTAGTACTAGTATTTTGACCTGCTTCTGTATTATTTGTTTCTGTTTCTGATTGAGCGACTTGTTCTGTTGTTTGAAAATCAGCTGTTTCTGTTTGTTCTACTTTTACTGTTTCTTGTGTTGTGGTTTGTTGATTTGAAACATTCTCTTCTTTACAAGAAACCAATTCTCTAGTCAAAGGTCCAAAAAATCCAAAAGCTGGTAAATTGTTTTCTCTTTGCAAAGCGATCACGGCTCTTTGAGTTGCAGGGCCGAAGAAACCATTTGGTTCAGCATCAAGATAACCTTTTTCTTTCAAAAAATTTTGTAATTCTAAAACTTCTGTTGAATTCAAAACTCTATCAGAAGCACCAAATCTTAAATTTCTTTCAATAGAAATACATTGCTCTTTATTTACACTAGTAACGGAGGTCTCTTGAGCAAAAGAAAAAAACGGGCTAATAAAAAAAGCTAATAAAAAAAGAATACTAATATATTTTTTCATATATATATTATACCAATTTAATTTCTTTTTTGTAAAACAGTATCAGATAGTTCTTTGACTTGAATTATAACTTTATGAGGAAAATCTAAAACATCACGAATGAGTTTATCGTACATATTCAAACGATATATAAATTCATTGTATTCAAACATTGCATAAGTAATTTCGGTACCCAATTCGGCTTCTAGCTTTTTAATACCTTCTTCTATTTTGGATTTTTTCATTTTATCTCCAACTATCAATAAATCTATTCTGCTGTCAGGGTTCTTGATAAAAACTCCAGAAATTAAAAGTAATTTTACCTTGCCTACTTTCTTGAAAGTTTCAGCCACATTTTTGATATTTAAACTATCAGAACCTACCAACAAATTTTCAAATTCTTTTTGAAATTTAAAATTAGTATTAAAATAATATCCACTAGTTCTTCGGCGTATAAAATCTACAGAAGATAATAATCTTAATTCGGCACGAATTTTTTCTACTTTTAGCAAGCTTCTCTTTTGAATTTCTTTCATGTCAAAAACCTTATTTCTGTTTAAAAGAAATAATCTCATGAGTTTAACTCTTGCTTCACTGCCTAATAGTTTACCTAAAACTTCCATTCTGTATTTAAAAAATTAATTTGCCGACTTATCTAAATAATACTAATTATATCATTTTATAATAAAAATGAGCAAATAAAAAACACCCTTTTGGGTGTTTTTTATTTAAAAATAAGGTTATTTCCTTCGATAAACTCAGGATAGAATTAAAGATTACTTTAATTCTACTTTAGCACCAGCTTCTTCAAGTTGTTTCTTAAGAGCTTCTGCTTCTTCTTTCTTCATACCTTCTTTCAAAGTAGCTGGAGCTCCGTCTACTAAGTCTTTAGCTTCTTTTAAGCCTAAACCTAAAGCTTCTTTAACTACTTTCATAACTCCGATTTTTTGTTCCCCAGCAGATGCTAATACTACTGTGAAAGCACTTTTTTCTTCAGCACCACCTGCGTCTGCGCCTGCTGCTGGACCAGCTGCTGCTACTGCTGCTGCTGAAACTCCAAATTTTTCTTCGATTGCCTTAACTAGTTCATTTAGTTCTAAAACTGATGCTCCATCAAGGTCTTTTAAAAATTGATCAAATTTTGACATAATATTTTAAATTATTTATAAAGTTATAATTTTTAAAGTTATAAATTAAAGCGGACTATGCTTTATAAACTTTATAACTTTCTACTTTCTACTTACTTTTAGCTACTTCATTAACTGCAATAGCTAAGCGTTGCATAGGGCTTTGTAATAGGAATGCAATTTTTGAAAGCAAGACTTCACGACTTGGTATAGTTGCTAGTTCTGTCATATATGCACCATCAACAAATCTCCCTTCATAAACTCCTCCTACTATTTTCAAAGGAACTTTATGTGTTTTTTGGAAATTGAAAACTTCACGAGCAGAAGCTATTGGGTCTTCTCCATAAGCTAGAGCAATTTCTCCTTCTAAAGAAGGCATTTCTCCTTCTGCTTTTCCATCAAAAGCTTTCTTTAATAATGTTTTTCTACTAACTTTGTAGTTTACTCCATTATTTCTTAAACTTTGACGAAGTAAAGTTTCATCCCCTACTTTTAAACCATGAAAGTTTACGAAAACCATTGATTTACTAGAATCAAAAGCTTTTTGTAAACCTTTTATCATTTCTTCTTTTTTTGATTTTGTAATCATAATTGTTTTAAAAAATAAAAAACGGCTATTTAGCCGCAAATCTGCATAATACAGTATCGACCACTAAATAGGACTTAATTAGTTTAAAGTTTATAAAGTTATAAAGTATAAATTTCAACTTGATAACTTTAGGCTTTTAACTTGCACGAAGTGCTGCCTATTTTCTTTGCGGATGTTATTAATATAACATATTTTTAAGAATTTGCAATATAATAAAATTATTTTAAAACTGAGCCTGATTTACAAAAATCAAACTTAAAAGCCCTAAAATAATAATAAAAATAAACAAGAATAAAGTTTTAAAAAAATGTTTGTTTAGCACGATATTATTATAGCACAAAAACCGCCCAAAGGCGGTTTTTGTGCGTATCATTTTATTTATTTCAAGCGATCTATTTCAGCTTGATAAATAGATGAACCTTGCGGATAAACTTCTATAGCCTTATTCCAAGCCAAAATTGCTTCATTTTTCTCTCCATTATTCTCAGCGATACGAGCAAAATGAGTAATTAAATTTATCTTTGTTCTGCTATCTACTTTCGTCAAACCGTCATTGTATACAGCTTTTAATTCAGCAAAACTTGAACTTGTTTGTGTATCAAGCAAAGTTAATTTGTCGTTCCAATAATCAGTATAAGCAGGATTTAACTCTATTGCTTTATTTATAGATTCTAGAGCTTTTGTAAAATTACTTTGTGCGCTATATAGAGAGAACATTCTAGCATACACAAGATCAGAATTCCTGTATTTCAAAGCTTCATTATAATAATTCAAAGCCTTATTGTAATCTTTGTTAATCAAAGCAGTATTTCCATCGGCTAATGCTTTGGAAAATAATTCTTGATTTGTGTTAGATATTTTTGGTTCACTAGATTCTACTTTTACTTCATTGTTTTCAACATCTGTAGTCTTATTTTCTTCAGTATTTTCTAAATTTTCAGTATTTTCCCCTAAGTTCAAATCATCAATAATCTCCAAATTATCCTTGTTTTGCATACGAATAGCAAAAACAATTAAAACTACTACTAAAATCGCGATTATTATTTTTATATATTTCATTTTTTCTTTCATAAATATATTATATAAAAAAACCTAAAATAATCAAAGCTAAATAGATTTGTTGCTGGACATTCCGGACGTCCAACGTCCGGAAACCTTTTAAAATTAAGGCATTAAATCTTCTTCGTTTAAATCAACCAACCCTCTTTCTTCTTTTATAATATTAATAGTATTTAAACATTCTTTTTGAAAATTATCTAGACCTCCATAAATATCCAAAACTTCTGAAGCTTGTTCTTTATTAACAATTGTAAAGCTATTTTCTAAATATTCTTTTTCACTTGAATAAACAAGATTAATTTTATTATTTGGAATATTATGAATTTTATGATTCATGTGAGCATAAGGTAAAATTCTGAAAAAATATTCATCTTTATTTATTAGCTTAGATTTAAATCTACCTTGAAACAAAGAACCACTTCTGTTGTGAACTAAATTAAAATATTTTGTGTAACCACCTAATAATCTTTTTAAAAATTCAGAAATACCACCATCTACTTCTTGTTTTAATACAAAATGAAAATGATTAGGATTAATAGTAAAAACCACTATAGACACAAGCGCTTCCGGACGTCCAACGTCCGGAAGCGCTTTAATTAGATCTAATTTGTCTTTAATACTACCAATAGGCTTAATTGAATTAAACATTTTTATACTTAAAATAAATCTATCAAGATCTGTTTTGTTTATAAAAATATCTCTTTTGTCTACTCCTCTATTATATACATGGTAATACATTCCTGTTACTAAAGGGTCTTTTCTCATATATAAATTATATAAAATATTTTTCCGGACGTCCAACGTCCGGAAAGTTATATAAATATAACGGTGAATAAAATAAAAATAGCTATTAAACTCGACCTTCCGGACGTTGGACGTCCGGAAACGTCCGGAAAAGGGTTACTCTTCGGGGAGGATCTTCGGGGATTGGGATGATGGGGATTTAGGAGAAAAATAAGAACGCAAAAAGCCCTCGCTTTCGCGAGGGCTTTTTGGTTGCTTAAATATTTCTATTTTAGCA
>CAYNAO010000026.1:0-2173 GCA_964395435.1 uncultured Candidatus Saccharibacteria bacterium
AGAGATCAGTTATTCCACAATCACCAGAGCGTGGATTATCAAGGAGGCAGCATGACACACGAACAAGCCTGCAGTGACGCCACCGTGGTGCCCAACGTCGAGATTCTCCAGTAATGGGGAGCAAGACGAAGCGCAGGCGTCGTGTGCAGCATCCCGCAGGGATGGGGCCGGTAGCAATGGCCCTGACCAAGCAGGCAGTTCGTGAGGACCTGCTTGACTTGGACCTGCGCCTCCTCAGTCTGGGGGAAGGCGATGACGCAACCAAGGTGCTGTCCGACATGGCTCTGCCTGTCGGACTGGTGGCCACAGTCCTGCTGCAGGAGCGTGGCCTGACTCCCGATGTCAACCTCATGTGGGGCGCCTTGCGCACCATCCAGAGCATGTGCGTGGACAACGGCTACCGATGGCAGATGTCTGCCCGACTTTCGCTCTCGACCGCGGTCGAGATCGCCAAGGTCAGGTTCATGGAAACGACGCGCAGCCCTCGGTACACCAAGGCATACATGGAAGCCAAGGCGTACTCGGTCTCTGTCCTCCACCACGAGGTCAAGCCGGGATGGATCGCCGGAAAGGAGACCCTGTGAAGTGGGCCTACTACAACGAGTTTGACGAATACGCCGCGCAGTGGTTGCGCAACCTCATCAGTGCAGTGATGGAGCACCGGCCATGACATACGGCTGCTACAACAGGGCGCCCTTCAAGGAGGCGTTCTGGGCGGACGACAAGGAGTACAAGCCGGGAGGAGGCCCTTCCTTCATCGTGAAGGTGAAGGTTCCCTTCCGGATGTCCCCACCCTGCATGTACCGACACACCGAACTTGGCAAGGCTGATCCGAAGTGTGTCGGCTGCGTCTGGAAAGACGCCAAAGAGTGAATACCGACCTGAACAGGAGGAATCGTGAGCGAGGAACTGATCAAGTGCAGGGTGGAGGACGGGCGCATCGTCGTGCCGTGTTCTCACCTTGAGGAGGAAGTGGATGGCTTTGCCACTGCAGGGAAAGCCAGAGGCCTGTACCAGTGGACATTCACAAACCGCAAGACAGGAGCGCAAAGAATCCTGTTTGGACTGAAGACTGCGAAGTCTCCGAAAGGGATCATCTTCAACTATTGCCCGTGGTGCGGAGCTGACCTGACAACAGCGCAACCGCAAGGGTAAGCACAAGCAACCGCCGTTAGCTCAACTGGATAGAGCAGTTGCCTTCTAAGCAACAGGTCGGGGGTTCAAGTCCCTCACGGCGGGCCATCAACAACGTCAACAAGAAGAACAATATGACGACTTTCACCCAACCCATGCTGGCTTCGCCGGCCAATCTGGAAAAGCTCCAGTACCCCTTGCTGGTCAGCCCCAAGCTCGACGGCATCCGCGCCACGGTCGTGAACGGCTGTCTCCTGAGTCGCAAGCTCAAGCCGATCCCGAACGAAGCCACCCAGAAGGAATTCGGAGGAGGTCTGCTGGAGGGACTTGACGGAGAACTGATCGTGGGCAGCGAGACGGCGCACGACGTGTACCGCAAGACCAACAGCGGCGTGATGACCAAGGCAGGCGATCCGCAGGCTCGATTCTTCATCTTCGACCGGTGGGACATGCCGGAGCGCCCCTTTCTGACCCGCAACGGAAGCGCCTACCAAGCCGTGGTCGATGCGTCACACGCTCTCGCTACCGTCTCTGTGGTGCATGTGCGCCAGCAGTTCGCCTACAACGTCGATGACATGCTGGAAATCGAGACCCAGTACCTGGAACAGGGCTACGAGGGCGTCATGCTGCGTGACCCGAACGCCCCCTACAAGTTCGGTCGCAGCACCACCAAGGAAGGCATCCTGCTCAAGCTCAAGCGGTTCACGGACTCGGAGGCGGTGATCCTTGACGTTGTCGAGGAGATGGCTAACATGAACGAGGCCACGGTCGACGAGCGCGGATACACCAAGCGTAGTTCCCACCAGGACAACAAGGTCGGCAAGGGTCGCATGGGCGCCTTGCTGGTACGCGATCTGACGACAGGCGTCGAGTTCCAGATCGGAACCGGCTTCGATGCCGCGGATCGCGCAGAGTTCTGGGAGCAGGACATGCGAGGAAAGATCGTCAAGTACAAGTCCTTCTCCATCGGGGTCAAGGACAAGCCTCGCTTCCCGAGCTTCCTCGGCCTGCGTTCGGAGATCGACCTTTGATCAAGGAG
>CAYNAO010000026.1:2273-4337 GCA_964395435.1 uncultured Candidatus Saccharibacteria bacterium
ACCACCCAGGGGTTGAAGCGCTCTACATCTTCCGTGAAAAGACGCAAGTTTGAGATAGAATCTCAGCCTGTCCAAAAACAAAAACAATAAAGGACTTTCATGCCGACCATCGTCGCATTTTGCGGCAAGGCTGGCGCCGGCAAGGATACGGCAGCCCAAGTGCTGTGCGATCACCTTGGATTCGAGCGTCTGGCTTTTGCCGATCCCCTGAAAGAAGCTCTGGCGATCATCGCCAACGAGCCTGTACAGAACTTCCACGATCCTGTTCTCAAGGAGGAGTTCTGCCCCCTGTTCAACATGACGCGCCGCGAGGCGCTGCAGAAGTTCGGTACCGAGAGCGTCCGCGATGTTCTTGGTGAGAACGTCTGGGTGGAGCGCCTGCTTCGCTCCATGTCGTCCAGTGGCAAGTACGTCATCTCTGACTGCCGATTCGACAACGAGGCCCGCGCCCTGCGTGAAGCTGGCGGCTACGTCGTCAGGATCAACCGGATGAGCGATCTGCGCGACGTTCCTGAGCACCGCTCCGAAGTCGGCATCTCCGACATCCTGATCGACTCCGCCATCAGCAACGACAGCGACATCGACCTGTTCCGACAGGATGTGCTGTCCGAAGTCCGAACACTGCTCGCAGGTCAGGGGGTCAAGCTGTGATCGAGGAACACGACCAGGAGAGTGCCTACGTCGACCCTCTGGCCCATGCCTCCAACATGGAGGAGCGCGAGAGACAGTCGGCACTCAAGCGGCAGCGGGAGGCAAGCAAGCCGGAGCAGGTCCAGAACCCGGACGGCACCTGGCCTATCGAGGAGTGCGTGGACTGTGGCGACGAGATCGGGGAAGCCCGACTCGCACTTGCCAAGATTCGCTGCATCCACTGCCAGACCGCCAAGGAAAAGGCAGCACAGTGGGTACGCCGCTGAACAACGCCAGACTGGAGAAAGCCCTGATCTCGCTTTTGGCACAGCCAAGGACGAGAGAGGGCTTGATTGCAATGGGCAAGGCACATGGAATGTCTGCCCATTTCGTATATGGCTGGCTGACCAACAGCCAGCGCATCGGAACGGTCGTCAAGCACAGGGCAGGCAGCCACGTCACGTACAGCCTGTCCACTGGGGTGGTAGAGGAGGGCGCAACGCCCAGTACCTACCCCGCGTGGCTTGACCCGAGGACGCTGCCGGTGTCAAGGGGCCGTACCGTTGTCGTGGATGGTGTGGTCATTTCCTCGCCGGAAATTGAAGCCAAAAGAAAAACAACAAGAAAGGCTCGAAAGTGAATATCAAAAGATTCCTCCTCAGCATAGTGGCAGTGATCGTCGCATGGACCCTTCTCCCTACCATGTGGATCGTAGGCAGTGTGGTCGTCCTGGTGGCGTTCCTCGCCGCCATCCTGCTGGAGATCATTGTCGGTACGGCAGCCGTGGCGAAAAACATCCTGATTGATGCGTGGAACGCTCTCAAGGAACTCAAGGGCGACGCCAAGCGTCCCGCCAAAATCACCTTCTACCTGATGACCGCCCAGTTCAGCAAGCTGCAGGCGTTCTCCGATGAGGAGAAGAAGTGATGGGCAAGGTCGCATTCACACACAAGGGCTGGTTTGGCTTGTGCCCTGTCTATCTGGGCGACCAACAGGACGGCAAGGAAATCGACGCGGTGGAGCCTGAAGGATTTCTGGACATGCCGGTGGTCACCGCTCGATGGGAACTGCTGGAGTACTGGTTCGACTTCAACGTCGCAGTCGTGGACACCATCCATTTCATCGGAGGAGCCTTCGGCATCGAACCGCAGGGCTATCCGCTGTACATCACCGGAAAA
Source organism: uncultured Candidatus Saccharibacteria bacterium (assembly GCA_964395435.1). Lineage (GTDB taxonomy): Bacteria > Patescibacteriota > Minisyncoccia > Phycocordibacterales > UBA9973 > UBA9973. The sequence continues at coordinate 4,082 of CAYNAO010000026.1, forward strand.
CTGAAGGAGCCTCGAATTGAACACGATTTCTGACCAAGTGAAAAGCCTGGAAGCAGACGCCATGAACGTCACCTTGCTGGGTCACACCTTCAGGATTTCCGCCAAGGACATGTTCATTGCCTGGCTGGAGAAGCAGGCGGCTCGTGGTGAAGTGAAAATCCCCAGATCGCATGAAGCTGACGACTCCGAGGAGTTCTCCCAGTACACCTTTGCAGGGGTCGTGATGGACGACCCTCGCGTCCTGCAGGTGTATCTG
>CAYNAO010000026.1:4437-6532 GCA_964395435.1 uncultured Candidatus Saccharibacteria bacterium
ACCCTGCAAGAGAACAAGAACAAGAAAGGCAGAACATGAACACCGCAAGCGAAAAGCAGGTGCGGTTGCTGATCGACATGAACTCGATTGTCAACCAGGCCATGCTAGGTGGCACCGACCACGAAAACGGAATCGTCCTCACCCATCCGGAAACGGGCAAGGACGTGAAGATCAACTCCGCCCTGTACACAGTGGACCGCTTCCTGGAGCGGTACAAGCAGGCGCTGGAGCATTTCGACATCGCTCCCGTTGACGTGGTGGCGGTGTGGGACGGCAAGGGCGGCAAGGCGTACCGCCAGATGTTCCTGCCTCAGTACAAGGCGGGCCGGGACAAGCTGCCCGAACAGCATGAAGTGCTCAACGAGGCCAAGGAAAGCATCAACACCCTGCTGCGATTCCTCGGCACGACCGTGGTGCAGCAGGACGCCTGCGAAGCAGACGACACACTGGCGTATCTGGCCAAGCATCTGACCAGCACCTCGAACATCATCTACACCGGTGACGGCGACCTGACCGTGCTGGTGGGCGGTGACACACACGTCTGGCGTCAGGAGGAACTGGACAAGAACCCGTATGGCCCGTTCCCCTTCAAGCACGTCCTGACCTACAAGTCGCTGGTGGGGGACACCTCCGACAAGATTCCCGGAGCCAAGGGCTTCGGCGATGCAGCGTTCGTCAAGCTCGTGCAGACCTACGGCTTGGACGGTCTGGACCAGATGCTCGCGGAGATCGAAGGCGGCACCTTGAAAACACTGTCGGAGAACGTCTCCGAACTCAAGGAACTGCAGAAGATCATTGACTCCGAGGAGCAGGTGACCAACTCCTGGCGGGCTGCCAAGCTGTACCCCGAGCGCGTGAACGTGAACCGCCGCCCGATGACTGTCCTGCCGGGGTTCTGCAACCCGAACATCAATCTGCCTGCAGACCTGCTGACCTACAAGGACATGTTTGCCCGCTACTGGCCGGCAGTGAAGCTGGTGAGCAGCGAGAACTACCTCTCGTCGCTGGCGCATTTCCGCAAACACGCAGGGGATCGCTTCGAGCTGGCATTCGACATCGAAACCTCGACCAGCGAAGAAAGCGACGACTGGCTGGCTGCCAAGGGCAAGGACAACGGAGTGGACGTGATCGGCTCCAAGCTGACCGGCTTCTCCCTGACCTACGGCTTCAACCTGCAGTACACCATATACGTGACGGTCGACCACGTCGAGGAGCAGGGCGTTACCAACATCACGCTGGATCAAGCCCGCGTGATGCTGGAGGCCATCCCTGCCGGCACCGAAGTCGTGATCCACAACGTCGCATTTGAATTTCCGGTCATGTACAAGGAGTTCGGTGAGGCGTGGAAAGACAACGGCTGGCACGGATTCATCCCGAACGCTCTGGACACCTCCATCGAGGCGTCCTATGTCAACGAGAACCAGCCTCGCGGACTGAAGAACCGCTCCAAGACCGTGCTCGATTACGAGCAGGAGAACTACGAGCGCGTCACCACCAAGGAGGGCCCGGTCGGCACGATCTCTGGTGGCACCCTCGTCGAGCAGTTCGACAAGGTGATCGTTCCTGCCGTGACCAAGGAAGTCGTGAAGATGTACCGCGGCGAGGAGCGCGTCGTCCACGAAATCGTCGTCCCCGCTGTGACCGAGAAGTGGGAGCGCCGCAAGTACAAGATGAACCAGTTGACCGCCCGCCACGTCCTCGGATACGGCGCAGACGACACCATCTGTACGGCAGCCCTGCACACCTACTTCCGCTTCGTCATGGAGTGCGAGGACACCTGGGGCGTGTACCGTCAGGTCGAACAACTGCCGGCCTACCTCACCGCCCTGGCGTTCGTACAGGGTCTGCGCTGGTCTCCGGCACGCCTGCGTGAACTGGAGGCGGAGGACTCTGCTGCCTACGACGAAGCGTGGAAAGGCTTCGAGCAGTTCCTGCTGAACAACGGATGGGAAGGCACCGTCAAGCCGGTGTACGACGAGGTGACTCCGGCTGCGGCCAAGGAGGTCTACAACTTCATCACGGGCGAGGAGTTCACTACCCGCAAGCGCAAGCTGGAGGGGGTGGCCGCAGACATGCGCGATGTCGCTGGTGACGA
>CAYNAO010000027.1:0-6492 GCA_964395435.1 uncultured Candidatus Saccharibacteria bacterium
AAAAGATTATTTATTTAAAAGTCCTTCTGCTGCAGCTGCAACAACAACAGGTAGGCCTATTAACGGCTGGACTGCGTGGAGAGATGAATCAGGTAACACTCTTGATTCTAATTTAAGAAAATAAATATTGTATATCTAATAATTCTGACTGATAGTATTTATTAAATAATAAATGTGTTAAAATTTATATATGAATCAATCAAAATCAGAAAAAGATGCTTTGACTTTCTTCAAGAAAAATGAAAAACATATTCAAAATATTTATTATTTTATTTTTTCTATTTTAGTTATCTTAGGAATTGTTTATCTTTTTAGTATTGTTCTAAAAATCAATAATAATTCAAATTCTTCTGAATCAAATGAATTTATAGAAGAAAATTCTGAATTAGCTAATAATGATTCTTGTTCTGTAAGGGGAATAGAATTAAGGGGAAGTCTGCTAACCTATATCCCCAAGCATGCAGAAGGAGATTATCTTTTTAACTACAATGTTACTTCTAGTGAAGATGTAGTTTGGTTTATAGAAAATGCAAATAAAGATGACAATATAAAGGCTATTATTATAGAAGTTGATTCTGGAGGAGGTTCTCCTGTGGCAGGAGAAGAAATAGCCGAAGCTATCAAGAGAAGTGAGAAACCAGTGATATCTTTTGTGCGAGATGTTGGTGCATCTTCTTCTTATTTATCTATTAGTAGCTCAGATAAAATATTTGCTTCAAAAAATTCTGATATAGGAGGAATAGGAGTAACAGCTTCTTATTTGAGTAATGTAAAGAAAAATAAAAATGAAGGTTATGAATATCAGGAATTAATCGCTGGTAAATATAAAGATTATGGATCTCCAGACAAAGAATTATCAGCAGAAGAGAGAGCTTTATTCCTTAGAGATTTAAATATAATACATGCTAATTTTATGAAATCTATATCTATAAACAGAAATATTCCACTTGAAAAAGTAAGAAGTTTTGCTGATGGTTCTACTGTATTAGGAGAGAGGGCAAAAGAGCTTGGTTTGATAGATGAAATAGGAGGATTAAGTGAAGTGAGAGAATATATAAAAAATCAAATAAATGAAGAGGTAAAAATTTGTTGGTAGGAAAATCAGGTAGACGTTCGACGTCTACCTTAAAAGCTAAAGACTTCTTGAAAATTAGACGAGATAAAGCAAGACAATTGGTTTATGAATGCGTCTAAAAAATATGAAAAAAACAAATTACTAAGAAAGTGCAAGAAAGTCATAAATTAAGAAAAGAAAATAAAGAATTATTAAAAAAAGTAAAAAGAATGATTGAAAAAGAAATAGAAAAATAATTATGAATAATAAATAAAAACTTATGATCAAATTTTATATATTTATTGGAATAGCAGTTGGGGTTGCTCTAATCGTTAAATTTTTAGGAGATAATTCACCTGAAAAAAAAGAAGTTAAAAAGAAGCCTCTTTTCCGGACGTTGGACGTCCGGAAAGTGAATACTTGTTTAGGTTTATTATGTTATAATTTAATTATTAAAAAAAATTAATTTAAAATAATAATATGGAAACAAATTTATTGATTTCTTATTTAGCTCAATTAGTTATTGCTTTTGGCCTCTTGTAAAATATTAAATGCGAAGTTTTAAAGAAATTTTGGTAAGTAATTTAACATAAGATTTTTCATATTATAATTTAAGCTTGCAAATTATAATAAGAAATGTTATATTATAAATATGAATATATATAAAGCAGGAAATGTTAAAAAATATGCCGAAAATCAACCTCATCAATATGAGTATTTTTCTCCTTCTTTTATAAATAAATCATTTGATATAGAAAATAAAAAGATTTTACTTGCTTTAGAGCAATCTAATAGATTACTAGGCGAACTTAATGCATATGGTAATTTAATACCTGATGTTGATTTTTTTATTAAAATGCATGTAGTATCAGAAGCAGTTTCTTCTTCTAAAATTGAAGGAACCAAAACAGAAATGGATGATGCTTTGCTTTCAAAAGAAGAAATAGATCCAGAAAAAAGAGATGATTGGCAAGAAGTTAATAATTATATTAATGCCATGAATGATGCTATTAAAAATTTACGACAATTACCTGTTTCTGTTCGTTTAATTAAAGAAACTCACAAGGTTCTTATGTCTGGAGTTCGTGGTGAAAACAAGATGCCAGGAGAAATACGAAAAAGTCAAAACTGGATTGGAGGCACATCAATTAATACAGCTCATTTTATACCACCTCATCATGAAGAAGTCTCTGATTTATTGTCTGACTGGGAAAAATTTTGGCATAATCAAGACATTAATGTTCCTATTTTAATTAAAGTTGCAATATGTCATTATCAATTCGAAACAATACATCCATTTTTAGATGGTAATGGTCGTATTGGTAGGTTATTAATAATATTACAACTAATGGAAAGGGATTTTTTGCGTTATCCTGTTTTATATATTTCTAATTTTTTTGAACATTATAGACAATCATATTATGATTCTCTTGATCTTGTGAGAACAAAAAATGATATTGAACAATGGATTTTGTTATTCTTGGAAGCAGTTTCTGAAACAGCAAAAAAATCAATTAAAACATTTGAAAACATTCTTCAATTACGAGCAAGTTTTGAGAAAAAAATTCTTACTCTTGGAAAAAAAGCAAAAAGAGGTCAATCTTTATTGGAATACTTATTTACTGATCCGATTATTACAGTGAGTGAAATAGAAGACAAATTAAGCATGAATTATGCAACTGCAAATAGTATAATTAATAACTTTGTAGAATTAGGTATTCTTCGTGAAAAAACTGGTTTTTCTCGTAATCGTATTTTTGCAATGGAAGATTATATTAAACTTTTTAAAAAATAATTCAATGCCAAGTTTTAAAGAGAAAGTTTTAGAGATTGTCTCGCGGATTCCTAAGGGGTCCGTTTTGACTTATGGAGAAGTTGCTCGGCTTTCAGGTAGTCCGCGAGCTTCTAGGGTTGTAGGGAGTATTATGAAGAAAAATTTTGATAAAAATATTCCTTGTCATAGAGTAATTCGTAGTAACGGAAAAGCAGGGGAATATAATAGAGGAGGGGAAAAAGCTAAAATAAAACTCCTCAAAAAAGAAGGGTATTTAAAATAAAATTTATAAATAAAAAAAGCGCTCTGTTTAAACGAGCGCTTTCTATTTTTGGGATGTGCCCGGCAATTATTTTTTTGTTGATTTTATATTTCCATCTTTATCAACATAAATAAAACCAAAGTGTTTTCTAATGACTGATCCTACTGTGTAAGAAGAATCTGGAGGTGCTACTTCAAGATTTCTCCATTTTTTATCAACAATTGGAATCGCAGGCTCTTCAGTCGTGATATCAGTTTTGATTGCCTTCGGTTGTTTTTCGAATTTGGAAAGGTCTACTTTTCCAACAACAACAGGTGCCTTTAAAATTGGTGTCTCTGGTTGAAAATTTTTGTGTGCCATTTTATTATTTTTTTTGGTGAACAAATTATTAATATATTAACATAAATAAAAAATAAGTCAAGTATAAAATCTATCAATACTATAAACAATTTAAAATAAAAGGATTTTATGCTAAAATAGATTTATGGATGAAAATAAAAAAATAGTAACTCGTTTTGCCCCAAGCCCGACCGGATTTATGCATGTTGGTGGTGTTCGAACTGCTATTTTTGCTTATTTATGGGCAAAGAAAAATAACGGGACTTTTATCTTAAGAATTGAAGATACTGATAAAGAACGCGAAGTAGCTGGATCTGTGGAGCATATTATAGAATCTTTGAATTGGTTGAAAGTTAGTTATGACGAAGGTCCTAATGAAGAAGGTCCTAATTCTCCGTATTTGCAATCTCAAAGACTTGATTTGTATAAAAAATACGCTCAGATTTTGATTGAAAAAGGTTTTGCTTATCCTGATCCTTATACCGAAGAACAAGTAAGCCTCTGGCGTAAAGAAGCCGAAGAAAATAAAAAACCTTTCCTATACCGCGAACACAGACCCGAAGTTTTTGAAACTTGGGACGGGACAAAACCTCTTCGTTTTAAAATTCCAGAAATTAAAAGATCCGAGTGGCAAGATGTAGTTTTCGGAGATTTATCTGCTGGGCCGGAAGCTTTGGACGATTTTATTTTAATTAAATCAGACGGTTATCCTACTTATAATTTTGCTCATATTGTGGACGATATCGAAATGGGAGTGACTCATGTTATGCGTGGGCAAGAATTTATTTCTTCTACTCCGAAATTCCTAGCTTTATATGAAGCTTTAGGATTAAATCCTCCTATATTCGTAACTCTGCCTCCAATTTTAGGAGACGCAGGAACTAAAAAATTAAGTAAAAGAGACGGCGCCAAAGATATTTTAGATTATCGCAAAGAAGGATATTTACCTGAAGCTATGTTTAATTTCTTGGCATTTTTAGGCTGGAATCCAGGAGGCGAAAAAGAAGTTTATTCTATAGAAGAATTAGTAGAAGTTTTTGATATTACTAAAATTCAAAAAGGTGGAGCGAGATGGAATGATGAGAAATTAGATTGGTTAAATAGAGAGCATATGAAAAAACTTCCAGAGAGTGAAATAGAAAAAAATATTTTAGAGAAATTACCAGAAGAATTAAAAAATAAAAAAATAGTAAATTTGATTTTTGAAAGAATTTCTAAATGGGATGATATTTCGGATTTGATAGTAAAAGGGGAGTTGGACTTCTTTTACAAGGCTCCTATTTTAAATAAAGAGAATTTAATTTACAAAGATACAAAATTAGAAAAAATTATAGAAAATATTAAACTCGGAATCGATGCTTTAGAGAAAATAGATGAAAATAATTTCAACGAAGAACACATTAAAAATGAATTAATGTCAATAGCTAATAATTTAGAAAATAGAGGAGAGATTCTACATCCAATAAGGTATGCTTTGACTGGACTTCCTAAATCGCCAGACCCGTTTATAGTAGCTTTTGTTTTAGGAAAAAATGAGACAATTCAAAGATTACAAAAAGCAATACAAGTTTAAATTAATTATATTATTTATTTTAATATTAAGCTTTTTTGGTTTGCAGGTTTTTGCTCAAAATAAAGTAGATTTAGAAAATAAAATAAATCAAAAAAGTACAGATATTTCTAAATTAGAAAATGAAATTAAAAGCTATCAAAATGAAATAAATAATCTAAGTAAACAGAAAAATTCTTTATCTAATACTTTGAAGCAATTAGAATTGAATCGTAAAAAATTATTATTAAATTTATCTTTGACTGAAAATAAAATTGAGCAAACAGAATTAAAATTACAAAATTTGAGCTCTGAAATTGGCAACAAAGAGGATCAAATATCTATAAATACCAAAGCTTTAAAAAGCAATTTTCGTAAAATAGACGAAATAGAAAATCAAAATCTTATATCTTTATTATTAGCCAAAGATAATTTATCCGAAGTTTGGGTAGATATTGATAATATAATACTAATTAGAGATTCTATTTTAGACAAAGTAGGAGAATTAAAGCAAATAAAAGGAGAGTTAGAAATAACTCATACCGATACAGAAAAAGCTAAAAAAGAATTATTGGCATTGAAAGAGAATCTAAATGATGATAAAAAAGTAATTGAACAAAACGCAAAAGAAACTCAAAAATTATTAACTCAAACAAAAAATAGCGAAAGTAATTATCAAAAATTATTAAAAGAAAAAAAAGCTCTTAAAGATTCTTTGGAAAAAGAATTGAGAGATTATGAATCTCAATTAAAATTTATCCTAGATCCGAATTCTTTGCCTGGAGCAAATATTTTATCTTGGCCAGTTGATAATGTTTATATAACTCAATTATTCGGAGTTACTAGCGCATCAAAGAGACTCTATGCCTCAGGAAGTCATTCTGGAGTCGATTTTAGAGCTTCGATAGGTACACCCATAAAATCAGTTGCCGCAGGGACAGTTTTAGGTACTGGAGATACAGATACGACTTGCGCCGGAGCATCTTTTGGAAAATGGATTTTAATCGCTCATGAGAATGGTTTGGCTAGTACTTATGGTCATTTGTCTTTGATCAAAGTTTCAGCTGGTCAAAAAATAGAACGCGGAGAAATTATCGGCTACAGTGGTAATACCGGACATACTACAGGTCCACATTTACACTTAACAATTTACGTAAAAAACGCAGTTAGTGTGAAAACTTTGCCTAGTCGAGCATGCCCAGGGAAGACTTTGACTCAACCAATAGCTCCAACAAATGCATATTTGGACCCGATGTTTTATTTGCCAAAATATTAAAAAATTATCTTAAATAAGTTATAATATACGAATATGAGAAATAAATTTAAAAATCAAGAAGGAGGTTTTATTTATATAATTATTGTAATAATTGGAGCTTTGCTATTAATGAGATATTTAGAGGTGAGCTTTACAGATATTATTAACTGGTTCAAACAGCTTTTGAACGATGTTAAATAAAGCTTTATTTTATTATATATAAATATAAGCCATCTCACCAAAAGATATATTGTGCGAC
>CAYNAO010000028.1:0-4738 GCA_964395435.1 uncultured Candidatus Saccharibacteria bacterium
ATATATTCTTTTTCGTGAGCGAATTTTGGATTTAGTAATTTGTCTGTTATTCTACCGTCATTGGTAAGTATTATTAATCCATAAGAATCTTTATCGAGTCTTCCTAAAGGGTAAACTTTTTCTTTAATGTTTAGTTTGTTTAAATAAGTATTAATATCTTTATTTAAATCATCTCCGCTATGTGTTAAAACTCCTTTACTTTTATTAAAAGCAAAATAAACATAATTTTTGTTTTCACCTTTTATTTCTACTTTGTCATTCTCGTTTACTTTATCTCCTAGGAGGGCTATTTTTCCATTTATTAAAACTTTTTTCTCGGCAATCAATAAATCAGCTTCTCTCCGAGAAGCTATGTTTTTTAAAGCCAAGTATTTATTTATACGCATTGGGTAATCCATTTGTTTTTTTGTTGTGCTCCCGGTAGGAATCGAACCTACATCACAACTTCCGCAAAGTTGCGTCCTATCCATTGAACGACGGAAGCAAATACTTTAAAAATTAAAGCTTTAATAGTTTTACCATTTTTTTCAAGAAAAATCTAGTTTTAGTATCCAATCATGTCCATTATAGTTTCGGACAAGTGTTCTTTCATTTCTTCTTCAGTAATATTTTGATTAACAAAAATTTCTCGAATTTTATCAGCAACATTATTATTTATTCTGATTTTTATTTCTGGCAAGAAAAATCTGTCTGTTCTTATGAATAGCGCAGGGGATTCTTCTTTTTTAATCCAGAAAGCCTTGATTGTTTTAAAGGGATAAAGTCGGTCTTTTACTTTTAATCCATCTTTGTCTAAATTATAGTATAGCGTTTCAGGTTCTTTGTGAGCAAAATAAGACATCATTCCTCCACCTAAAATTAAAACCACTGCAAAGTAATAATTTTTTAAAATTATAGAAGCAATAGCCATAGCTAAAATAATAATACCTAAGCCCCAAAACCAGTCCACGGTTTTTTTGTCATGAGAATATGCAGGCACAGCCCAAGATAATTTATTATTTATTTCCATTAATTAAATTATAAACAAAATAACACACCAGAGCAAATCATAGTGTGTTATTTTGTTTGTTATTTTTATCCCTCACAAGAGATGCAAACATTTGCTTCTTCTTGTTCCATTTTTTTCATAGTTTCTTTTTTCTTTTCTTCAACCTCCATTAATTTCTTTCTACCGAATTGTTGAGCAGCGTTCATACTGTGTTGATAGTAAAGAGTTTTTACACCTTTTTCCCAAGCATATAAATAAAGTGAATTTAATTCTTTTGCTGAGATAGTAGGGTCGATCATAAGGTTTAGAGACTGAGCTTGATCTATATATTTTTGTCTTTCAGCTGCTTGGTCTATTATTACTCTTTGATCTATTTCACTGAATGTTCTGAAAACCATTTTTTCATGATTAGTTAAGAAATCTAAATGTTGCACAGAGCCGTCATTATCACGAATACTATTCCAAGTTTCTGTATTGTTGTAGCCTTTTTCTTCAAGTAATTTTTCCAAAGTTGGATTCTTGATTGTAACTTTCATTTTATCTACATCTTTTACGAAAGCGTTAGACATAAGAGGTTCTATACTTTGAGAAACTTGGCCTAGTATAAATGCAGAAGAAGTAGTAGGAGCAATAGCAAGGAGGGTAGTATTTCTGCGTCCATATCCTTTTAATAATTCTGGTTCGCCGTATTCTTTAGCTAAGTCTTCTGAAGCTTTATAAGATTTGTCTTTAATTAATTTAAAGATTTCTGTGTTTAATTTTGAAGCTTGTTCACTTTCTAGGGCAATATTGTTTTCTTGTAAGAAAGTGTGCCATCCTAATACTCCAAGCCCTAATGCACGGTGTTCGCTAGCGAATTTATAAGCTCTTTGCATGAAATAAAAAGCTGATTGTTTTTGAGGGTCTTCACTATCACGCAAACTCTCTAGGCGAACTAGGAAATCAGAAATTACAGTATCTAAAAACATAACCAAAGTTTCCACTGCGTCTGTATCTTTCCATTCATTGTAATGACGCAAATTCATAGAAGACAAACAACAAACAAAAGATATTTCATCTGAAGTAGGGAGAGCTATCTCAGAACAAAGATTAGATCCATAAATTTTCATTTTTTTGTCTTTGTAGACATCAACAGTATTATTGTTTACTGTGTCTGAGAATAAAATATATGGATAACCTATTTCTGTTCTTCTTTGAATAATTTTTGCCCAAATTTTTCTTTTATTTTCATCTCCTTCTATCATGTTTTTTAACCATTCATCAGTTACAGTTACCGCATAAGTTGATTCTTGAATGGGGTGACCTTCTGTTCCGATATTTAGAAATTCCTCAATATCTCCGTGTTCCACAGGTAAATAAGGAGCAAAGTGTCCACGACGTACAGAACCTTGAGAAACAATATTTATTAAGTTGTCGAATAATTCCATGAAATGAACAGCTCCTGAAGAGAAACCGTTGTCTTTGATAGCTGCTCCACGAGGGCGAAGACCTGCAAAATGACCAGCTGTACCTCCACCGTATTTTGTCATCATTCCAACTTCAGCATGAGTATATAAAATACGAGACATATCGTCTGCTATATAGCTCGAGAAACAACTTATAGGTAATCCACGCGAAAGACCGTAATTAGACCAAACAGGTGAGGCTAAAGAGTAAAAGCCTTTTGACATATAATCATAAAACTTATCTGCAAAACCTGGTTTATTTAAATATTTTTCTGCAATTTCAGCAATCTCACGAATGCGTTCTTCGGCTGTGACGCCTTGCATTAAATAACCTTTTGATAAAAACTTTCTACTATTTTCATTTAACCAATACATAATATTTTTTGATGATTATATTTATAATTTTTTAAAACAAGTCCTCACTTGTTATACTTTTACTTCTTTTATCATAATTAATTGATCTTTTGTTGAAGAAATCTCCATGCTTTGTAGCGATCACTTCATCATAGAACCAGTCTGATTCTTTTAGGAATGTTTCATCTGTTTCAAAGATTCTCTTTATTCCTATACTTTCTAATGAATTATTGAATCTGTGTTTAATAAACTCTAGAACTACTACTTTAGGAAGAAAATCTAGCTCGCCTTTTTCAAAAATCCAATCTACTACTATTTTTTCTGCTTCGAAGGCTTCATGGCATTGTTTGATAATTGCTTCTTCAAATTCTTTATCGAACCATTCTGGATGTTCTACTCTTAAAATATTTATAATATCTATTCCAAATAATCCATGAATTTGTTCTTCTTTTGAAGTCGCTTCAACAGCATTTGAAATTCCTTTGAATAAGTTTTTGTGTTTGTTGAAGGACATCATTACCAAGAATTGAGAGAACAAAGAAACATGCTCTATAAACAAAGAGAAGAGTAGGATAGATTGAGTATAGTCTCGGTTGTCTTCGCTTGATCTGTTTTTAATTGCTTTCTCTAAGTAATTTACACGATTCATTAAAGCAGGAATTTCTTTGATTTTTGAAAATTCTTGATTTAATCCTAGAATTTCTAGAAGGTGAGCGTATGCATCAGTGTGACGAACTTCGGATTCTGCAAAAGTTGCTCCAACTGCACCGATTTCTGGTTTTGGCATTTTTTTATAAATATCTCCCCAGAAAGTTTTCACAGCAACTTCAACTTGAGCGATAGCAAGCATTGAGTTTTTGATTGCATTTTTTTCTACTTCATTAACATTAACTTTGAAATCTTGAACATCACTAACAAAATTAAATTCAGTATGGATCCAGTATGAATGTCTGATAGCGCTCACATATTCATATAATTCAGGATATTCATAAGGTTTTAAGTTTATTCTTTTTTTGAATAAATCTCTTTTTCTTTCGCTAGCTCTTTGTTGTCTATATAAAATATATGCTTTTGCAACATCAAAAAAGTCATTTTCCATTAAAGTTTGTTCTACTATGTCTTGGATTGTTTCTACATTAGGGCAAACATCATGCGGAGTTGTGCTATTTGCCAATTCTTCTTTAAATTTATGATTAACTTTATCTACAACTTGATCTGCTATTTTATCTGCATCTTCAATCGTCCCTTTTCCAACTGAAGCCATAGCTTTATAAACTGCTCCTGATACTTTTTTTGCATCAAAATCTTGAATAGTTTGATCTCTTTTTGTGATGCATGTTACAAGTTGTTTTTTGTCCATAATTTTTTTTATTAATTAATAATTTTTGTTAAAAAATAATTTTTAGTAAATTAATTTTAACATATTTTGTATTTTTAAAAAAACCTTATAAAATAAGGTTTTTCTGAGTTATCCACAGTTTAAAATTCTAGTTTTTTAGCTTTTGTTGCATTTCATGCAAATTCCAAATAAATCAAAGGAATGATGGTTGATTTTATTGAATTTTTTAGACTTTTTTAAAGCATTTTTTATCAAATTTTCACTATCGCAACCAGTAAAGTCTTCAATTGTGTTGCATTTTATACAAATCATGTGATGATGATCGTTTTTTTCATCAATTATTTCATATTGAGCTTCTCGGCTACCTGTATCTACTTTTTTAATCATGCCTTTCTCTAAAAAAGACTCCAAGGTTCTATAAATTGTAACTTGGTCTAGCTTGTGTTTCTTTAATTTAAGAAAAATTTCTGAAGCGCTAATAGGGTTTTTGTTTTTTATTAAAAAATCAAGTAAAAGTATTCGGACTTCGGTCTTTTTTAACCCTATTTTATTTAAGATGTCTTCTGTTTTCATTAACTAAATACTAATACTTTTAAAATAAAAAGTAAAATA
>CAYNAO010000029.1:0-4461 GCA_964395435.1 uncultured Candidatus Saccharibacteria bacterium
GTGTATGGGCCGTGTCTCAGTCCCATCGGTGGGGGTCAGGCTCTCACCTCCCCTAGACGTCATAGCCTTGGTAGTCCATTACACTACCAACTAGCTGATATCATACAGGCCATTCCCAAAGCGATAAATCTTTACTCTTGCGAGACCATCGTGTATTAGCTAAACTTTCGCTTAGTTGTTCACGACTTTGGGGGATGTTCCTATACATTACTACCTCGTTCGCCACTAAGAAGCAAACCCAATCCACTTGTCAATCATTCTTGTATTGCTACTCAAACTCTATCAAAGTTTCATGGGACTTCTCCGTTCGACTTGCATGCCTTATCCACGCCGCCAGCGTTCATCCTGAGCTAGGATCAAACTCTAACTAAAAAAGTTATATAGAACGAAACAAAATAAAAAACAGTAAATTGTTTATTTAATTTCTTCCTAGCTCTTGAATTATTATATTCAAAATATTTAGAGACTTGCATCCTTGATCCAATTTGAAGATCAAGGTTCTCTATTTTTACCCTGTCGCTCCTTTGCAACAGGGTCTCACCTATTCATTTGTCAAAGTAAAACGCTCTATCCACAAAGAATAAAGACGTAAAAAGAGTATATACCAAAGTGAAAATAAAGTCAAGTAATTACTGAAACTTAAAAACCCTTAATTAATAAGGGTTTTTAAGTAGTATTTAAGTAAAACTAATTATTACAATAATTTTGGAATAATTCGTTTAATTTAACTCTAGTATTAGCATCAACTTTACCATTTATAGTTAATTTATGTTTCTTTTGAAAATTTCTCAAAGCAATTAAAGTTTGAGAATAAAACTTGCCAGTCACAGAAGCGCTAGGTAGTAATTTTTCATCAACTAAAATAGATTGCAAATAAGAAACTTCTTTATTAGTTCTTGTATCTACATTTCCATAACCTAAGTTTTTAGTAAAAGTAAATGAACAAATATTATTCGAATTTGATGTAGTTTTTGAAACTTCTGGAGAACTTGTTACAACTAAACCTGCTCCTCCTAATCCAGAACCATCTTCATCTTTTTTAGGGTCATTTGGTTTAATAAAAACTTTTACTGTTCCAGTTGAAGACATTCCCTGTAAATATCCAGGACAAGTTAAATTAAAAATAGTATCTTTTTGTATATTACTTATCACTTCACTAACATTAATTCCGAGAGATTTATTACCACTCCATCCACCAGAAGCAACACAAGGATTTTGAACATTAGAAGTTGTCCAAGTTAATTTAGTAGAACCTCCGAAATTGATATAAACAGGATCAGCTTTTAAATCGACTTTTGGAATTCTTGTTTCAACCTCAACCACTGCTTCTTCTACTGCATAAGTTCCGTCATAACCCCAACAAATAATATAAAAATGAGTGTTTGTTTTTAAATTACTAATTGTTTGACTTCCATTTAAACTTTTTTCATAAGGAGTCATCCAAGCAGAACCTTCTGTGAAATTAGGGTTTGAACTATAACCACTAGCATTACATCTTGTTGTATTTGTACTTGTCCAACTAAGCGTAGAACTTCCATTATAAGGAACTTTAGAAGGATTTGAAGTAAAAGTAATTGTAGGATTAGAAGTTATTCCTAAAACTTCTCCACTATCTCCACTATTATTTTCTGTGCCAAAATTAGCAATTTTATTACTAATATATTCTAACTGAGCTTTCAAACTTGTAAAAGTAGAAGCTTTAGTTGTTAATGGAATCATTAACACAGTAAACAAAAACAAACTCAATAAAATTTTTTTATACATTTTTTAAATTAGTTAATAATAAAATTACAATAAATTATTTATCAGAAATATTATATCGATCTAAGATTGCTTCAAAAATTAAGGGGGCTACAATAGTCGCGTCTGATTCTATCACGAACATAGGAGTGTCTTTTGTTAATTTATCCCAAGTGATTTTCTCATTTGGAGTTGCTCCTGAATAAGAACCATAAGAAGTAGTTGAATCAGAAATTTGACAGAAATATCCCCAAGGACGAACGCTCTCTTTTAAATCATATTTAATACTTGGAACTACACAAATTGGAAAATCTCCTGAAATACCTCCACCGATTTGGAAAAATCCTAAACCAGGACCACCTACGGATAATTCTTTGTATTGATCATAAAGATACATCATATACTCTACTCCTGATTTCATAACACTTGGAGACACTTCTCCTGCTTTACAATATCCAGCAAAAATATTTCCTAAAGTTGAATCTTCCCAACCTGGAACAACTATTGGTAAATTTTTCTTTGCAGCAGCAAGTAGCCAACAAGAATCTGGATCACCGTCGTGATGAGGATCCACAGAACCATCAAGTAAAATTTGATAAAAATATTCATGTGGAAAATATCTCTCACCTTTTGCTTCGGCTTCTTTCCATTTTTTTAATATGATAGGCTCAATCACACGAAAAGCTTCTTCTTCGGGAATTGAAGTATCGGTCACTCTGCGTTCACCATTTTCTAAAATTTTTGAATCGTCTTCTTTGGTGAAATATCTATAGTCGGGATAATCTTTGTAATGACTGTGAGCAACTAAACGAAAAACTGATTCTTCTAAGTTTGCTCCAGTGCAAGAAATTGCATGAATTTTATTTTCACGAATCATCGGAGCTAAAGTCACTCCAATTTGAGCAGAAGACATAGCTCCACCCATCGCAAGCATCATTTTTCCCCCTTCATCTAAATGTGTTTTATAAGCAATTGTTGCGTCTTTCATTGAACGCGAATTAAAGTTATGAAATAACTTTTTGAATAAATCTAATGTGTTCATCCCGTTAAATATTTTTGATTAATTGATAAATTTAAGTCTTATTATTTTAATTTAATTTATTTTGTCCCGTTATTTAAAATATTTAACGGGATTCATATCTTTAAATGTATTAATTAATAATCTTATATATATTATATAGTAATTTAAAAAATAAATAAAATATAAAAAGACTAGATTTCTCTAGTCTTTTTTGTTTTGCAGATTTAAAAATTAAAACTACATTGCGCCTTCTTGAGAAGGAGTTTCAGTTGTTCCTTCTTCTGTAGCTGGAGTTTCTACTGGTGTTTCTTCTCCAGTTGGCATTGTTGTTTCGTTTGTCGGTTCCATAATATTTTGAAAATAAGATTAAACTATTAATGTTCGACTATATTTTTACCATAACACAATAAGCCAACCACCACAACTTTTTTAAAAAATTAAAATGTAAACTATTTCCCTAAAAAGTATTTTCGTTCTTTTTCGCTAAATTTTTCTATTGCGTAGCGGAGCATGGTTCTAGGGATTTTATTTTTATTTTTTTCTAAAAATTCTTTCAATCTTTTTTCATTTCTTTTCCCTGCTTCTCTTAGCATCCAACCGAGAGCTTTATGAATTAAATCATGTTTATGATTTAAAAAATATTCTCCAAAGTAAAATATTAAATCAAGATCTTTATTTTTAATAAAAGTCAAAGTCGAAACAATAGCAATTCTCTCTTGCCAAAGTTTCCCTGATTTAGAAAGTTTAATCAAAATACTTCTATCCCCGCCTGAAGAATCAGTTCGGGCAAGCTTTTTATCTTTCAAAAATTCTCCTAAAATATTATAAGAAGAAATATCTACCAAATCCCAATTATTAACAAAAGAAATATTTTTTAAATAAAATTTAACTAACTTTTCTTTTTCTTTTTCATCTGTAGCTTTTTTGTATTTTGTATTTAAAATAACCAAAGCAATCAATCGAATTTCATGAACTTTATGTTTAAGAATTTTTTCTAAATCTGTTAAATTTATATCAGTATATTTTTTTGCAATACTCCTTGAAACCGGCACACTAAGCCCATAAAAAATATCTCCTTCACCATATTCCCCTTTACCAGTTCTAAAAAACCTCTGTGCAAAATAACCCTTGTCTTTATTTCTTAACCTCTCTACCTCTTTGATTATTAATTTGTCCATATATAATTAAGTATAATAAAAACTATTTAAAAACAAAGCTGAAATCAAAATACATTGCAATTTTTTGTAAAATATGCAAGAATAATGAAATGAGTTTATTAATCAAAATATTACCTTATATCGAAATAGTACTCGGAGTTATACTCATACTTGCAATTTTACTTCAACAAAGTGGCTCAAATGTTGGTGGTGCAATGGGAGGTGGAGATAGTTCTACTTTCCATAGTACACGCCGTGGTTTTGAAAAATTTCTTTTTGTTTTATCTATTGTATGTGGAGTGCTTTTTATAGTAGCTACTCTACTTGCAATCATTCTCAAAAACCAAATTTAAGCTATTTTAGTTTAAATTAATTTAATATGAAAAATATCTACAAAAAAATAAATGGAAGTAGTCTTTTATTAAAAGTTAAAAAATCTATTTTTTCTTTCTCAGAAACAGAGTGGAAAATATTTTTAGGCTTGATTCTTTTGCTTTTAATTAGCACTATTGCGATACTACAAAATATAAATAATTCTTTTAG
>CAYNAO010000030.1:0-1672 GCA_964395435.1 uncultured Candidatus Saccharibacteria bacterium
CTCGCAGCAAAGGAATTAGAAAAAGAAGGTATTAAAACAAAAGTTTTAAAAATTTCTTCAATTAAACCAATAGATAAAGATAAAATAATTGAACTTGCAAAAGAGACTAAAAAAATAGTCACCGTAGAAGAACATCAAGTTGCCTGCGGATTAGGTTCTTTGGTTGCTGAAATATTATGTGAAAATTATCCTATACCTGTTTCTTTTGTTGGAGTAAAAGATGAATTCGGTCAATCCGGAACTCCAGAAGAGCTTATCAAACATTACGGTATGGATAAAGATTCTATTAAAGAGGCTGTAAAAAAAGTCTTAAAAAGAAAATAAAAATTATAAAAAAATATAAAAACAAAACTTTTTCCGGTACGAATTTTTTGAAGCTTAAAAAATTCTGAAGTTGACTCGCCGTCGCTCGCCAAACCCCTCCAAAAGTTTGTTTTTATATTTTTTTAATTTATCTCTGAAACTTTGTAGTTTTCTGGGGCGTTTTTTAGAAGTTTTTCTAGTTTTTCTTTTGAAAGTAATCCTTCTTGAGCTCCAACATATTGCACAACTGACATAGAATTAATCGGTCCCCAAGATAATGCTTCAGGTAGGCTTTTGCCTAGTGCAATTGCACTTGTGAAAGTAGAAGCAAAAGCATCTCCAGCTCCAGTTCGATCTACGGCCGGAGCAGTATCAGGATAAATAGGAGTGAAATAAATATTCTCTCCATCTGATGCATAAGCTCCATTTGGTCCGTCTGAAATTGCAACAATTTTTGGTCCTAAATTATGTAGTCCTTTTGCAAGTGTTTTTATGTCTCGAGAATTTTCATTTAGAATTTTTTGAGCTTCTTCTAGATTACAGAAAAATATTTCTGTGTGTTGATAAATATCTTTTAAAACCTCTGTTCCTAATTTGATTTGAAAAGTTCCTGGTTGAAAAGCAAGTTTTGTATTTGGATGAGTTTTTAAATATTCTGCAATTTCTAAATGATAGGGTAGGGAATTAGAAGCAAGAGAAGATAAATAAATCCAATCAATTTCTGTATCTTTAAAGTCTGGGAACTTGAAATTAAATTCTGTATGTTTAACTAAAATTGTTCTCTCTACTCCGAACCATAAAACATAATGATAATTTGTTTTTGATCCTTTTTCTATTTTTATGTAATCTGTAATTATATTTTCTTTTTTAAGTTGTTCTAAACAATCTTCTCCATAACGATCATCTCCGATATATGTAAGCAGAGCTGATTTCAGTCCAAGTCTCGAAGCCGATACAGCCGCATTTGGGCTATTACCAACCGCATTTAAAACTTTAACATCTTCGTAAGGTAATTTATCTCCGAAGGCCATACAAATTTCACAATTGGTGTTATCTATTTTGCAGGTAACATGAGCATCTTTTAATTTAATAAAAGCATCAATAACAATATCTCCAATAGCTAAAAATTCTATTTTTTTGGTTTTCTTTTTAAATATATTCATCCCGTTAAAAGTTATACTAATTTTATTTTAATTTATAAAAAATATCAGCAAACTTGATTAATTTTATAATTAATCCCGTTGTTAACTTTTAACGGGATTCATAGTATGATTATATCATATAAGATTTAGTAAAATAAAATGCATAAGAAAATAATTCTGATTTTTGTTTTTGTTTTATTTTTTACTTTTTTCAAAGTCTCTTTTGC
>CAYNAO010000030.1:1772-3905 GCA_964395435.1 uncultured Candidatus Saccharibacteria bacterium
TTTCAGAAAAATTACAAATCAATACTTCAAAATTAGGTTTTGCTGGAATTCCAATTTCTTTAGAAGCAGTAATTTTAAATCAAGAATATAAAAATATTTATGGAAAATTTTTGTGGAATTTTGGAGATGGAAAGTTTAAAGAAATAAAAAGTATAGACAATGATAAATTTCTTTATATTTACAATTACCCTGGAAAATACAGTATTTATTTAGAATATTATAAAAATTCTTTTGATATCAATCCAGCTCTTTTTACAGAAATAAATTTGGAAATCATCTTTCCAACTATAATTGTTTCAAATACAGGAGAGCAAGATAATTTTTTTATTGAACTTACTAATAAAACAAATTATGATATTAATTTAGAAAATTTTATCTTGTCAGGTCAGTATAATAATTTTGTTTTTCCTAAAAATACTTTTCTAAAAAAGAATAGTAAAATTATCCTTTCTCCCGAAGCAACAAATTTTAATTTGAATGATAAAAATTTTTTAGAATTAAGAGATACTGGAAATAAAATTATTTTTTCAAATAAAATTTTAACTACACAAGTTGTTAAGAAAAAAGTTTCAAGTTCTACTAATTTTCAGAATCAAAATATTTTAAAAGAAGAAAATAATTTCTCTGAGATGGGAGGTGATTATACAGGTGAAAATTTTGATTTAGAAGCTTTGGCTTTGAATAGTAATTCAAAACAAAATTTATTTAAAGATTCGTATTTTTTATTAACTTTATTTTTAATTATTTTTGCAATTTTTATAGTTTTGTTAATTAGGAAAAAGACTAAACAGTCTGATTTAGATGAATTTGAAATTTTAGATGAATAGTGTAAAATTAAGTTATAAAGTTAAAAGTAGAAAGTTATAAAGTATTTTCTTTTAGCTTTATAACTTTATAAACCTTATACTAATTTTTTTATGTTTAAAAATTTTTTATTAAAGAAAATGCTTCGTATGCAAGGCGTACCAGAAGCCCAAATAGATATGTTTATCAAAATGATGGAAAAAGATCCAAAACTTTTTGAAAATATAGCAAAAGAAGTGAAAGAAAAGATGGACAAGGGTATGGATCAGCAATCTGCTTCTATGGAAGTCATGAAAAAATACGAAAATGAATTAAAAAAATTAATATAATTTTTTTAAAAATAATTATCCACAAAAAAACAGCTTTTAGCTGTTTTTTTGTTTGCTTCTCTGTACTATAATATATATACAGCTTGATGGAATTTAAAATTAAAAAATATTTTAAAAAGATTTGGAAAACAAAATCCTTCTGGATGGTTTTTACTATTTCATTTTTAGTTTTAAATTTTATTTTTTCTATACCTCAATTTATTTTTGCAGCAGCTGGAGTTCCTGCTGTGATTAATTTTCAAGGAAGATTACTTGATTCTTCTGGAAATCTTTTAGGTGGAACTTCTGGTACAGAATACTGTTACAAATTTTCTATTTACGATGCAGTTTCTGGTGGATCTAAAATTTGGCCTTCTGGATCTCCGAGCACTATGACTATCACAACTCGTGAAGGAGTTTTTAACGCACCAGTCGGAGACACAGGCGCAGGAGGAGACACTTTAGATTTAGCTTTCACCGATGATCAAGCATTTATGAATATTGAAGTTGCAACAAAAGTTGGAGCAACTTGTGCGCCAGGAGACGGAGCAGAAAGTTTCGAGACATTATCTCCTCGTCAAAGAATTGTCTCTTCTGCTTTCGCAATTAATTCAAAAACAGTTGGAGGATTTACTCCAGCTCAAAGTGCTACCGGCAATCAAATTCCAGCACTTACTTCTGGTTCGCTTGTACTGGGTGCAACTAATCCTGGACTTAAAGTTACTGGAACTAATACTTTAACTTTCCAAGACGGAGTTACAGGTGACATTCAATTTTATTCTTCTTCAAATAAAATTACTTCAGGTGGAGCTCTCACAATTGCAGGAGCTTTCACTTCTTCTTCAGGCACAATTACATTCGGAGGTCTTGCAGGTGGAGGCACTCAATGTCTTCAAGTAGATAACTCTGGAGTGGTATCAGGTACAGGTAGCGCCTGTGGAGCGGGTAGCGTAACATGGAATTCACTCACTAATCCAACCGGAACTCAATCACTAACATTCGATGACGGAGAACTAAACTC
>CAYNAO010000031.1:0-3518 GCA_964395435.1 uncultured Candidatus Saccharibacteria bacterium
AACCAAACATATGCAATAACAAGATGGCTAAAGTAAAAACACAAAAAGTAAACAAGTTCAGTCCAAAGACTAAAAAACAGATAAAAAGACATACTAAAAATCTTAATAAATCTGAAAAAAGAAATTTTAAGCCTAGTGTAGGACAAGGATAAAACACAGGAGTTTAAAGTAGCAGTTGTAGGTTTTTGGTCATCCTAGCTCTACCTCCCTTTAAGCTCCTGAGTTTTCAGGGGCTTTTTTATTTTTTACAAAAGGAACCTCTATCCTGGAATTGTTTTAAAATTCACTAGGAGCAAAGAGTGGCAATTTACTCTTAGCCAAGGTAGCACTTCTGCCTGTTCCCATTTCTTATTTATTCTCCCTTTGGTTACATCAGGATTGGGGTTGTCACTCATTATATTCTTCGTAGCAGATTTAAATGTTTTCTACTTCCAGGACTCGTTGTTAGGTTAGAACAGAGCGAGATTTTTATTTCAAGAATATAATGTCTACCTTGACATTTTGTTTTATTTCTTTTATGTTATTTAATTCCATTTTTTCTTCTGTTTGGAAATTTGAACAGGGACATAAATAAAATAAAAAAGCCCATCATTTCTGACAGGCTTCTATCCTAAAGCCTACCCTAAGTGCTGGAGGACAAGTAGGAAGGTTAAGGATAAATATCTTTATTTTCTTACATCATCCTCCAGGAAATGTATGATGGTGCAATCATAATAAATGTTTTTCTAATTTCCAAATCCATAACTAAAATAATTTACAATAGTTATTAATTATGCAATAATACTGATTATTTTTATATTTATACTATAATTTTTTGTTAAAATGTCTGAAAATAAATTTGATGCTAAAGAAATTTTAAAGCTTTTCTCAAAAGTGGAGAAAAGAATAGATGACCTTGAGTGTTTTATCGAAAAATGTTGTGCTAAAATTCCCATTAATATAGGGAATGGAATAGGTTTGTTTAAAAAGTATTATAAAGGACATTGGCAATTTAAATCTATTCTTGCAGGAACTAATGTAACAGTTACAGAGCAGGAAAACACAATTACAATAAATTCCACTTCAGAACCAATCACTTGTGAAGATATAGATGATTGTTTAGGTATTTCTGAAGCAGGACAAGCTAATAAATTTTTAAATGAACAAGGGGATTTTGTCACAGTGTCTGGTTCAGGATTTACATGTGCTGATTTGTCTATTTGCTCTACAACAAATCTTTCTGAAGGGACAAATTTATATTTTACAAACCCAAGAGCAGTTTCTGCTTTAACAGGACAAAATATATCTATATTTAACAACAATGCAGGGTATATAACAGAAGTTACAGAATCTCCTAACAGAGTGGCGTATTTTGATAATAATGGAGATTTAAAAACAAATTCTAATTTTGTTTACAATGAAACAAGTAATGTATTTAATGCTGCTCTTCCAATTCCAGGAGGGTTTTGTCAATTAAGTAGTGGAGCTTCTAAAATAGGAGCAGGAGATATAAATTCTCCAGATGCATATTTTCAAGTTACTCCTTCAACATTAGGGTGGAGTATACCTTCACTATCAGCAGATGTATTTCTTCTTCCATATAATGATGGTAATTCAGGAGATGTTTTAACAACAGATGGTTCAGGAAATTTAACATTTCAAACTGTTGTTTCTTCACCAATTACTACAGTATCAGATACAAACACTGTAGATTTAACAATTACAGCAACAGACCTCACTGCTGATATTAACTACCAAGATACCACTGAAATAGCTTTATCAGAAGATGCTTCAGGATTAAAAGCAGATTTAAAAACTACTACTGTAACTCCTGCTAGTTATACAAATGCAAACATTACAGTAGACTCTAAAGGCAGAATTACCTCTGCTTCAAATGGTTCAAGTGGCTCTGGAACAGTAACAAATGTATCTGCCTTAACATTAGGAACTACAGGAACAGACCTATCATCTTCTGTAGCCAATTCTACTACAACACCTGTAATAACTTTAAATGTCCCAACAGCCTCTGCTACTAACAGAGGTGTCCTATCTACAACCGATTGGTCTACATTTAATAACAAACAAAATGCTTTAGGATTCACTCCTGAAGATGTATCAAATAAACAAACAGATTTAACAGCAAGTGCTACAAAATACCCCACTGTAAATGCTGTAAATACAGGATTGGCAAATTGTCTCACCTTAATATCCTCTGCAACAGCATCATCCTCTGCAACTATAGATTTCACACTTCCAAGTGGGTATAATTCATTTGAGATAAGGTCTATTGGGTTAATACCTGTAACAGATAATGTTGGATTTTGGGTGAGAGTTTCTACAGACGGAGGTTCTACATTTGCTTCAGGAGCAAGTGATTATGCTTATCAAAGGGATATACTTTCTGGTACAACTCCAACAGCAACACTAACAACTGCTGATAGTAAAATTGCTGTAATAGATGGTGGAGTAGGAAATGGGACAGGCAGATATTGTAATACAACTGTTACAATTTATAATAATCAAAGCAGCAGTCAATACAAAAACATTGTATGTGAACAATTTATTTACAGAAGTGATAGTCTTTATCAAATGCGTCAAATTAATGGGGTGTATCTTTCTAATACAGCAATAAATGCTATAAGAATTTTATTAAGCAGTGGAAATATAAGTACAGGTGTATTTGAACTTTGGGGATATAAATAGACATTATGAAAAAACTACTAAATGGACAAGAAATTGAAATGACTGAAAAAGAAATTCAGGCACTTGAGCAATCAAGATTACAAGTGTGGGATTTAAATAATTTCATTAAAGAGTTATCTTTAGCATTTGATATTAAATTTGAAACATATTGGAAAGAAAAAGGATATGAAAATTTAACTGACCTTGTCAGCCACGAAGCAAATCCTAATAGTCCACATTACACAGAAGCTCTATCATTAGTTCAATGGGCACATAAGCAATGGGAAGTAGCTGTAACAAACATAAATGAAAATAGTAATATTGAAGAAATAATAAATTCACTAGCTCCATATCAAAATGGCTAAAAAGAAAAGAAAAACCAAAGAAGAGAGTATTCAAACACTTAAGCAATTCTTAGATAGAATGGCAAAAAAGCTAAGAGCAAGGAGAACACAATGGGAACAATCTTTATATGTTACATTAAAAGACCTTGGATATAAGTTTGAATTTCAAAAACCTGTTGTGTGCAGAGGTAAATATGGGTATATTTTAGATTTTGTTTTAACAGACTACAATATAGTGATAGAAGCAGATGGTGTATCTACGCATGGCTCTAAAGAACAACAAAAGAAAGATGGAGTAAGAACTAGAAGATTAAAAAAAGAAGGTTATTCTTTAATTAGATTATGGAATAGACAAATCTCTACATATTCAAAAGAACAAATAAACGACATTATACAAACAAAAATAGAATTGTTAAAATTGTCATAAATATTTGTATAAATTAATATTATTTCCTTACATTTGCTTAAATATTAAAAATGGAAGAAAAACCAATAGGAGGAGCACCTCCACCA
>CAYNAO010000032.1:0-3276 GCA_964395435.1 uncultured Candidatus Saccharibacteria bacterium
CAAGAAAATGAAAATGAATTATTAGAAAATAATATTAATGGAGCAAAGATTTTTGTAAATAATATTATAGCTCAAACACAAGAACAATCTTCTTCATTACAGCAAGTTAAAACTTTTGTAAAAGAAAATTATAAAGATTCAGTAATTTCTGTTTCTTTATTAAATAACTTTTTTGAATGTCCTTGGAAATGGTATTTTAGAAATTTCTTAAAAGTTCCTGAAATTAAAAGTATTTCTTTGGCTTTAGGGACTGCTGTGCATAATACTATTGAATTGATATTAAAAAATAACAATACTCCAAAAAAATCTGAATTATCTTCTTTTATTTTAAATCAATTAGAAAAAGAAGGAGTAGATGACAAAAAAGAACTTGTTCGTTTAGAGAAACAAGCTTTGGGTATTATTTTAAATTGGTTAAATGGTTTTTATAAAAATTTAGAAAAAGATTTTAGATCTGAAAGATCTGTTTCTTTTAAAGATAAAAATTTAGATATTTCTATTTATGGAAAACTTGATTTAACAGAATGGAGAGAAGATAAATCTATAATTATTACAGATTTTAAAACTGGTAAACCTAAAACTAAAAATGAAATAGAGAAAATAAATGAAGAGGGTAGACTCTCTCCCTATATGCGCCAGCTTGCTATGTATGCTTATTTAGTCAGAGAAACAGAAAACGGTAAATATCCAGAGATATGTAAATTATTCTTTTTAGAAGCGGACGATAATGATAAAAATAAAATTTATGCAACTTCTATTAATGAAGAGCAAATAGATTTACTTAAAAGAGATATTAATGAATATGTGTCTTCTTTAGAAGACCAAAATTGGGTAAATAGGGACTGTAATTTTAAATCTTTTGGAAGCAAGAATGAACCTTGTCCAAACTGCACCTTAGCTAAAAAGATTTTTCTGAAATAGTTTGCAAAAAGGGGGTTTTGGGGTTATATTTTATATACTAATATGCATAAGAAGGTAAATACAAAATCTAAAAAAGAATTATTGAAAGAGATAGAAAATGAAAATTTCCGTCGCAAGACTATTTCTTTTTATAAATATGTAAAAATATCAAATCCAAAAGAGATGCGAGATTTTCTTTTTGATAAATTTGAAGAATTGAAATGTTTAGGGCGTATTTATATAGCACACGAAGGTATAAATGCACAGATGAATGTTCCAGAACATAATTGGGAAAAATTCGATAATTTTATTCAAAACACGAAAGAATTTCAGGGAGTTCCATATAAAGTAGCCGTAGAAGAGAAAGGCAAGTCTAGTTTCTTGAAACTGATTGTAAAAGTTCGTCCGAAAATTGTTGCTGATGGATTAGATGATTCTAGTTTCGATCCTTCAAATACTGGAGAGTATGCAACAGCCGAAGAAGTAAATGAAATGATAGATAGAGGAGTTTCAGTAATTGATATGCGTAATATTTATGAAGCTGCAATTGGTCATTTTGAAAATGCGAAATTAATGAATGTAGATACTTTCCGTGAGCAGTTAGCAAAAGTAACTGATATGTTTAAAGATAAAAAAGAAGAAGAAGTGCTGCTTTATTGTACAGGAGGAATTCGTTGCGAGAAGGCTTCGGCTTGGATGAAGCATAATGGTTTTAAAAATGTTAAACATATAAAAGGCGGGATTATAGATTATGCTCACCAAGTCAAAGAAAAAGGATTGCAAAATAAATTCAAAGGCAAGAATTTCGTTTTTGATGAGAGAATGGGGGAGAAAATAGGAGATGAAATTATTTCTGATTGTCAGGTTTGTGAGAAAGTAAAATGTGATGATTATACTCATTGCAAAAATACTTCTTGTCATATTTTATTTATTTGTTGTGAATCTTGTAAAAAGAAATTAAATAATTATTGCAGTAAAATATGTAATATTTGTGATAAATTCCCTAAAAAAGTAAATCAGTTCTTAGTGGGCAAAAATAGACAAAATCACAAAAATCAATTTAGAAAGAATTATAAAAAAATTAAAACCTTAAACTAAAAAATCTCTTTATAAAGAGATTTTTTAGTTTGTTTATCTTACTTGAGCATTAAACTTAGAAGTTGTTTCTTCTTCTACTTGTCTGTGCAAAATATCTATTTCTTCACTAGTTAGAGTTCTTTCAATTGATCTATAAACTATGTGAAAAGCATAACTCATTTTGTCTTCCCCGAATTTAGCATCATTTTCATATTTATCCATTAGTGAAATTTCTTCTACTAAATCTCCGGCAATTTCACGAACCAAATCAAAATAATCATTCGGCACAAAAGTTTTTGGAACAATAAAAGAAATATCGCGAGTAATAGGAGGGAATTTTGAAACTTCTATGAATTTTTGACCTAGATTAAGTTGCTTTTTAACTCTTTCGTCATCACTCCAAAGTAGTCGAATATCAGGTAAATCCATACTTATAATAGCAAGTCTCTCTAGTCCGAATCCAAAAGCCCAATTGCTCCACTCTGCAGGATCAAGTCCTAAATTTTTAATAATTGTATCAGTCATAATTCCGCAACCTAAAACTTCAATCCATCTACCTCCGATTTCTACTTCCATTTCGAGTGATGGATCAGTATAAGGGAAAGTATCTTTGTTGAAACGATATTTTATCTCTTCACCGAAGACTGCTTTTGCAATGCCTGATAATACATTTTGTAAATCTTCAATAGTAACTTCTTTTTTACTTTTTGGAATCAAAAAACCTCCATCCATTTGATGAAAAACATTCATATGGTTTCTATCGATTTCGTCTTTACGGTAAACTTTACCAAAAGAGAAAAATCCTAATGTTTCTTTATTAGTTAATTTCTTTTTTATTTCTTCTTGCGTTAAATAGTAATACCACATAACAGTAGTATGGGGACGAAGAATATATTTATCGTCTAGGAAATATGTATCAGAGCGAGAACGAGCAGGGTGATCAGGAGCAAAATCATATAAATCAAAAGTTATATCAGTAGGCACAATTTCAGGAGCTTTAATAATATCAAAATTTTCAAAATCTTTAATTTTTAAAATACGATTTACTATTTCAGAAATAGGGGAGCCTTCTGTTCTAGATAAATCCGGCATGCTCATGTATCTTTGCATTCTCAAAGCTTCGGTATCTTTTCTTTGATTTAAAGTATTCGTTAATTCTTCTTCATTATTAAGTTTAATATTGTATTCCATCTCTTAAATATAATGAAAAATAAGGGAAAAGTAAACCCCGCACTAAAAATTCTAAAGAATTTTTAGTGCGGGGTGAAGCGAGATTTATTTGACTTTATTTTTTTAAAA
>CAYNAO010000033.1:0-3103 GCA_964395435.1 uncultured Candidatus Saccharibacteria bacterium
AATTTTAATTTTTTGCGGGTTTTTGGACCTTTCCCAAACGGAGGTCAATTAAAAGAAGCTTTGAAAATAATTCGTAAATTTTTTCCTTATATTGATGATCGTAGAGGAGCCAAAGGCAAAGAAGAATTTTATAAGCAAATAAAACTAAGTCCAGAAAATACAGAAGAGAATAAAAATAATATAAAAAATATTATTTTGCTTTTTGAAGGTAAAAAGAAAAAAATAATTTCTATTCTAAAAAAAGAAATGCTTTCTCTTGCAAAAGAAAAAAGATTTGAAGAAGCGGGGGATATAAAAAAGAAAATTTTTGCTTTAGAGCATATTAATGATTTGGCTTTGATTAAAGAGGATAATAATAACCAAAATAATTATTCTTTTTCTCAGGTCCCTGTCCGTCAGACAGGCGGGCTCGGGTCGCCTTCGTCTCAACCAGACCATTCAAAAAAGAATAATTATTTTGGTTTGCGTAGTACTGGCGCTATCCTGAATTCTCAAGCACAATCTGGCGGCAGCGAAGACTCCTTCAAGCATATTCAAAATTTTGGTTTTCGTATTGAGGCGTACGATGTGGCTCATATGTCTGGAAAAAATATGGTTGGAGTTATGGTTGTTTTAGAAGAGGGAGAATTTAATAAAAAAGAATATAAAAAGTTTAGAGTTAAAATGCAAGATGCTCCTGCCCGAATCTCAAAGAGAGGCGGGAATGATACAGGAGCTTTAAAAGAAATCTTAGAGAGAAGATTTAATCATCCAGAGTGGAATTATCCTAATTTGATAGTTGTAGATGGTAGCACGGCTCAAATAAATATAGCTAAAGAAATTTTAAAAGAAAGGAATTTAAAAATAGATATTGCTTCTGTTGTCAAAGACGAGAGGCACAAAGCTCGCGAAATTAAATTCGTAGGTCAAAAAGATTTAACTAAATATAAAAAAGATATTTTAAAAATTAATGAAGAAGCGCATAGATTCGCAATAATTTATCACAAACAAATGCGAAATAAGAATTTTTTGCTATAGTTTAAATATATGAAACAAAACATTTTAATTTTTGAGAATATTCGTAGTGCTGAGAATGTCGGGGCTATGTTTCGGACTGCGGATGCTACTGGTATAGATAAAATCTACCTTGTTGGGATTACACCCGCTCCGATTGACCGATTTGGTCGCAAGAGAACTGATATAGCAAAGTCTGCTCTAGGAGGAGAGGAGAGCGTTTTGTGGGAATACAAAAAAGAAATTATGCCTTTACTTGAGGAATTAAAAAAGGATGGTTTTAAAATTTTTGCTTTAGAGCAAGATGAAAAATCTATTTATTATAAAGATATAGTGTTAGGGGAGAAGAATGTTTTTATAGTTGGGAATGAGGTTTCTGGAGTTTCGCGTGAGGTTTTGCAAATTGTGAACCAAATAGCAGAAATCCCAATGAAAGGAGAGAAGGAATCTTTGAATGTTTCTGTTTCACTGGGAGTTTTTCTTTATGGAGTTTTACGGATTTAGATTATAGGTTTCGGCTGGTTTATCTAATTGTAGTGGTTTAATAAATTTACCTTGAGGATTTGCTTCAAATTTTGCTGGCCCACCAGAAAAAAACCATAAAAGCCACAAAACAATAATTATTCCAATAAATCCAAGTATTAATTTCATCCCGTTAAATATTTTTTATTAATTTATAATTAAATTGCACGCTATTATTCTCTAATAAACTTAATTTATATACACCCGTTCTGTAAAATATTTAACGGGACTCATATTTATATATTATATCAATTTATTTACAATTTTCTATTTTTGACACTTAGGGCAAAACACAGTTGTTCTACTATTTATTATCATTTTCTCTAATTTGTTTTTACAATTAACACAATTCTCTCCAGCCTTGCCGTAGACTTTGTGTTCTTTTGCATAATTACCTTGTGAGTTATCTATTAGGCGATAAGTAGCTACTGATGAACCGCCGACTTTGATTGCTTTAGTGATAATTCTTTTTATGGCTTTATATAATTTTTCTATTTCTTCATCTTTTAAAGAATTTGCTTGTCTATCTGGTTTTATGCCTGATTCAAATAAACTTTCATCAGCATAAATATTTCCAACTCCAACAACAATGTCTTGATCAAGAAAAACACTTTTGATTTTTCTTGTCCGTCCTTTGGCGTGGCTTTTTCTCTCTTTTAATTTTTCTTTGAAATATTTTAAAGTGAAATCTTTATTCAAGGGTTCTTTGCCTAAATTTTCAAAATGTTTTTCTTCTATTAATTTATTTTCATTTTCAAAATATAAAACATAACCAAACATCCGAGTGTCGTTATAATAAAGCATGCCTTCGGAAAGGGTAAAAATAATATGAGTATGTTTGTTAGGTAGGGTGGTTTCAGAAATCTCTATTGGATGCCCACCCAAGGTCTTATCTTTTTTGTTCTTAGATTCATACACAAATTGCCCAGTCATTTTTAGATGAGATAAAATAATTTTATTATTAGTTAATTTAAAAATTAAGTTTTTGGCTCTGCGATTAACTTCTAGTATTTTTTCTCCTGATAGTTTTAAAACAAATTCTTGCTGTTTGTTTTT
Source organism: uncultured Candidatus Saccharibacteria bacterium (assembly GCA_964395435.1). Taxonomy (GTDB): domain Bacteria; phylum Patescibacteriota; class Minisyncoccia; order Phycocordibacterales; family UBA9973; genus UBA9973. The sequence continues at coordinate 2,572 of CAYNAO010000033.1, forward strand.
AGAAGCTTTTCTTTTTGTTCCTTTTCCAGAAACTATTTTTGGTTTAAAAACTTTTACATCAAGAATTTTCTGCTTTAATATATATTTCTCTAAACCCAGTCTTAAATTTTCTACTTCTGGAAGTTCGGGCATAACTTTATTTCTTGCCTAATAATTTTAAAGCTTCTCGGATTTTTGCATTAGTGTCTAAAGTATTATCAATTTCTTTTAAAATATTACGAACTTCGTATTGAGAATAACCCAAAGCTTTTAATGCTTCTAATACATCCAAATTATTTTGATTGTCTTTTTCTATATTAATAACTATTTTATCTCTTAGTTCAAGAATTATTTTTTCGGCTGTTTTTCTGCCTATGCCAGATATTTTATTTAAATAAGCTAAATCTTCTTTTTTGATTGCTTGCTTCAGTGAATCACTGTTTGCCATATTTAAAATAGCCAAAGCTCCTTTTGGCCCTATTCCAGAAACACTAATTAATAATTCAAAAAATTCCAACTCTTCATAATCCATAAAGCCATACAAATCAAAAGC
>CAYNAO010000034.1:0-3070 GCA_964395435.1 uncultured Candidatus Saccharibacteria bacterium
GAAAGAGAAAAAGGAAAACAATTTATGATTTGGGGAGTTGTAGCGCTCACTGTTATGGTAGCGATTTGGGGTATAGTAGCGATATTTGGAAATACTTTTGGTTTTGAATCAAGCGTTATTCCACAGGTAAGCCCTTAATTTGCTTTGTTTTTTTACCCGCTATGATATAATTTAATTAGCCTATTATTTAGGAAAATAAAGGGTCGATATGAAATAAATAAATTTAAAAATTATTATTAAGATTTCTAAAATTTTAGAAATAAATAAAATATAATATGAAGAAAAAATTAATTAGTTTAGGTTTAGTAGCGAGTTTAGTATTAATGTTTGCAGTATTTGTTGCTCCAAGTTTTGTTGGTGCGCAAACTGTAACTGATGAATGTAATAAAATATATGAATCAGGAAATGCTCTACAAGGATTTCTTTGTAGAATTGCTCTTCTATTAAACACAGCAATCCCAGTATTGATTACTTTGGCTGTTGTTTACTTTATTTGGGGAGTTATTCATTATGCTATTGCGCGTGATGAAGAAGCAAAAACAGGCGGTAGAGATGCTATGATTTATGGTCTTATTGCTCTTATGGTTATAGTATCTGTATGGGGTCTTGTTAACTTTATCAAGAATTTCGTAGGAGTTAATCTAGGTGATGATACTATTAAAGTTCCTTGTATTGAATCTCCTGGAATTGATTGTCCACAATAAAATGTATTTACTTTTATTTTTAATTCCAAATATTGCTTTTGCTTCCTTTGATTCTTTTTTAGCTAGTTTAAACAGATTAATAGTCAATCCTTTGATTAGTTTGATGTTTGCATTAGCTGTAGTTTATTTTCTGTATGGAGTATTTAAATTTTTAGCTAATGCTGATAATGAGAATGCTCGCACCGAAGGTAAAACACATATGATGTATGGAATTATAGGGATGGTAGTAATGATGGGAGTTTGGGGAATTACAAATCTGCTTATCAATACTCTAGAAATAGAAGGTATTGATCCAGAATCTGGAACAGTAGATTTAAAAGATTTTCCACAATAAAAATAAATATTTAAAAATCCTCTATTAATAGAGGATTTTTAAATTGTTGTTTTTTGAAAATAAAAAAAGAAAATAAAAAAGCGGTTTTGTGCTACGCACAAAACCGCTTTTGGTTATTTAACTGCAGTTATTGTAAATACTGCATTTCTGTTATGAGTTGGGAAATTTACATCCCAATCATCCCCACCATGTAAAGTAGAAACAAAATAAGGATTACTAATTTCTACTCTTATGGTTTTTCCTATTTCTGGAGTTATCCTGGAGCGAAATTTTATTTTTCCAGAAAACGGAGTTTTAGCATAATAAACTTGACCATTTTCCAAATTCTGGATTTGAAAATTAACTTCTTGGGATTTCGTGTTTTTGTTGTAATTTGGTATAGAACTAAAATTCCACAGAAACAAGACAAGAGTCGCTATAAACAAAACAACATGCAAATCTCCGTTGTAAAAATTCGTCAACCAAATTACAAGAGATATTACAGCTGCAATAATTGTCGCTGTAAACAAGTCAATCCCGATCTTGTTTATAGCGTTCTCAAACTGAGGTACGAAGTAAGCCATAATCACAAAAATTGTGATCGCTGTTGCTAAAACACTGATTCCTTTTAATGCAGACTCAGAACCACCTGAAATTCCAGTTGTTTTACCTTTCATGAATTTTTGATAAAACATGATTACAACAATTATTCCAAGTATTGCCCATAAAATCCAATTACCTTCCATTTTATTATTTTTTTAGAGGATTTAAAAATCAAATACCTATATTAGTATTTGTGTTTCCTAATACCAGGGTACCCTGATGCTTCTCAATTGCTTGGCTCCTTTTCAGGTCTGCAATTATTTTCATCGCCTCAATCGGAGCTATTCCATCGTCCTTTAATTTATCAAGAAGAGACTCTATTTCAGCTAGAAATTGCTTCTTTTTAAAATTAGCTTCTGCATCTGCTTCTATTGCACGAGCTTGCGCTTCTAATTCTTTTATTGCTTTTGCATTAGCAGCCTCAAGTATGCTTGAATCAGCGCTGAATTCGCTGATATTAAAGCCTATTGCAACTGCTCCAGTATTAGCAAATAGTATTTGATTTAAAACACTAGAATTAAGTGTAATAGGTTCATCGAGTAATGTTGCAAAGAAATCAGAACCTTCACCTTTGTCTTTTGAAATGAACTCAGTTAAATCTTTAATATTTTTAACCAAATCACTAACTTTAGAAGTAATTATAGTGATTAAAGCCCTATAGTTGCCTTTAAGGTTAAACACAAAGATTTTTGGATCATCGAACCTTATAATTGCATTTACTAATAAATCCACTTTAGTTCGGTCTTCTAATTCTACTCCGGCCATCAAGATCGGTAATGTTACAACTTTTCTTAATGTGTCTGTATGGAAATTCTCCTCATGAGATACCCATGTTTTTGGGTCTTCTTGTTTCCGGTCTGGATTTAGTTTGTATTTATTAATCACAAAATTGTGAGTTTTGCGAATAAAAGATAATCCAATCCAGTAATTTCCAAAAATCGTGAGATAATTTTTTGGGTCATCACCATCGATTGTTTCAACCCAGGTCTCACCTTTAACTATAAATTTATAGTTTCCGGTCTCAACTGTGGTAAAATTCCACAGTAATAATACAATTATTGCTAGTATTAAAATAAGAGTTATCATATTTAAATTTTTAAAAAGTTAATAAATAGTTTTTGAAAGAATGGGGGATTATTCCGTCGAAAACTATTTATTAACTTTCAAAATTATTTTTTCAAAGAGCTATTTACTTTATATATAATATCACAAAATAAGAAAAAAGTCAATCTTTTGATTGACTTTTTTCTGTTTAATTATAATCTTATTAAGCGTGTTTTAGTGGTTGGTTCATTTCTTTTTCTGTTACCCAAAGCTTTCTGAAAAGTAATACTCCCAAGAAAACTAGAACGAAAAGCATTAACCATCCAAGGAAACTATCAGGCATAAAACTTCTAGTACTACTACTTGCACTTGCTGTTAATTTTGTATTAGAACTATCGTTGTCGAT
>CAYNAO010000035.1:0-356 GCA_964395435.1 uncultured Candidatus Saccharibacteria bacterium
ACGCACAGTCTCGGATCGTCTGGAACAGGTTAATGCAATTGTTGAAAAGCCGGATCCTGCGAGTGCACCATCGACGCTGGCAGTCGTAGGCCGTTATATTCTGTCGGGACGTATTTTCCATCATCTGGAAAACATCAAACCGGGTGCAGGTGGCGAGATTCAGTTGACTGATGGCATTGCCAGTCTGCTCGGTGAAGAGCAGGTGCTGGCCTATCGTTATGATGGTGTGCGCTATGACTGTGGTTCGAAATTAGGCTATCTCAAAGCAACAGTCGCTCTGGGTCAGCGTCATCCAGCCCCACGCCAGGCCGATGCCCTGGTTGGCGTACATGGCCTCGGCCATGCCGGCGGCAAGC
>CAYNAO010000035.1:366-2965 GCA_964395435.1 uncultured Candidatus Saccharibacteria bacterium
TCAAAGCAACAGTCGCACTGGGTCAGCGTCATCCGGAAGTGGGTTCGGAATTTAGCCAGTATCTCGAATCGATTAAGTAATCTGTCGGGCTTTCAAGATGCGACACGATCCATCGGTTGCCGAATGCCTTTATGACCGCGTGGCAATTGATGGTCTTCTGGATACCCAGGCAGCGATTCTGAATGAGCGCTATGCAGGGGCTTGCCCACTAGTGCTCTGCGTCATGACGGGTGCTGTAGTCTATGCAGGTCATTTGCTGCCGCGCCTCAAGTTTTCGTTAGACTTGGATTATGTGCATGCCAGTCGTTATGGTGATGAACGTACCGGTGGCGCGCTTAACGGGCTGGTACGCCCAAGAAAACCAGTGCGTGATCGGGATGTGTTGCTGCTTGATGATATTCTCGACGAGGGCGTCACCTTGAATGAAATTGCCCAATGGTTAAAAGCCGAGGGCGCCCGTAGCGTGGAGATCGCTGTCCTCACCCATAAAGAAAAATCGAAGCCGCAGCCGTGTGAGCCTAACTATCCCGCATTAAAAACACCGGATCAGTACGTATATGGTTTTGGTCTCGATGTGGATGGATTGTGGCGTAACGCTAACGGCATCTTCGTGGCGACCCCGGCATGATCCAACACCAATCAGCCGTGAAACAGACTGCACTGGAAGAGACTCTTCCAGATACATTGGTACGCTGGTCCACCGAGGCCGCTGATCTTGAAAAGCAAGGTGCGTATGACTGGCTTAGTAGCCGTGTCCGTGCAGATCGTGTTCTGGAAATTGGCTGTGGGTTTGGGCATTCAACGGCGGCATTGGTTAAGCGTGGGAAGACCGTATTCGCTCTGGATAATAGAATGGATTGTCTGGAGGCTACGCGTGAACGCGTGCCTGATGCCACTTACGGCCTAGCCGATATCCGACAAATCCACGAGCTACTCATCAAGGATTTAAATGATTTTGCGCCCGAGGCGATGGTGCTCTGGATTGCTGGCGCACCTGCAGATGCTTTGCCACGGGATGTGCCGGAGCAATATGCAGTGATGCAATACCGTCTTGCCTTCCAGCAGGCTGCTGTGGCACTGGCCGGGCAGATTGATTCGATTCGTACTGTTCATCTGGCAGACCGTACGGCTTTGCCCTGGGTGATGAAAGATGCAGGGCGCCAGACGATGATGCAATTGATTGCAACGTCGGTCATAGGCCATGCACCATTTGGCATTAGCCTGCCAAATGTTCAGTTTAGAAAGTTGTCCCTGCCGACCGCTTCGTTGCACCATGCGATGCCGGCTAATGTAGTGCCGGTGCTCGGGGAAGCAACGCTTGAACGCATCCAAACCGTTGCATCATCGACGTGATTAATTAAGTGGGTACATCATGAATACAACAGACAAATCGCAATTGCTGGCAATTATCGGTGGCAGTGGGCTTAATCATTTGCCCATTCTTGATGGTGCTCATCGGCAATTCGTGCGCACACCCTATGGAGAGCCATCGTGCCCGATGACTTTGGGTACGATTTGCGGTCATCCGATGGTGTTTCTTGCGCGCCATGGCTATGGCCACACCATACAGCCTGATCGTATTAATTATCGAGCTAATATTTACGCACTTCACTCTTGGGGAGTCACGGGGATTGTTGCGGTGGGTTCCGTAGGGTCGATACATCCGACCTTAGTTCCGGGGGATCTAGTGATTCCGGATCAGATGATTGATTACACCTGGGGTCGTGCTTCAACCTTTCATGGTTCCGAGCCCGGTGTCGACATGCATATCGACTTTACGCATCCGTTCTCCGAAGAGATTCGCAGCAAACTTTCTGGTGTTGCAGACCTGCTCGGTTTTAATGTTCACGAAGGCGGTGTTTACGCGTGCACGCAGGGCCCTCGTCTGGAAACGGCTGCGGAAATCAGGCGCTTAGCGGGAGATGGGGCGGATGTTGTGGGTATGACGGGCATGCCGGAAGCCGTTTTGGCGCGTGAGCTCGGCATTCCTTATGCGCAACTCAATGTGGTTGCCAACTATGCTGCGGGCATTGGTGAAAGCGTCAATGGCATCGAGTTTAGCGCCCTCGGTCCAGTGCTTGAGACCGCCATGTGTAAAGTCCGACTTCTCATTGAAACACTGGTGGGTTGTAAAGTTCCGGAGTAGGGCAAGGGGATCTAGATCTTCAATTGTTCCAGTAGATCGTTTTCTAGTAATAAACGGTCGCGGCTCTGTGACAGTGAGCGACCAGAAATCAGGAAGGTATCCTCAGCACGTTCGCCGAGGGTCGAAATGCGCGCTGTGTGAAGTGCGACACCATGCCGGGTCAGGGTTTCGGCGATCGCATGTAGCAATCCGGTCCGGTCCGCTGCGCGAATGGATAACACATACTGTTGCCCGCTCTCATCAGGTTCCAGCATCACATCCGGTGCGATTGGGAATGATCGAACCTGGCGAGAAATTCTTCCCATGCCAGGTGTTCTAGGTTGAATCTTGCCTAGAAGCACTTCAATCAGATCATGTTCGATAATCGCACAGGTTTCACGATCAATGCCGCGATTCGATGCATCGAACAAATTGAAGCTATCAAGCGCGTAGCCATGTTTTGTCGTGTGAATT
>CAYNAO010000036.1:0-2441 GCA_964395435.1 uncultured Candidatus Saccharibacteria bacterium
TTTTATTCTTCTTTTGGAATTGCAACAATATCTTTTTCAGAAATTCCGTTTAAAATTTCTATTAAATTACCATCTCCAGAAATACCAATACTAACTTCTGTTTCTTCGTATTTTTTCTTTTTCTCATTAGTTATTTTGTTTACAAAGTATTTGCCGTCTTTATTGATCAAGCTTGCTTCAGGTAGAGCAATTGTATTTGATTTAATATTGGTCAAAATTACAATTTCAGAATTCATCCCTGGTCTGATATTTGGATTAGTTTCATTGATGGAAACTTTAATTTTGTAATTCACAACTCCATCACTAGCCAAAGAAGAAGGATCAATATGAGAAACTTCTCCAGTAAAACTCTCGCCAATCAAAGCATCAAAAATAATATCTACTTTTTGACCTAAAGCAATTTCACTAATATTTGATTCATTAATTAAAGCTTCCACATACAAATTAGAAATATCTTGAACCACAATTGCTGTTTGATTAGCATTTGCTACTTCCCCTATTTTAATATCAACTTTTGTAATAGTTCCATCACCAGGAGCACGAATTAAAGTATCTTCATAATTAGATTGAGCTAAAGATAAAGAAGCTTTTGCAGATAAAACATCAGCTTCGCCTAATTCCACATCACTAGTACGAGCTTTTGCTTGCTTAAGTAAAAGTTCAGCTTCTCTTTGCGCAACCAAAGACTCGGCAGAAGATATTGCACTATCACGAGTTTTTAGAGCTTGATTATAAGCATTTTCATTAGTTAAATAATTTGCTGCTTTTTTATTAGGCACACTTACAGTAAATGAACCGCCAGAAATGTTTGTTGTAGAAGAAAAAGTTAAATACAAACCAGAATTACCTATCGGTTGAGGAATAGAAGAATTCACAACTCCAGAACTAACAACTAAGCCTGAAGTAGAAAATAATAATCCTGATTGAGAGTTGTAAACAGAAATTTTAATTTCACCCTCCTTTCCTAAATTATAAACACCACTAATACTAGGAGCTGTAATACTAGAATCTCCATTTTCAGTTAAAGCCACCAAAGTAGAATTTAATAAATTACTATAAGCATTATTTACTAAATTATTTTGAGTATTACGAATATTTTCTAAATCTTTTTTTGCATTGTCCAAAGCAACTTTTGCTAAATTAATTTCTTCATTAGTTGCTCCTTCGATTATTTTTTTCAATCTAGCTTCTGCTGCTAATACTGAAGCCCGAGCACGAGTTAATTCTGCATATTCACTACCAGAAGAAAGAGTTGCTAATATTTGGCCTTTTTTTACTTTATCTCCAACATCAACCAAAACAGATTTTATGTTTCCAGATTTTTTAAAAGAAAGATTTAAATCAGTAACAGAAGTCACTACACCTGTAGCATTCACAGTAGATTTCAAATCTCCCACTATTGGATTAACTAAAGTTATATCATCATTTTTATTTCCACCTGCAAATAAAAATACCAAAATAACTAAAAACACACCTCCAATATACAAATATTTCTTTTTAATATTTTTTAATTTTTCTAAAATAATTTTCATAGATTGTAATAATACCACAAAATAGCTAATAATACAAAAAACACGATTACTCGTGTTTTTTGTGAAAATTTAAACTTTATTTTCTAGAAGCGATGATTCCTTCGGCTACAGAATTTGGCACAATATCATAACGCAAGAATTCCATAGTAAATGAAGCACGGCCTTCTGTCATAGAACGAAGCGCGGTCATGTATCCGAACATTTCAGATAAAGGTACCACAGCTTTAACAACTTGATTCATACCACGAGATTCCATACCTTCAATAAGTCCACGCTTTGAAGAAAGATTTCCTGTTACATCACCCATGAATTTATCTGGAGTAACAACTTCAACTTTCATCATAGGCTCTAGAATAACAGGACGAGCAGATTTACATGCATCTTGAACAGCCATAGAAGCTGCGATTTTGAAAGCCATTTCGTTTGAGTCAACTTCGTGATAACTTCCATCCCAAAGATCCACAGAAACATTAACCATTTTAAAGCCTGCTAATACTCCACGATCAAGTCCTTCTTTGAATCCTTTTTCACAAGGAGAAATATATTCTTGAGGAATAACACCTCCTTTAATATTGTTAATGAATTCAAAGTGATCTTCTCTTTTGATATTTTTAGACAAATCAGCAATTTCTTCTTTTGTCATAGCCACCATAGGTTTAACTTTAATCTTCACATGACCGTAGTTACCACGACCTCCAGATTGCTTGATATATTTACCTTCAGCATCTGCATTTGCAGTAATTGTTTCTCTGTATGCTACTTGAGGTTTACCAACATTAGCTTCTACAGAAAATTCTCTTTTCAAACGATCTACGATAATTTCAAGGTGTAATTCTCCCATACCTGCAATGATTGTCTCACCTGTTTCTTGATCAGTTGAAACTTTGAAAGTAGGATCTTCTTGAGCCA
>CAYNAO010000037.1:0-467 GCA_964395435.1 uncultured Candidatus Saccharibacteria bacterium
GAATACAACCTCGCTTTGGGCCAGAAACGCGCTGAGGCCGTGCGCCGCTCGCTGAATGTGCTGGGTGTGGACGATGCCCAGCAAGAAGCCGTGAGCTACGGTGAAGAAAAGCCCGCCGTGACCGGCAGCGACGAGTCGGCCTTTGCCAAAAACCGCCGCGTTGAACTGAGCTACCGCTGACCAGGCCATGCCCCTCCCATCCATTGCCCATGTTTCCTGCCGCAGGTTACCCATGATCAAACCCATGCCCCTCAAGGCCATCACCGCATCTTTCTGGATAGTGGGCGCACTGATGGCCCCTGGTGCCGTTCATGCGCAGCTGTTCGGCGATGACGAGGCCCGCAAGGCCATCATCGACTTGCGCGAGCGTGTGGAGGTGCAGCGTAAGCAAACTGAGTCGCGCCTGGATCGGATGGCCCAGGAATTTGCGCGCATGAACGACGAGTCAGGTGCGCCAACCCGGCGTG
>CAYNAO010000037.1:477-2368 GCA_964395435.1 uncultured Candidatus Saccharibacteria bacterium
CATCGACTTGCGCGAGCGTGTGGAGGTGCAGCGCAAACAAACGGAGTCGCGCTTACAGGAAATTGCGCGCTTGAACGACGAGTCAGGTGCGCCAACCCGGCGTGCCCTGCTCGACATGGGCAACCAGCTGGAGGGGTTGCGCCAGGACATCGCCCGCCTGCGCGGTCAAAGCGAGCAACTGGCCCGCGATGTGGCCGATTTGCAGCGCCAGCAAAAAGACACGCTGGTGGCTTTTGACGAGCGCCTGCGGCAGCTGGAGCCATCCACCGTGACCGTGGATGGCCAGGAGTTCCGGGTGCGTCCGGAGGAAAAGCAGGAGTTCGAAGCCGCCCTCGCACTGGTGCGCAAGGCCAGCTTTGCACAGGCCGCCACCGCTTTTGCTTCATTCATCAAGCGTTACCCGCAAAGTGGCTACCAGCCTTTGGCCTATTTCTGGCAGGGCAATGCCGAATACGCCTCCAGTGACTTCAAGGGAGCCATTGAGGCTTACCAGCGCATGCTTCAACTCGCTCCCAACCATCTGCGTGTACCCGAGGCCAAATTGGCCATCGGCAATTGCCAGATTGAGCTGAAAGACACCAAGGCTGCCCGCCGCACGCTGGAAGAGCTGGTCAAAAGCCATCCCCAGTCGGAAGCAGCCGTGACCGCCAAAGAACGCCTGGGTCGGTTGCGCTGAATGAGCGGGGTTCACCGTTCTGTTGCCTGGTGGCCCGGTGTGGCCGGGGCATGTGCAGGAAACACGCATGCAGCCTGACTTTGAGCGCCGTTTCGGCGGCCTGCGCCGCCTGTATGGCCCCGCAGGCGCACAGGCGATTTTCGATGCGCATGTGGTGGTGGTGGGCATCGGCGGTGTGGGCTCGTGGGCTGCCGAGGCGTTGGCCAGATCGGGGGTGGGCAGCCTCACCCTGATCGACATGGATCATGTTTCCGAGTCCACCATAGACCGCCAGATCCATGCGCTGGGTGCCACATTGGGGCAATCCAAAATTGAGGCCATGCGCGAGCGCATTCTGGATATCAACCCTGCGTGCCTGGTTCAATTGGTCGATGATTTCGTCACTCCCGACAACCTGGCCGCGTTCATGAGCCAGCTCCCGTTGGCCCCTGGCCATGCGCTGGCGGTGCTCGATGCCTGTGATCAGGTGCGCGCCAAAACGGCGCTGGCCGCCTGGTCTCTGGAGCGGGGCTGTCATTTCATTGCGGTGGGGGCCGCTGGCGGCAAACGCATGGCCCAGGCTGTCGAGGTGGCCGATCTGTCCCAGGTGACGCACGATCCATTGCTGGCCCAATTGCGGTATCGCTTGCGCAAGCACCATGCGGCACCCCGGAACGCAGCCATGCATGTGGCGGGTGTGTTCAGCCGAGAAAACGTGTCCCAACCCGATGCGGCTTGCCAGTCCGGCGAGTCTTCGGCTGCATCGGATGGCAGCCTGAACTGTCATGGCTATGGCTCTGTGGTGACCGTCACAGCCACGTTTGGCCTGGTCGCAGCTGGTTTTTTGCTGAATAAGTTGTCAAAAACAGCACAATCTTTGAAAAGCTCAAAAATAACGCTATAATTCAAGGCTCAGCTACCAAGCACTGCTTAATAAGCTGACGGGACGTTAGCTCAGTTGGTAGAGCAGCGGACTTTTAATCCGTTTGTCGTGGGGTCGACCCCCGCACGTCCCACCAAGTACACCAAAGAAACCCCGCTACTCACAAGGTCGCGGGGTTTTTTGTTGGTGCCTCTTTGGTGACACTTTCCGGTGCAATGGTGATGATGGCTGTCCTGATTGATATCAGGGTAATTGCCAATAGGCGGGCCATGTGGGTCTTGATGTGGATCAAGCCTTCGGGGGCATGACATGAACAAACTATGACTTTTCAGTGCCAGCCAAAGTGCCGGTGC
>CAYNAO010000038.1:0-2121 GCA_964395435.1 uncultured Candidatus Saccharibacteria bacterium
GCTCTTTTTTAATTGTAGATTTGTGAAATTTTTGCTATAATATACCAATATGGCAAAAGAAAAAGAAACTAAAAAAGGAGGTTATGGAGCAGAGCAAATCTCTGTTTTAGAAGGGTTAGAACCAGTTCGTAAGCGTCCTGGAATGTATATCGGTACTACGGGTCCAGACGGTATGCATCACCTTATTTGGGAAATTTTTGATAACTCTCGTGACGAGGCTATGGGTGGATTTGCTGATGATATTGAAATAGTATTGCTTCCAGGAAACACAATTCGTATAGCTGATAATGGTCGTGGTATTCCTGTTGATTTGCACCCAAAAACAAAAGTTTCTGCTTTGGAAACAGTTATGACTACGCTTCATGCCGGAGGTAAATTCGGAGGAGAAGGTTCAGGTTATAAAGTTTCTGGAGGTTTGCACGGAGTAGGTGCTTCCGTTGTGAATGCTTTGTCTATTTATTGTAAAGCAATAGTTCATCGTGATGGAGGAAAACATGTTCAAGAATATTCTCAAGGAAAGAAAAAAGGTCCTGTTAAAAAAGTTGGCAGTTCTAAATCAAATGGAACTATTGTTACTTTTACTCCGGACGAAGAAATTTTCGGTCAAATTTTATTTGATTGGAATACAGTCGTAAATCATGTTCGTCAACAAGCTTATCTTGTTCGTGGGCTTCGTATTTCTATAATTGATGCTCGTAATATGGATATGGAAACTTTAGTTTATTCTAAAAAAGAAAAAATGGATCCAGATGAGGTTCATTATTTTAGAGAATTAGGGCTTGAGGTTCCATCTGTTACTTATTATTTCGAAGGAGGTTTAGTTTCTTTGGTTAAATACTATAATAAATTCCAAAAAGCTGTTCAAAATAATATTTTTTATGTTGAAAAAGAAATTGATGGAGTACAAGTAGAAATTGCTCTTCAATATGTTGATGATATTGCTGATCGGATTGTGGCTTTTGCTAACAATATTTATACACCTCAAGGAGGAACTCATGTTACTGGTTTTAAAACTGCACTTACTCGTACCCTCAATACTTACTGCAAGAAAAATGAAATGTTAAAAGAATCCGAAGGAGGATTCACAGGAGAGGATGTTCTAGAAGGTTTGACCGCTGTGATTTCTGTTAAATTACCAGAAATTCAATTCGAAGGTCAAACAAAAGCAAAATTAGGAAGTATGGAAGCTCAAGGAGCAACAGCTACGGTTTTCGGTGAAGCTTTTGCTAATTTCTTAGAAGAGAATCCTGATGATGCAAAAATCATAATCAATAAATCAATTCTTGCTTTAAAGGCTCGTAAAGCGGCCAAAGCTGCAAAGGATTCTGTTTTGCGTAAAGGAGCATTAGAAGGTATGACTTTGCCTGGTAAACTTGCAGACTGTCAAACAAAATCAGCAGAAGAATCAGAATTGTTCATAGTAGAGGGAGACTCTGCGGGGGGTAGTGCCAAGCAAGGCCGAGATAGAAGAACTCAAGCTATCTTGCCACTTCGTGGAAAAATCTTAAATGTTGAACGAGCTCGTATTGATAAAATGCTTGCTTCAAAAGAAGTGCGCGCTCTTGTTATAGCTATGGGAGCTTCAATAGGAGATACTTTTGATTTAGAAAAAATGCGTTATCATAAAATTGTAATTGCAACTGATGCTGATGTTGACGGATCTCATATTAGAACTTTATTACTGACTTTATTCTATAGATATTTCAGACCAATCATTGATGCTGGATATATTTATATTGCTCAACCACCTTTATATAAAATTAAAAAAGGTAAAGAAGTTTATTATGCTTACTCTGATGAGGAAAGAAATAAAATTATTGGTAAAGAAGTTGATCTTGCTGAAATTGTAAATGCTGAAGACGAAGTAAAAGAAGAAGAAACAGAAGAAGAGGTAAAAGTTAAAGCAGGTAAATTCCATATTCAAAGATACAAAGGTCTCGGAGAAATGAATCCTGAAGAGTTATGGGAAACAACCATGGATCCTAAAAACAGAGTATTAAAAAGAGTAGATATTACAGATGCCGAAGAAGCAAACAAAGTTTTTGATATTTTGATGGGCTCCGAAGTTCCACCAAGAAAATCCTTTATTCAATCAAATGCAAAACTCGCAGAGATAGATAT
>CAYNAO010000039.1:0-2105 GCA_964395435.1 uncultured Candidatus Saccharibacteria bacterium
TCGCAAACATCAAAAGGATTACTAAGTAGCCAAGGATCAAAATAAACATTATCTCCATAAATTTTTTCTCCTAAACCTAAAGGATTAGAATTCTGATGCAAAGGTCCACTCGCATCTCCCCAAAAATTATTCCTAGCATCAATTTCAACAGAGTCGTTATAAATTTCAATAGCAAAATAATCAAAATCAAAAAATACAGAATTTTCTACTTTTGCTAAAATCGGAGTACTAGAAAAAGAAAGTAATCCCGAACCTTCTCCTCCAAAAAATAAACTATTTTTAATATCAATCAAAGAAACTTCAGTAGTTTCATAATTATCAAAAAAAGTTATACAACTATTAGAAGGACAATCGAAAAATTTCGCATTATTTAAAACTAAATTCGAACTATTAAAAACTAAGATAGCTTCTGTATTTGGACTTAGAAAAGAACCAAAGAAATCAAAATAATTCCCCGATAAAGAAGAATTATTATAAACATTAATCGGATTATTTATAATATTTTCAAAATACAAATTACTAAAATTTATCAAAGTTTCATTATATAAAACCAAAGCATCTTGCTCTAAATACTCAAATCCTCCATCAAGCAAAGACAAAGTGCTATTTGAATATGCCAAAATTCCCCCAAAGCTATTTTGAATCAAAAAATGCTTGAGACTAGCACTAGAATTTTGAAAAACCAAAGGTGAATCTCCATAACTGAAAACCACATTTTCCAGCACACTATCATCACTATCTATAAAATATAAACCTCCCCAATCTTTATTATTAGGTTCATCAAAATCAAAATATTCACAATTGGTTTTTGAAATTATATTTCCTTCTTCATCATATTCTTCGTCGCAGAATTCTTCATCATCAGTATTACTCAAATAATCATCCACATTTGAAGTAAAATAAATACCCTCATCTAGAGAGCCTGTCGCATTTACTTTTCCAAAAACATAAATACTTTTTAGATTGTTATTATTTGATTTTGTAAATTTAATCTCAACCCCAGCTTCGATATTCAAAGTCGCATCATCAAAAACTGCTATTGTTTTATCTATGATATAGGGACTATTTTCCTTAGTCCAAGTTGTATCTACGGAGATATCTTGATCGATGATAGTTTTCGCTTCTGTTTTCAGGCCAAAAGAAAACACAGACGCAAAAGCGAATAAGAATATCCACAAAAACTTCAAATGGAATTTTGTAAACATATTAAATAAATTATAAAATTTCCAAAAAATAAAGTAAAGTAATTTTTGACAAAAGGCAAAATATTATTTACTATAAAAATGATATATAATTTTGTTATTTTAAAAACATATAGTTATGAGACAATTTGTAATACAAGATGCATTTAAAATCCCAGAAGAAAGGGAATTTTTAGAAAAATACTTACAGCTTATAGGTAAAAAGAATATTCTTTTACCAGAACAAGAATTTGAATTATTTCAAAAATACAAAAATGGAGACGAGGCTGCGGGAGAAGCATTAATTAAATCCAATTTAAGATTTGTGGTGACAGTTGCAAAACAATACCAAGGACAAGGATTATCTTTAAGTGACTTAATTAATGAAGGTAATTTGGGTCTTATAATTGCCTTAGATAGGTTTGACCCGACAACAGGTTTTAAATTTATATCTTATGCAATTTGGTGGATCAGGCAAAGCATACTTGCTTCTTTAGCTTCACATAGAACAACAGTCAGACATCCAATAAGTATACAAGAAAAAAAGAATAAACTAAAAAGTTTCATTAATTCTTTTCTTCAAAAAAATGAAAGAGAACCAACTTTTGAAGAGATATCTGAGTTTTTCAATATGAAAAGTGATTATGTTTTAGAAATCACAAAAGAAAGTCGATCTATATCTTTATCTGAACCAAAAGTAATTGGTATTAATAAAAACCAAGAAGGTTCAACCCTTGAAGAGTTTATAGAAGATGAGTATTTTAACCCTGAAAAGGATATTGAAAAGCTTTATGACCAAAATTTTTTGTCTCTTTTATTAAGTAAACTTACGCCCAGACAAAGAGATATAATTTGTCTTGCTTATGGTATAGGATGCGAAGCACGATCTAGAAAAAATATTGGCGAGACTTATGGTGTCACACA
>CAYNAO010000040.1:0-1850 GCA_964395435.1 uncultured Candidatus Saccharibacteria bacterium
CAAATGCCTCATACCACGAAATAGCACGTAATACTGCAATATCAGTTACTTTATGGATATTACCTAGTAGGGTATCACCACCTTTAGCTAACCATGCTTTAAATACAAACTCCATTCCCTTATGTACCGCGCTTCCGGTATTCATCGGAATGTTTGCATATCTAGGAACGATACCCCTACTTTCATGCTCATATTGCCAGTATCGCAATCGTGGGCATGTTTGCTGCGTTTCCATTGCACTACGAGAGACTAATCTATCTCCTTTATCGTTTATCACTTCCTTTCATCACCTTTCTATGTGTATCCTCTATCATCAATCTCAATGTATGTGTTCTATTTGGTGATCGATATTGTGTACCGATATCAGCTAACATTTCAATTTGTGTTTCTGATAGCCATATACCAATTAGCTTGTGTCCATCTTTACCATGGTGTTTAGCACTGTTATTACCGCCATTTGATTCACTCATATATCCTCTGATGGCTTGCTAGGATTAAATATGATATCATCAATATAACCCTATATAAAATTAAACATCCTAGCAAGCCATTGTAAAAGTCTCTTACTTACTTACTTACTTACTTACTTACTTGCCTGTAATCTGAAACAATGATGGATCTTTCCATTCGATACCTGGGCTAGTTCCAGGTTCCAATTCCTGCAAGCCTGCTGTTTCTGCGTCATAAATATCACGCATACGCATACCAAACCATGAAGGTAAATTTGCTAACAGCAATCCAGACTCATATACCGTAACATTAACTCCATTCGGCCATACGATATGGAATGCATCTGTTGCTTGATTTGACCTATCAAAAAACGAACTCTTCACTACCTTAATGCTAGGTGTAGGTAGTGTGTTAAGCAATGGATCTGATTTGATCCTATTCAGTATTTCCAATGCTTGTTTGTATGTCGTTAGATTTTGCATTTTCTATTTTTCTTTTCCTTTCATCTCATCTCATCTCTATCCTTATCCATATCATTAACCAAACACTTGTAGTCACACAGGTACTAAACACCTGTTACAAGGTCAAGGCGAATGAATGGCACAGAGGGTACCCCATACTACGGGAAAAAGTTACCGCGTTACAATACCTATGTACTTTCAAGCCCTGGAAATTCTCACCTTTGTACGTATAACCTATTCATTCTAAACAAGATAAAAAATTTCAGGCGATCTATTTTCCATGCAACTTTTACTCTGTAACCTGGAATACTTTACATGTTACCCTTGCGCACTCGTGTAACATTCCTATATGATCGAATCCTAGCCCACGCTATAAGCAAAGGAAGGAACCGTATCGGACTAACGCTAACTATGTCCACATATACAGATAATGACCAATACAACAATAATGAACTATTCGAGTCAACACCAGTTACAAATACAAATGCTGTAGATACAATCTCAGCTAATCACCACGAGCAATGGAATGATTTAAAATCATTCATCAATAAATGGTTTTACAAGATGGATACCAACATTCTATTGCTTAGTGCATCACAATATTGTGGACACTTTCAATTAAACGAAGTACCTTGCTGGTGTTTTATATTAGGTCCATCATCTAGCGGTAAAACTCGAATAGGCATACAACCATTAATCGGACTTCCACATGTGCATGTAGTAGGCACAATGACAGAGAACAGTTTACTTAGTGGCTGGAAAGATGGAGGTATGCTACGGGCATTCTCCAAATATCAATCTAACGTATTTGATGCAGATGGAAAGGTTATATCTAGCGAATATAAACAACAAGGCATTTTACTATATCCTGATTTCTCTACATTTCTGCACTTGAATGAAAACGTTCGTGCTAATATACAAGCACAAATGAGAACATTA
>CAYNAO010000041.1:0-1698 GCA_964395435.1 uncultured Candidatus Saccharibacteria bacterium
TCAAACATGTGGCAGCAATCAGAGCGCAAGCGAAGTTAGGACTTCGTCAGCTTGATATCGAGCACCGGGAGTGGATGATTTGTCTGGGGCGCGGTTTTGACTTTCTACACACGCCAAATCTGGCGTTGATTATCGGGCCCTATAGTCCGAATCTCGCTGAACCGATTATTAAAGCGGCTGGGATTATTGAAGCCAACATGATGGCTGGGCGTATTCCTGACGATGGTTTTTTATTGCTGTCTTCAGTGCCTTACGAGGCCATCGGTGTAGATCAGGCCCGTGCAGCACTTAAAGCCCATTTCCTGTCAGAATTTGCTCATGCAGTGATCGAAGAGGCTTATCCGGCGCTCGCTAAGAAAATGATTCGTCGAACCGCTATCCTGGATTGGCAAGGCCGACGTCTTAGTTGGCTGTAAGCCGTTTATTCCGGGATTTCATCGTAAGAGGTGGCGAGGCCATCGATCATTTGACGCAAAGCCTGGCGTGCCTGAGCTTCACTACATCCGAGTAACAGGGCGTCGTCTAGTGTTTCCTGAGCAAGATTGCGCAACTCTGCGAAGTTCTCATTAAGAACCTTGATTTTTTCAACGCATGAGACGGGGGCACCGCTTGGTTTGCGCCAGGTAGGAAAGTGACTCATGCTCGCATTCTAACCTAGGGCATTAAATCAGTTGCATCGGCCGCTTATATATATAGTGGTATAATGAACGCTTAGAAAGTACCCCAAAAGAACAGGTGACACTGTGGCCATAAAAAAACCTAAAACTGAAGAAGCTTTGTCTGTGCAGGAAACTCGGGCAGCGAATGCCGCCGTGTTGGATTTGGACTGGATGCGTAGTCAGGCGGCGCAGGTGGTGTCTTTGCTTAAAGTGATTGGCAATCCGGATCGTCTGTTGTTACTTTGCCAGATGTTGCAAGGTGAATATTCGGTCGGGGAGCTCGAAGAGCTACTGGATATTCAGCAACCCACGTTATCCCAACAGCTGGGTGTGCTACGTAATGAAGGCCTGGTGGCTACCCGTCGGGATGGCAAATATATTTACTATCGTGTGTCGCACCCGCATGTGCAGGTCATTTTGGAAGTATTGCATCAGCTCTATTGTTCTGCACCGTCACAGACCAATTCGAAGCTTGCCAGCAATAAGGGTTGCAATTAATGAGTATTGATTGGCAGGCATTTACGCTTTACGCGGCAGCATCCGCGTTAATCGGCGGGTTTATGATTGGCTTAGCGGCAGTCTGGTTGGCTTGGGCCAACGGACGCATTGCGGGTATCAGCGGTATTTTGGGACATGTCGTTGAGTTAGTGGTTCAGCAAAAACGAGAACCATTTGGTTGGCGTTTGGCTTTCCTGGTCGGGCTGATCGGTGCGCCCGTTGTCTGGATGTTGTTCGCAGCATTGCCAACTACCGTTCAGCAGACGGGTTCTGTAGGCCTTGTCGTGGGCGGTGTTCTGGTAGGACTCGGTACACGTTATGCTAACGGCTGTACCAGTGGTCATGGGATCTGTGGTTTGTCCCGTTTTTCGCTGCGTTCACTGATTGCCGTTTGTAGTTTCATGGGTTCCGCTGTGATAACGGTATACCTTATACGCCATCTGCTGGGGGCATCGGCGTGAACCGAGGCATGCAATGGGTCACTGCAGGTCTGGCTGGTTTGTTGCTAGGCATGGGGCTGATTTTGTCGGGTATGGCCAAT
>CAYNAO010000042.1:0-1694 GCA_964395435.1 uncultured Candidatus Saccharibacteria bacterium
GAGGGCTTTCATGATGAGCTTGATTATAGAGAACGATCGTTCGCCATGCAAGCAACTCTCAAACCAAGCCATGGCGGCGGATGGAACGAAAAAAGTTTGGCGTCTTTTCCGCAGCCGTCCTCATGCCTCATCAGCCCTCACTGACTCCCTTCTGGTGCAAATGAACGGGAATTCTGAAAATTCAAATACACCGTTTGATTCCCGATCCGAGACCAATGCAAATGTCGACATTACCGAATCCAGACACCATGAGCGCCGAAGAACGCGCGACCGAAATCACCACCATTCTGGCTGCCTGCCTGCTACGCATAAGCACGGCCCATCAAGAAAAGCCTGAACAAAAAGCATGTGACAGCGAAGTACGCCTTGGCTTTCTGCCCGACCAGCGCGTTCATACAACCCCGTCTTAACAAGAGGAGTTGTCATGAACGACACATCATCCGTGGCCAAACAAGTGGCCTCCCTGCCATCGATCCCGCTGCCAGACCTATGGGCTCTGTGGGATCGCTTTTTCAAATCTCGCCCGGAGAAGACCAACCGCGTCTACCTGGAGTCCCGGATTGCATACAAGCTGCAGGAAGAAGCCTTTGGCGGACTGGATCCGGATACGCGTCGGCGTCTGGCCAACATCGGTGCCCGGCAGTCAAAAATCAAAACCCGCCGTAAGGGACCTGAGATCACGCTGGCTCCCGGCACGGTCTTGGTTCGTGAATGGGCCGAGCGGGACCACTACGTGAAAGTGACTGCCGAGGGAACGTTTGAATACGAAGGCAAGTACTTCAAGAGCCTGTCAGCGGTGGCACGCCACATTTCTGGCAGCTCATGGTCAGGTCCGCTGTTCTTTGGCCTCCGCCGTCCTGGGGAGGCGTTGCAATGAACGACACCCCGAGCAAAAAAGCACGCCAGCGCTGCGCAGTGTATTGCCGCGTCTCCACCGACGAGCGGCTGGATCAGGAATTCAACTCCATCGATGCGCAACGGGAAGCTGGTCATGCGTACATCGCCAGTCAGCGAGCAGAAGGCTGGATTCCAGTAGCCGACGATTACGACGACCCCGGTTTCTCAGGTGGCAATACCGAACGCCCTGCGCTGAAACGCCTGATGGCTGATATCGAGCGCGGCCTGATAGACATCGTGGTGGTCTACAAAATCGATCGCCTGACACGCAGCCTGGCGGACTTCTCCAAGATGGTGGAAGTGTTCGAACGCAAAAAGGTGAGCTTTGTCTCCGTCACACAGCAGTTCAACACCACGACCTCGATGGGCAGGCTGATGCTCAACGTGCTGCTGTCATTTGCCCAGTTTGAACGCGAGGTCACTGGCGAGCGCATCCGCGACAAGATTGCCGCCAGCAAACGCAAGGGCATGTGGATGGGCGGTGTGCCGCCGCTGGGCTACGACGTGGTGAACCGGCAACTCATCGTCAATGACGCAGAAGCAGCCATTGTCCAGAGAATTTTCCAGGAAATGCTGACCAACGGGTCGACGACACAAATTGCAGCCGGCCTGACGGCCGAAGGCTTCACCACTAAGTCGTGGGTGACACGCAGTGGCCAAACGCACAACGGCACGCGCATTGACAAGAAATACCTCTACAAGCTGCTGCGCAACCGGCTTTATCTGGGTGAAATTTCGCATAAGGGCAGCTGGCACCCCGGTCTGCACACCGCCATCATTGATCACGGCTTGTGGGG
>CAYNAO010000043.1:0-1612 GCA_964395435.1 uncultured Candidatus Saccharibacteria bacterium
CCAGGTCCGGGGCCAATTCACGATTCCTTCCGCCGAGCTGGCCTGGCGCTTCTCAGTGCCGATCAGCGCCTTGATTTTGGCACTGCTGGCCATTCCGCTGTCGCATTACAACCCGCGTGCCGGGCAAACCCTCAACCTGCTGGTGGCGCTGTTCATTTACATGTTTTATTACAACACCATGGGCGTGGTCGAATCAGCCATCTCGCGCGGCAAGGTAGGCTGGCTGACCGGCATGCTGCCCTTGCACCTGTCGCTGTTCATCCTGTTTGTCGGTCTGATGGCCTGGCGCAGTGGCGCCCTGCGGCGCAACAAGGGGGTGTGCTGAGATGAGTTTGCTCACCCGTTATCTGATTTCGCGCATCAGCCTGGTGACCTTGTTCACCCTGCTGGCGCTGGTGGCGTTGTTTTCGTTTTTTGACATCATCAACGAAGCTGGCGACCTGGGCAAAGGCAGCTATACCCTGGGCATCATGCTGGTGCATGTGCTGCTGCAAATTCCCGGCCATATTTACGAGCTGCTGCCGCTGGCGGTGCTGATTGGCACCCTAGTGGCGATGAGCCTGCTGGCCTCGGGCTCGGAATACACGGTGATGCGCGCCTCGGGGGTGTCTTTGCTGCGCGTGGGCAGCATCCTGGTGCAAATCGGCCTGGTGTTTGCCCTGGTTACGCTGCTGATGGGCGAATTTATTGCCCCCAAGGCCGAGCAAGAGGCCGAGCGGCTGAAAATCCGCGCCACCCGCTCGGTGGTGGCCCAGCAGTTTAACTCTGGCTCGTGGATGAAAGACGACCGCAATTTTATTAATGTGCGGGAAATTCTGCCGGATAATTCCTTGATTGGCCTTCGTATTTACAGCTACGACGCTGATCTGCGCCTGACCCGCACCCGCTACGCCGAGCGTGGTTTTTATCTGGGTGACGGCAGCTGGCGGCTGGAAAAAGTCCAGGATTCCGACATCACGCCCGAGCGCATCGTGCGCAGCCACCATGATGCCCTGGTGTGGAAATCCGTCATTCGCCCGGAAATCCTCTCGGTGCTGCTGGTGGTGCCCGAGCAGATGTCCGGCCTGAACCTGATGGCCTATATCGACCACCTGAAAAACAACAGCCAGAAAACCTCGCGCTATGAAATCGCGCTGTGGGGCAAGATTTTTTACCCGCTGGCCTGTTTGTCGATGGCACTGATGGCGCTGGCCTTCACCCCGGTCAACCGCCGCGAAGGCAATCTGGGCATGCAGCTGTTTATCGGCATCCTGATTGGCCTGTCATTTCACTTTTTCAACCGCCTGCTGGGCCATCTGGGCTTGCGGCGGTGGCGATTGTGCCTACGCTGACCTTTTTGGCTGCTGGCGCCGTCCTGACTGCGCGGCGCGAACGTCGCTGACCCTGATCCTACCCCCGGAAGCGTTGCTGGATGAATACCCCCCTGTCCGCTGAGCAGCTTGCCAACTGGCGCGAAAAACTCAAGCAAGGCCGCGAAAAACTGGCCGAACATTTTGCCCGCCAGCGCGACCCGCGCTGGGTGATGAAGCGCGCCACCGATATGGTGGACGTGATCATCCGTGAAGTCTGGCAGGCGCTGGCGCTGGGCGAGCGCGCAGCGGCAATTGCCGTG
>CAYNAO010000044.1:0-628 GCA_964395435.1 uncultured Candidatus Saccharibacteria bacterium
GAGGCGGCTGTTCTCGATCAGCACGGTGGGTGGAATCTGGACACCCATATCCATCATGGCGCGGGCCTGCTCGAACTGGCTGTCTTCCAGCGTGGCGCGGCTCGGGGTACTGGTGACGACGATGTCGTACTCACCGATGGTGAGGTCGTTGTTGATCGTGCCGCTGATCGGGTCGGGCCGGTTCACCTCGACCTGTTCCTGCTCGTGCGTGACGCTGTCCTTGGTGATCGTGATCAGGCGCGGCTCCGTGTAGAACTCGTGCGCGATGGCGAGCACGTTGCGGGCCAGAATCCAGTCGCTTCGCTCCAGGTTGTCGACCGCTTTGGACAGGTTCACCATGCCGCGCTGCTGCTTGTAGGCAATCGCCTTCGCAGCCACGTCTTCGCGGTCGAAACCCTGCATCGAGTCCGACACGCCGGAGATGGTCTTGATGTGGTCCTCGGTCTTCATGGACACGCGGTCCAGGCCGGTCGGGACTTGGTTGGGCTTGACCTTGTCGGGCGGCGTCGCCCCCTTCTTGTACTCCAGCACCAGACCCGTCTCAGCGCCACGCTGCTCCAGCTCTTCGATGCTCATGTTCGCCAGCGAGTCCTGCTCAACGACCCAGCCGCTGTTGGCGGTGGTGTTG
>CAYNAO010000044.1:638-1604 GCA_964395435.1 uncultured Candidatus Saccharibacteria bacterium
AGAATCTCCTGCGGCCCGATCAGGTTCTCGACCAGACCGATGGTGCGGCCATAGCGGAAGTACGGGAAGTACGGCACCAGGGTGAAGTGCTTGTAGGGACTCCACTCGTCGTTGAGGATCAGGTTGTCCGCGCTGGTCGTCCAGCGAATGCGCTTGACCACCTTCTTCGTGGTGTTGAGCGTGCCACCCGCCTTGGCAATCACGTCCGCGATGCGGTTCCGGTCCCAGCTCTCTGGCACCGGGCGCATGTCACCCGTCTCGATGTCGACGAAGTGAAGCTGGTTGTCGAGCTTGCGGTACTGGCGCTCGATCACGCGCAGCTTGCGGCGAACCTCGTTGTCTTCGTAGTAGTTCAGGTGGTTGTAGGCGTCGAACTGCTGCTGGCTGAAGCGGTCGCGGTAGCGGTCCACGCTGTCGTAGCCGTACATGAAGGCGCTGCCTTCTTTGGTAGACAGCTCCTTGGCGGCGTCCTCGCCGTACAGGATCGCAATGTCGGTGTTCGTCATCCACTTGGTGATGAACGCGTCGGCCCAACTGTCGGGGTCGTACTCCTCGGCATCCGGGTCGATGACCACGTTCTTGCTGTTGAGCTGCTCGATCTTCACCTCGCCCGTCATGGAGTCGTTGAACCCCAGACGCACGTCGTAGAACCCCCGACCGCGAATGATGCCGTCAGCGAACACGTCGCTGCGCACCCACGGAAGCTGGTTGTTCTGCGCGATCTGCATCCAGACCTTCGTCAGCGCCTCGGCCACCTCGGCGGGCGAGCCGCTGGAGGGGCGAAACAGCACTTCGACGCGGTTCTGAATCTGCTCACCGAGCACGGTGCCGATGGTTGATAGAATCTTGTTGATGGTGATGGCTGGGCGGCGCGCTTCTTTCAGCTTTGCCACGTCTGCCGGGTCCCACTGGTCCCCGGCGAAGAACTTGTCGCACTGGTCAGCCTTCGCCACGAACTGCAAGTGA
>CAYNAO010000045.1:0-1590 GCA_964395435.1 uncultured Candidatus Saccharibacteria bacterium
TACCGAATTCAAGCTCTTGCAGTATTTGATGCGCCACCCTGAACGCGTGCACACGCGTGGCATGTTGCTGGACAAAGTGTGGGGTGACCACGTTTACATCGAAGAGCGCACGGTGGACGTGCATGTCAAGCGCTTGCGCGAATCCTTGGGCGAGGCCGGCAGCATGATTGAAACCGTGCGCGGTGCAGGCTATCGCCTGACGGGCTCTCCGGCGGTTTGACGGGGTCATAAGCCATGCTGGTGCCTGTTCTTTCCTTGCTGTTTTGGACATTGCTGGCCGCAGCTGCGGGGTGGTGGTGGTCTGGCTGGTTGGCCGCGGCATTGGGGGCCTTGGTGGTGGCCGTTTAGTGTTTTGCCTGGCAGTCCTGGCGGCTTGAACGTCTTGAGCGCTGGCTCTCAGGGCCGAATCTTCATGCCGATGTGGCTTGGCGCGGCATCTGGCTGGAGATCGCGCAACGCGTCCAGCGTTTGGTCAAGCAACGTGACAAACAAGTGATGGTGCACGAACAGAGGTTGCAGCATTTCCTGCAGGCCATTCAGGCATCGCCCAATGGGGTGACCTTGCTGGACGATCAGGGTCGGATTGAGTGGTTCAACGACACGGCAGCAGCGCATCTGGGGCTGGATATCCGACGCGATCTTTTGCAGCATGTGGTGCACTTAGTGCGTGACCCTGTTTTTTCCCGGTATTTTGCGCAGGATCAACACGACACCGAGGTGGTCATCGAGGGCCGCTCCCTGTCGGTGGCGCACAGTGTCAAATTGTCCGTTCAGTTGCATGCCTATGGTGAAGGTCGTCAGCTGCTGCTCACGCGGGACATCACATCCATCGCTTTGGCCGATGCCATGCGACGTGACTTTGTGGCCAACGTGTCCCATGAAATTCGCACACCTTTGACGGTGCTGAGCGGGTTTGTGGAGACCCTGCAGTCGATTCCCTTGCCTGAGAAAGAGCGGCAACGCTACCTGGTCCTGATGGCGGTCCAAGCTTCGCGCATGCAAAGCCTGGTGTCCGATTTGCTGACCTTGTCACAGCTGGAAGGCAGCTTGCCGCCAGGCATGTCCGAGAAAGTTTCGATCCAGGAGTTGATGACCCAGGTGGCGTCTGATGCGCAGGCTTTGTCTGCCGTTTTGTCGGGACAAGAGGGCGACCAGCGTCGCTGTGTGCATGAGCTGTTGTTTGATGCGGTGCCGGCGTGGGTTTTGCTGGGCGTCCGTTCAGAGCTGCTCAGCGCGATTTCCAACCTGGTGAGCAATGCTGTGCGTTACACGCCCGCTGGGGGCACGATCCGTGTCCATTGGTCGCGTGATGCAGATCAGGTCATGCTGTCCGTGAGCGATACCGGTCCTGGTATCGCGCCGGAACACTTGCCGCGTTTGTCCGAGCGCTTTTACAGGGTGGACCGCAGTCGTTCGCGTGAGACCGGTGGCACAGGTTTGGGCCTGGCCATCACCAAACATGTGGCGCAACGCCATGGTGCGGAGTTGAAGATCGAAAGCACACCGGGAAAAGGCTCCACATTCAGCCTGACATTTGGGCCGGCGCGGATCCGGACCTGCGTGATGCATTGAACCGCACGCCGGGCGAGA